>CAJUPS010000097.1 GCA_910588045.1 uncultured Oscillospiraceae bacterium | reverse complement strand
CTCCGAGCCGCTCCCGCCAAGGGGTTCTTAGACCGTAGGTCTAAGCGCGTTTTTGCCTACTTTTGCCGCGCGGCAAAAGTAGGCGCGGAGTCCGGGGCCGCGTAGGTCCCGGGCTACCAACGAAGAAGACGCTAAACGAACTGCACGCGGGGACGCTTACTCAACGATGGCAAGGATGTCCCCCTGCCGGACGATGGTATACTCATCGTCGCCAATCTTCACCGTGGAACCAGAATACTTATCTGTAATCACCTTGTCCCCGGGCTTCACGGACATGACGACCTCCTTGCCGTCTACCATGCCGCCGGGGCCAACGGAAATCACCTCCGCCACAGAGGGCTTCTCCTTTGCGGACGAGGTCAGGATGATCCCACCCTTGGTGGTCTCCTCCGCCTCCATGGCCTTGAGAACAACGCGATCTGCTAAAGGTACGAGCTTCATTGTGGATTCCTCCTATATCAAATTATTTGTAAACCGTATCACCGTTAGCACTCCGAATCCTTGAGTGCTAACGGTGCTTATCTTACATCATCTTTCTGGAGATTGCAAGGGGTTTTTTGAAAAAACTGGGGGTTTTACAAAATGTTCATAAAGTGCCCGCGGAATCAGCGAAAACCACGGAAAGGAACCATCGTGTTGTGAGGTCCTATAAAGATTTCCGCTGATAATTGTAGGACCAGACAAAAACACGCGGAGCGCCATAAATTCTTATTGACAAATTCGCATGTTTCATATATTTTAATCATAGAATATCTGTGCATACCCATGGTGCGGCAAGTGGCAACAAAGTAAATAATCGGATGAACGGCTTAGGAGAGACCGCAAACGCGGCGCCGAAGGAGCAAACTGCCATTCTCTCTCAGGCAACAGGGACTGGGCCGGGACGAAAATCTGGAAAGCGCTGCGGCGCACCGACGGGGCAACCGGGAGGGATCTTCCCGGGAATCTCTCAGGTCACGATAAACAGAGGCATGACAGCACTTGTCATGCCCTATTTTTTTACCCGGCGCTCCAGCCCGGGCCCCTGCAATGATTCTATATTGTTAATGATAAAGGAGGAACCCCTGCTATGAGCGATTTGAAACGGACCCAGCTCTATGATGTCCACGTTGCCGCCGGTGCCACCATGGTGGACTTCGGCGGATGGGAGATGCCCATCAAGTACCCCACCGACATCGTCGCGGAGCACCTGTACACCCGCCACGCGTGCAGCCTCTTCGACGTGTCCCACATGGGGCGCATCCTGGTGGAGGGCCCGGAGATGGTCCCCTTCCTCCAGCACGTGCTCTCCAGCAACGTCATGGCCCTGGACCTCAACCAGGCCCAGTACGCCATCATCCCCAATGAGAACGGCGGCGCGGTGGACGACGCCTACCTCTACCGCTTCGAGGAGGACCGGTATCTGCTGGTGGTCAACGCCGCCAATACCGACAAGGACCTGGCCCACCTCAATGAACAAATCAAGAACTACGACGCCAAGATGACCGTCATCACCGGCGACTGGGCCGCCATCGCCGTCCAGGGCCCCAAGGCCAAGGAGATCTTGCAGGTCCTCTCGGCCGGTGAGGCCATCACCGAGCCGGTGAAGAACGCCCTGAACACCCTCCAATTCGAGGGCCGCACCGTCCGGGTGGCGAAGACCGGCTACACCGGCGAGCCCATCGGCTATGAGGTCTATATTGAGAGTGACCAAGCCGCCTGGCTCTGGAACCGGCTCATCGAGCTGGGGGCGAAGCCCGCCGGACTGGGAGCCCGGGATACCTGCCGCCTGGAGGCGTGCCTGCCCCTGTACGGCCACGAGATGGGCGAGGACCCCGAGGGGAAGGAGATCCCCATCTTCGCCGTGCCCCTGGCGAAATTCGCCGTCAGCTTCTCCCAGCAGAAGGGCGACTTCATCGGCCGGGAGCCCCTGGCGAAGCAATACGAGGTCTTTTCCCGCATCATGAACCGGGATTTCTCCGACCTGACGGGCCTGCCCCGGCGCATTCTGCCCATCACCCTGCTGGACAAGGGCGTCATGCGGGCGGGAATGCCGGTCTATAAGGACGAGAAGTGCATCGGCTACGTCACCAGCGGCACCATGGTGCCCTACTACCGCCACGAGGGCGAGGGCCTGAGCACCGTCATCCTGGAGGAGACCGCCAAGCGGTCCATCGGCCTTGCCATCGTGGACAGCGACACCCTGGAGGACGACGAGGTCCAGGTGGACGTCCGCGGACGCCGCCTCAAGGCCGTGATCCCGCCCTACCACATGCGGGTGGACGCGCCGCCCTTCGCCCGGCCCATCCTCTACCGTCCCGATGAGGAGGATACCGCTCCCGCCTCCGGCGACCGGACGCCCAAGGCGCTGGCGCTCATTGGCCGGGCCATCGAGAACCACGCCTGGCGGCAGGAGAAGTGCGTGAACCTCATTCCCTCCGAGATGACGCCCTCCAGGGCCGTGCGCCTGCTGTGCGCCAGCGACCCCTCCTTCCGGTACGCGGAGCACAAGAAGGTGAAGAGCTTCTACGACGCGGACGTGTTCTACTACCAGGGCACGGAGTTCATCGACGAGGTGGAGCAGCTGCTGGTGGAGGAGATGAAGGCATTTATGGGCTGTGCCGAGGTGGAGACCCGGTGCGTCAGCGGCCAGATGTCCAACACCTGCGTGTTCTCCGCTCTCATGGACTGGAAGAACCGCCTCAACCGCAAGCAGGACCCCAAGCGGCTGGGCTATATCATGAACAACCACATCATCAAGGGCGGCCACCTCTCCGCCCAGCCCATGGGCGCACTCCATGACTATATCGCCATCGATCCCGTCACCGAGCGCCACGCCCTGGTGAACTTCCCGGTCTGCAAGGACAACATCTACAAAATCGACGTGGAAGAGACCAAAAAGGCCATCGACCAGTACCGTCCGGAGTTCATCATCTTCGGCAAGAGCATGGTGCTCCACAAAGAGCCCGTGGCGGCCATCCGGAAGTACGTGGACGACATGGGCCTCCAGACCACCATCATGTACGACATGGCCCACGTGCTGGGCCTCATCGGCGACTATTTCCAGAAACCCTTCCAGGAGGGCGCGGAGATCGTCACCGGATCCACCCACAAGACCTTCTTCGGGCCCCAGCGGGGCATCGTGGGCGTCAACTACAAGAAGGGCGAGCTGAAATATGGCCTCTGGGAGACCATCGAGAGCCGGGCCTTCCCGGGCAGCGTGTCCAACCACCACCTGGGCACCCAGCTGGGATTGCTGATGGCCGCCTACGAGATGAACCACTTCAAGGACGAGTACCAGAAGGCCGTGGTTTCCAACGCCAAGAGCTTCGCCAAGAGCCTGAAGGCCGCCGGTCTGGACGTGGCGGGCGACCCCGCCAACGACTACACCGAGACTCACCAGGTCATCGTCAACGTGGGCTATGGCACCGGACCCGAGGTGGCCATGCGCTTAGAGCGGAACAACATCATCTGCAACTATCAGGCCACCCCCGAGGAGGAGGGCTTCACCGCCTCCGGCGCGCTGCGCATGGGCGTCAACGAGATGACCCGCTTCGGCTTCGGCCCCGCCGAATTTGAGAAGCTGGCTCAGATCATGGCGGACTGCATCCTCCGGGGCAAGGAGGTCAAGGGAGACATCGAGGCCCTCCGCGCCGGGTATACCGAGATGAAGTATTGCTTCACCGAGGACCAGGTTGCCTCCGCCCTGAACGACTTAGCGAAGAAGTCTGGCCTCTAAGACTGCCGCGCACTCCCAATAGGACATCCCCCTTGCAGGGAGTACCCCTTTGAAAGGGCGTCAGCCGGAGTTCTACAAGTACCAGACCACTAGATCAGATGCCCGTAGGACCTGAAATTCGGCGGCTTCGCCTAACCCAATACACACCGCACTCCGCAAATCCCCCGCATAGGGAGCGGCGCTCCGAGCCGCTCCCGCCAAGGGATTCTTAAACCGTAGGTTTAAGCGCGTTTTTGCCTACTTTTGCCGCGTGGCAAAAGTAGGCGCGGAGTCCGGGGGCGCGTAGCTCCCGGGCCGATTCGAGAAAAATTTACCATTCGCGCCCGAAGGGCGCGAAGAAATCATTCATTAAGGAGGAACAAAACTATGACTTTCCCCGCTGAACTGAAGTACACCCAGGACCACGAGTGGATCAAGGACCTTGGCGGCGACGCCGCCTTAGTGGGCATCACCGACTTTGCCCAGAGCGAGCTGGGCGACCTGGTGTTCATCAACCTGCCCCAGGAGGGTGACGAGGTGACCGCCGGAGAGCCCTTCTGCGACGTGGAGTCCGTCAAGGCCGTCTCCGACGTCATGAGCCCCTGTACCGGCGTGGTGGAGGAGGTCCACAGGGAGCTGGAGGATGAGCCCCAGATGCTCAACGAGGACCCCTACGGCGCATGGATCGCCAAAGTCAAGGACATCTCCGCCTACGGCGAGCTGATGACCGCCGAGGAGTACGAGGCGTTCGTACAGAAATAACGCGCCCTGCGCCGGGGCGGGATGCTGCCCCGCTCCGGCAGCTTTTTTGAGAAAGGAAGTATGTCTATGGGAACCTATGTCCCGAATACCGAGGCCCAGAAGCAGTCCATGCTGGCCGCCATCGGCGTGGGCGCGGTGGAGGAGCTGTTCGCTGCCGTGCCCCGGGAGATGCTGGTGGACCGCCTGGACCTGCCCGAGGGGCTCAGCGAGCTGGCCGTCCGGCGGAAGGTCACCGCGATGGCCCGGAAAAACCGGATGTATGACACCGTCCTCCGGGGCGCGGGCGCGTACCGCCACTTCATCCCCGCCGTGGTCAAGAGCGTCGTCAGCCGGGAGGAGCTGGTGACCGCCTACACCCCCTACCAGGCCGAGATCAGCCAGGGCATCCTCCAGTCCATTTTTGAGTACCAGACGATGATCTGCACCCTGACGGGCATGGACGTCTCCAACGCCTCCGTCTACGACGGGGCCACCGCCGCCGCCGAGGCCCTGGCCATGTGCCGGGACCGGAAGCGGAACCGGGCCTACGTCTCCGCCTGCGCGGACCCCCAGGTCATCGAGACCATGAAAACCTACTGCTTCGGCTCGGGGATGGCGCTGGAGCTCCTCCCCGAGAGGGACGGGCGCACGGACCTCACCGCCGTGACCCTGGGAGCGGACGCCGCCTGCGTCTACATCGCCCAGCCCAACTACTACGGGAATATCGAGGACGCCCGCGCCATCGGCGAGGCCGCCCACGCCGCCGGGGCCAAGTTCATTATGGGGTGCAACCCCATCGCCCTGGCCGTCATGGAGACCCCCGCCGAATGCGGCGCGGACGTGGCCGTGGGCGAGGCCCAGCCCCTGGGCCTGGACGTGGCCTTCGGCGGGCCCTACCTGGGGTATATGGCCGCCACCAAGGCCATGTTCCGCAAGCTCCCGGGCCGCATCGTGGGCCAGACCCGCGACGTGGACGGCGAGGTGGGCTACGTGCTCACCCTCACCGCCCGGGAGCAGCACATCCGCCGGGAGAAGGCCTCCAGCAACATCTGCTCCAACCAGGCGCTGTGCGCCCTGACCGCCGGGGTCTACATGACCGCCATGGGGTCCGGGGGTCTGGAGCGGGCCGCCACGCTCTCCCTGTCCAAGGCCCACTATTTCGCCGGGGAGCTGGAGAAGATCGGCCTGCCGCGCATCCACACCGGCGAGTATTTCCATGAGTTCGTCACCAAATGCGAAAACCCGGACAAGGTCCTCAGGGCCCTGGATGAGAACGGCATCCTGGGCGGCCTGCCCGTTGCGGGCGGCATCCTCTGGTGCGTCACCGAAGTGGTGACCAGGGAGGAGCTGGACCGCGCGGTATCCATCATCAAGGAGGTGTGCTGACATGAAGCTGATTTTTGAGAAGGGCGCGCCCGGCCAGCACCTGTCCCTGATGCCCCCCTGCGACGTGCCGGAGGTCCAGCTGTCCCACCCCCGCACCCAGCCGTTGGACCTGCCCCACGTGTCCGAGACGGAGCTGACCCGCCACTACACCGCCTTGTCCAAACGGGTCCACGGGGTCAACGACGGGTTCTACCCCCTGGGCTCCTGCACCATGAAGTACAACCCCAAAATCAACGAGGACATGGCCGCCCTGTTCACCCAGGTCCACCCCCTCCAGCCGGAGGAGACCGTCCAGGGCTGTCTGGAGGTGCTCCACGAGTCCGAGAAGCTCCTGGGTGAGATCACCGGCATGGACGCCATGACCTTCCAGCCCGCCGCCGGGGCCCACGGCGAGTTCACCGGGTTGCTGCTCATCAAGGCGTACCACGTCCACCGGGGCGACGCCGCCCGGACCAAGATCATCGTCCCCGACTCCGCCCACGGCACCAACCCGGCCTCCGCCGTTATGGCGGGCTTTACGGTAGTGAACATCCCCTCCAGCCCGGACGGCTGTGTGGACGTGGAGGCCCTGCGCGCCGCCGTGGGACCGGACACGGCGGGCCTGATGCTGACCAATCCGAATACGGTCGGTATATTTGACAAAAATATTTTGGAAATTACAAAGATCGTCCACGACGCCGGGGGCCTGTGCTACTACGACGGGGCCAACCTCAACGCGGTCATGGGCGTGGTCCGGCCCGGCGACATGGGGTTCGACGTGATCCACCTCAACCTCCACAAGACCTTTTCCACGCCCCACGGAGGCGGCGGCCCCGGTTCCGGCGCGGTGGGCTGCAAGGACTTTTTGCGCCCCTTCCTGCCCGGGCCCGTGGTGACGAGGGACGAGGCAGGGTATCACCTGGCAGCGCCGGAGCGCTCCATCGGCCGGGTGAAGAACTTCTACGGCAACTTCACCGTGGTGGTGAAGGCCCTGACCTATCTCCTCACCCTGGGCCGGGAGGGCATCCCCGACGCGGCCAAGAACGCGGTGCTCAACGCCAACTATATGATGAAGCGCCTGAGCGAGAAGTACGATATGGCCTACGCCGGGCCCTGTATGCACGAGTTCGTCATGACGCTGCAAAGCCTCAAGGACGAGACCGGCTGTTCCGCCATGGACGTGGCCAAGGGCCTGCTGGACCACGGCATCCATCCGCCCACGATGTACTTCCCCCTGATCGTCCACGAGGCGCTGATGATCGAGCCCACCGAGACCGAGAGCCAGGAGACCATGGACGAGGTGTGCGACGTGTTCCTCTCCCTCTGGGAGCTGGCCCACACCGACCCCCAGGCCCTCCACGCCGCGCCCACCAGGACTCCGGTGCGCCGTCTGGACGAGGTGGGCGCGGCGCGGAACCCCGTGCTGCGGTACAAAGCGGAATGATCCGGCGCATCCATCTCTTCCGCACGGACTGCACGGACCCCCACCGCAACCTGGCGGTGGAGGAGCACCTGCTGGAGACCGTACCGGAGGACGCCTGCATCCTCTACCTGTGGCAGAACCGCCGCACGGTGGTCATCGGGCGCAACCAGAACGCCTGGAAGGAGTGCCGCACCGCGGCGCTGGAGGAGGACGGGGGATTCCTGGCCCGCCGTCTCTCCGGCGGGGGAGCCGTGTTCCACGACCTGGGGAACCTGAACTTCACCTTCCTGGTGAACCGGGCGGACTACGACCTGGACCGGCAGCTGGGCGTCATCCTGGAGACCTGCCGCAGCTTAGGGATCCCGGCGGAGCGCTCGGGGCGCAACGACGTCCTCTCCAACGGGCGGAAGTTCTCCGGGAACGCCTTCTACGAGAGCCGGGGGAAGCGCTATCACCACGGCACGCTGCTGGTGGATGTGGACCTGTCCATGATGGGGCGCTACCTCAGCCCCTCCAAGGCCAAGCTGGAGGCCAAGGGCGTGGAGTCCGTGCGCTCCCGGGTGGTGAACCTGCGGGAATTGAGGCCCGGTCTGACCGTCGATACCCTGGCCCGGCGGATGGAGGAGGCATTCCAGGCCGTCTATGGCCTGCCCGCCCTCCGGCTGGACGAGGCGGATTTCGACCGGGAGCGCATCGGGGAGCTGGCCCGGCGCAATGGCAGTTGGGCGTGGCTGTACGGGCAGGACCTACCCTGCTCGCTCCAGTGCGGAGCGCGATTCCCCTGGGGGGAGATGGAGCTGCGCCTGGCCGTGGAGGGCGGCGTGGTGGCCCAAGCCGCCGTGTATACCGACGCCATGGACTGGACGCTGGCTCAGACAGTGGAGCGGGCCCTCACGGGCCGCCGCCTCCGGATGGAGGACCTGGCGCAGGGCCTGGGCAGTGCCGGGCTGGAGGACGCGGTCCGGGAGGACCTGTGCCGCCTGCTGGAGCAGAATATGTAAGGGAGAAACAACTGCATGGAACATTACGGACTGATTGTCATCGGCGCGGGTCCCGGGGGCTATGAGGCCGCCCTACGCGCCGCCAAGCTGGGGATGAAAACCGCCGTTGTGGAGGAGCGGGACGTGGGCGGGACGTGCCTGAACCGGGGGTGCATCCCCACCAAGAGCCTGCTCCACGCCTCGGAGATGGTCCAGACCCTGAAAAAAGGCGGGGAGTGGGGCGTCTCCGCTGAAAATGTCGCCGTGGACTTCGCCGCCGTCCACCGGAGGAAGGCGGAGGTGACGGAGAAACTCCGCACCGGCGTGGAGGGCCTGCTCAAGCAGAAAAAGGTGGACCTCCTCCGGGGGCACGCCACTATCCCGGCCCCGGGCCGGGTGTCCGTGGGCGGCGTGGAGTATAGCGCGGACGACATCCTCATTGCCACCGGTTCCGTCCCCGCCCGGCCCCCCATCCCCGGCCTGGAGCACGCCGTCACCTCCGACGAGGTGCTGGCGGATCAGGAGCGGGTATATAAGTCCCTGGTGATTATCGGCGGCGGCGTCATCGGCGTGGAGCTGGCCTGCGTATACAACGCCCTGGGCTGTCAGGTGACCATCGTGGAGGCCCTGGAGCGGATTCTGCCCAACATGGACCGGGAGATCTGCCAGAATATGACCATGATCCTCCGCCGCCGGGGCGTGGCGGTGAACACCGCCTGCATGGTCAGCGCGGTGGAGCGAGACGGGGAGGAACTGGTGGTCCGCTACACCTGCAAGGATACCCCCGGCGAGGCCCGGGGGGAGGCGGTGCTGTGCGCCATCGGCCGCCGTCCCAACACGGCGGGATTGTTCCCCGATGACTTCACGGTGGAGATGGAGCGGGGCCGGATCGTGGTGGACGAGAGCTTCCGGACCAGCGTCCCGGGGATCTACGCCATCGGCGACGTGTCCTCCAAAATCCAGCTGGCCCACGTGGCTGCCGCCCAGGGCATCGCCTGCGCGGACCGCCTGGCGGGGCGGGAGCCCCTGACGGACGTAGCGCTGGTCCCAAGCTGCATCTACACCAGCCCGGAGATCGCCTCCATCGGCCTGACCGCCGACGAGGCCAAGGGGCTGGGGCGCGGCGTGAAGGTGGGCAAGGCCCTCATGTCCGCCAACGGTAAGACGGTGATTGCCGGAGGAGAGCGGGGGTTTATCAAGATCGTGGCCGACGCCTCCACCGGCGTGGTCCTGGGGGCCCAGCTCATGTGCGAGCGGGCCACGGATATGCTCTCGGAGCTGACGGAGGCGGTGGTCAACGGCCTGACCGCCCGGCAGCTGGCCCGGGTCATGCGGCCCCACCCCACATTTGAAGAGGCGGTGTCCGCCGCTGTGGAGGATCTGCTGGAGAAACTGGAAAAATAAGCACAAACTATTGCTAACAACAGCCCTGTAGGGGCGCACATTGTGCGCCCGCACGAGTATGCGGCAGGTTTCGTTAGAACGGGCGCACACTGTGCGCCCCTACAGGTTGTTACAAATTCTGAAGATCGCTATAGACGGGAAATGCCGTGGACATTCACAGTCCACGGCATTTCCCATTCCCAGGAGCTGCACCGGAAGGCACCCTCCCCAGGCCACGCGCATATAGTGACAGTATGTCAGAGAAGGAGGGACGGAGATGAAAGAAACCAATGGGACGGGACCGGTGATCGCCCTGGTGGGCAACCCCAACGTGGGCAAATCCACCGTGTTCAATGCCCTGACCAATCTGCGTCAGCACACCGGGAACTGGCCGGGGAAGACCGTGGAGACCGCCCGGGGCGTCTATACATATCACGACAGAACCTATACCCTGGTGGACCTACCGGGGACCTACTCCCTCCACCCCGGTTCCGCCGAGGAGGAGGTGACCCGGGACTATCTGCGCGGCGGCGAGGCGGACGTGACCTTGGTGGTGGCGGACGCCACGTGTCTGGAGCGAAACCTGGCGCTGGTGCTCCAGGTCCTGGAGGTCACCTGGCCGGTGGTGCTGTGCGTGAACCTGCTGGATGAAGCGGAGAAGAAGGGCATCCGGGTGGACCTGAACGTGCTGTCGGAGGAGCTGGGATGTCCGGTGACGGGGGCCGCCGCCCGGGGCGGCCGGGGACTGGATGCGCTGCGGCAGGTCCTGGAGGACACGGTGCGGCGCCCCGGCTCTCCGCCGGAGTGCCCCGCAGGGAGCGCCTGCCGGGAGTGCGGAGAGTGCGAGGAGTGCCGGACGGCGCTGCTCATGGCCCGGGCCTCGGCCCTGGCAGCCAAGGCGACCGATATGGACCGGGAGCGGGCCAGCCGCCGGGACCGGAAGCTGGACCGTCTGCTGACCAGCCGGGGGACAGGGATCCCGGTGATGCTGCTGCTCCTGGCGGGCATCCTGTGGCTGACCATGGTGGGGGCCAACGTGCCGTCGGAGAAGCTCAGCGAGCTGCTGATGGGCCTCCAGGAGCCCCTGCGCGGGGCCTTTCAGGCGCTGGGGGCCCCCTGGTGGCTGGAGGGAGCTCTGGTGGACGGGGTGTACCGGACGGTGGCGTGGGTGGTCTCGGTGATGCTGCCGCCCATGGCGATCTTTTTCCCCCTGTTCACGCTGCTGGAGGATGCGGGGTATCTGCCCCGGGTGGCCTTCAACCTGGACCACTTCTTCAAGCGGGCCGGGGCCCACGGGCGGCAGAGTCTGACCATGTGCATGGGTCTGGGGTGCAACGCCTGCGGGGTCATGGGCTGTCGGATCATCCAGAGCCCCCGGGAGCGACTGATTGCCATTCTGACCAATGCGTTCATCCCCTGCAACGGGCGTCTGCCCACGCTGACGGCGCTGATCGCCATGTTCTTTGTGACGGGGAGCGGGCTGTGGAGCAGCTTTGCCTCGGCGGCGCTGCTGATGGGGTGCATTGTGCTGTCGGTGGCCGTGACGCTGTGGGCCAGTCGGTTCCTCGCCGGCACGGTGCTGAAGGGGGAGAGCTCCTCCTTCTCCCTGGAGCTGCCGCCCTACCGAGCGCCCCAGGTGGGGCAGGTGCTCATCCGGTCCATCCTGGACAGGACGCTCTTTGTGCTGGGGCGGGCGGTAGTGGTGGCGGCCCCTGCGGGGCTGCTGATCTGGATTGCGGCCAATGTGACAATCGGTGGGGAGAGTATTCTTCTGCACCTGGCGGACTTTTTTCAGCCCTTGGGAGGGCTGATGGGCCTGGATGGGATGATTTTGCTGGCCTTCCTGCTGGGGTTCCCCGCCAATGAGATTGTGGTGCCCTGTATTTTGATGGGGTATCTCTCCACGGGGAGCCTCACTGAGTATGGTAGCCTCTCGGAGCTCCATGGGTTGCTGGCGGCCCACGGGTGGACCGCCGCCACGGCGGTCTGTGCGCTGGTCTTTACGCTTTTTCATTTCCCCTGCGGGACTACCTGTCTCACCGTTTTTCGGGAGACGAAGAGCATAAAGTGGACCGCCGCAGCGGTCCTGCTGCCTACGGCGGTAGGGGTAGGGGCTTGTATCCTGATTCATCTCTGCTGTATCCTATTTTAGATAATTCTCCGTCGATGGCCCGGGAGCTGGGCGCTCGGCCACCGGCCGAGTGCCGGGACGGTCGTTTAGACGCCGAAGGCGGCTAAATGACGTCCCCGCGAGCAGTTCGTTTAGCTTCTTCTCCGTCGATGGCCCGGGACCTACGCGGCCCCGGAC
>CAJUPS010000096.1 GCA_910588045.1 uncultured Oscillospiraceae bacterium | reverse complement strand
TCCGCCGGGACGAGAGCCTGGACAACATCCACTCCGTCTACGTGGACCAGTGGGATTGGGAGAAGGTCATCACCAGGATGGACCGGAATGTGGACTTCCTCCAGTACACCGTCCGCTCCATCGTGGGGGCCGTGTGCGACACCTGCGACGCCCTGCGCCGGGCTTTCCCCCAGGTGAAGACCCATCTGGACCGGGAGGTGAGCTTCATCACCACCCAGGAGCTGGAGGACCTGTATCCCCACCTGCCCCCCCAGGAGCGGGAGACCGCCTATATGCGGGAGGGCCACAAAACCGTGTTTCTCATGCAGATCGGCAAGACCCTGAAAAGCGGGCAGAAGCACGACGGCCGGGCCCCGGACTACGACGACTGGGAGCTCAACGGTGACATCCTCATGTGGAACGACGTGCTGGGGAAAGCCTTTGAGATCTCCTCCATGGGCATCCGGGTGGACCCGGAGAGCCTGGACCGCCAGCTGACCTTGGCGGGCTGTGAGGAGCGGCGGGAGCTGCCCTTCCACAGGATGCTGCTCCACAACGAGCTGCCCCTGACCATGGGCGGCGGCATCGGTCAGAGCCGCCTCTGTATGCTGATGATCGGCTGCTGCCACATCGGCGAGGTGCAAGTGAGCCTGTGGGACCAGGAGACGTTGGATACCTGCGAGGCGGCGGGGGTACAGCTGCTGTAGAAACATGAGGGCCAAACGGGTATGGTGCAAAAAGAATTTCAGCCGCTCCTTGACGATGCCCTCGCGCGGGTCCGGGCGCATTTCGGCAGAAGGTTTTTAGCCGCGTATCTGCATGGCAGTCTGAATTACGGTGACGCGATCCCTAACATATCGGATATGGACTGCTATCTTGTGATAAATGACGATCTTAGCGGTGACGATAAAGCCTGGATACGCGATGCCGAAACCGGTCTGCAAAGGAAACATCCTATCATTAACGGGGTCCATTTGTCCGTCCATTCCGCTGACGAAGTAAGGAAAGATGCCTATACGCGCTTTATACTAAAATATAATTCCTCACTTTACTGCGGCGTAGATGTCGTGGAGGCCTTTTCCACAGAAGAATTTGGAATCATCAAACCGGATCGGGACACTGCAAAGGCGAGACTGAAATTTGCCAGGCAGTGCTTTGCCGACGCCCTGAGCGGCAAACAGCCCGCATGTACGGGAGAATTACCTGAAAACACATACTATACCGCTCGAAAATTCGCAAGGTATTTTATAATAATAGAAGGCTCGTACTGGCTTATGTCGATCAACAGGTTTCAATCGTTTGAAAAAGAGCGGGTATTGTTAGATTTAAGAGCAAATTGTTCTGCGTTTCATGATGTGCTCGATTTGACAGAAAGCATTTTGAGGGACCCCGTCAAGGCTGGAATCCCACATGAGGAATTTCTAACAAAAATCAGCCCGTTTGTGTTCTGGATGTTTGAGAACATTTCATCAGACAGTAAACAAATCATATAGAAAGGGGAAAACTATGGTTTTGGAAAATCTGGAGCCCCGGGCGGTCTTCCGCTTTTTCGAGGAGCTCAGCCGCATCCCCCGGGAGTCCGGGAACACCGCCGCCGCCAGCGCCTGGGTGGAGGAGTTTGCGAAAGCCCGGGGTCTCCGCTGCCGCCGGGATGAGTTGGGCAACGTGGTCATCTGGAAGGACGCCTCCCCCGGCTATGAGGGCCGCCCGGCGGTGATCCTCCAGGGCCATTTGGACATGGTGTGCGTCCAGGACCCCGGCGTGGAGCACGACTTTACCCGGGACCCCCTGGAGCTGGTTCTGGACGGGGACTGGCTGAAGGCCAAGGGCACCACCCTGGGGGGCGACGACGGCGCGGCGGTGGCCATGATGCTGGCCCTTCTGGACGACGACGGCATTCCCCATCCGCCTATCGAGGCGGTGTTCACCGTGGACGAGGAGATCGGCCTGCTGGGTGCGGCAGGGCTGGACTGCTCCGATTTGCAGGGCCGGACGCTCATCAACCTGGACAGCGAGGCCGAGGGCGTGCTGACCGTGGGCTGCGCCGGGGGAGCGAGGTGCGACCTGGAGCTGGCGCTCCCCACCCGTCCCGCCGCCGGAAAGCGCTGCACATTGGCTATTAGCGGCCTCCCCGGGGGCCACTCCGGCGCGGAAATCCACAAGAACATCCCCAATGCCAACTGGGTGCTGGCCCAATGCCTGCAAGCATTGCCGGAGGCCCGGCTGGTGTCCCTCCACGGCGGAGAGCAGGACAACGCCATCCCCGACCGGGCCCAGGCTGTGTTTGTGCTGCCGGAGGACCAGGTGGACAGCGCGGCGGAGAAATTCCATGAGCGGAAGGAGGACGCTGTCTGCTCCTTCACCTGGGCCACCCACGAACCCGTTGACGCCCTGTCCGCAGAGGACACACATAAAGCGCTGGACCTCATCCTCTCCGCGCCCAACGGCGTCCAGGCCATGGAGCCGGACCTGCCCGGGCAGGTGAGGACCTCCCTGAATCTGGGCATCCTCCGGCTGGAGGAGGGAAAGCTGCGGCTGACCTGGAGCGTGCGCAGCTCCGCCGCGGCGGAGAAGGAGGCGCTGATCGGACAGCTCCAGGCCCTGGCGGAGAGCTGCGGCGGGACCTTCAGCCGCCGGGGGGACTACCCCGCCTGGGAGTACCGCCCGGAGTCCCGCCTGCGGGATGTGATGGTCCGGGTTTACCGGGAGCAGTCCGGGAAAGAGCCGGTGGTGGAGACCATCCACGCGGGGCTGGAGTGCGGCCTGCTGGCGGAGAAGCTGCCGGGGCTGGACGCGGTGTCCATCGGGCCCGATATGCGGGACATCCACAGCCCCCGGGAACGGCTGTCCGTCTCTTCGGTACGCCGGACCTGGGACTACCTGCTGGCAGTGCTGGCACAAGGATAATGCAAATTTTTTGATAGGAGAAACCATATGAAATTTCATGAAATGCCCTATACCCGCCCCGATCTGGAGGAGATCCAGAGGGAATCCGCCGCGATTCTGGAGCGCATCACCAACGCGCCGTCGGCCCAGGAGCAGATCGACGCCTACCTGGCCTACGAGGAACTGAGCAAGCAGATCGGGACCAACTGCTCCATCGCCTACGTCCGCCACACCATCGACACGCGGGACGCCTTCTATGAGAAGGAGAGCGACTATATTGATGAAATTTCCCCCGCCCTCCAGGAGCTGGACCAGAGGATCAACCTGGCCCTGCTGAACTCCCCCTTCCGCGCCCAGCTGGAGGAGCGCTTCGGGAGTCTGCTGTTCAAAAACCTGGAGATTTCGGTACGGTGCATGAAGCCTGAGATCATGGAGCTGATGCAGGAGGAGAACAAGCTCACCAGCGAGTATCAGAAGCTCTACGCCTCCGCCGTGGTGGAGTGGCGGGGCGAGACCCTGCCTCTGCCCAAGCTGGGGCCCTTCCTCCAGGACCCCGACCGGGCCGTCCGCAAGGCCGCCTATGAGGTCCGGGGCCAGTGGTTCGAGGACCACCGGGAGCAGCTGGACGAGCTCTACGACAAGCTGGTGAAGAACCGCGACAAGCAGGGCAAGGCCATGGGCTATGAAAACTTCATCCCCCTGGGATACGACCGCCTGGGCCGCAACTGCTGGGGGCCCAAGGAGTGCGCGGCCTTCCGGGAGCAGATCGCCGGGGACCTGGTGCCCATCGTGGCCCGGGTGAAGGAGGACCAGACCCGGCGCATCGGTGTGGACAAGCTGAAGATCTACGACGACGCCCTCCTGTTCCCCGACGGCAACGCCAAGCCCCAGGGGACGCCGGATGAGATCCTGGCCGCCGGTTTGCAGATGTACCAGGAGCTGAGTCCGGAAACCAGGGAGTTCGCGGAGTTCCTCTTTGGAAACGAGCTGCTGGACGTGCTCAGCAAGGAGGGCAAGGCCCCCGGCGGCTACTGCACGGACTTTGCCGCCTACAAGGCCCCCTTCATCTTCTCCAACTTCAACGGGACCAGCGGCGACGTGGACGTGCTGACCCATGAGGCGGGCCACGCCTTCGCCTTCTACCGGGCCGCCCGGAAGGGGTATCTCTCCTCCCTCATGAGCCCCACCATGGAGGGCTGCGAGACCCACTCCATGTCCATGGAGTTTTTGACCGCCCCCTGGCACGAAAAATTCTTCGGGCCCCAGACCCGGAAGTACGAGCTCTTCCACTGCGAGGACAGTCTGATTTTCATCCCCTACGGCTGCATGGTGGACGAGTTCCAGCACCTCATGTATGAGCGGCCGGAGCTGACCCCGGAGGAACGCAACAAGGTCTGGCTGGAGCTGGAGAAGAAGTACCGCCCCTGGATGGACTATGAGGACCTGCCCTCCTACAGCCGGGGCGCCCGGTGGCAGCAGCAGATGCACATCTATATGAACCCCTTCTACTATATCGACTACTGCATGGCCCAGACCATGGCCTTCCAGTTCTGGATGGCCTCCCTGGAAAACCGGGAGGAGGCGTGGCGGAAGTACCTGGCCTTCGTGGACCAGGGCGGCACCAGGACCTTTGAGGATCTGGCCCACGGCGCGGGGATGAAGGTCCCCTACGACCCCGGCTGCGTCAAGGAGATCGGCGAGGTCATCTCCAGGTGGATCGACGAGAATCCGCTGGCATGAGCTCTTAACTCTTCCGGGTCTTTTGCCGAGAAATAGGTATAGAGAACGGAAAAGGGGGTCCTGCGATGGAACTGCGTATTACAAACCGGCTGAAAAGCGCTGGCCAGACTGTCCGCCTGGAGGGGAAGAGGTCCGACGCCTCCTCCGTCTCCGGTCCGCGGCTCCAGGCGGACCGGTTGGTGCTGTACCGCCAGGCGGTGGAGCAGATGGAGGCCCAGAGCCGCCAGCTCCTGGACCTGAGCCGCAGGGAGAAGAAACGGCCCGCCCTGTGGGAGCTGGACGAGGCGGGCGGTGAAAATTCCGAGGCAAAGGCCCTGCGGGAGTCCTTGAAGGCCATGCGGCGGTGCCAGAAGATCGCGGCCCGCATCATGCGGGGGGACAAGGTGCCGCCGGAGGACGAGCAATACCTGCGGCAAAACGACCCCGAGGGCTACAAGCTGGTCATGGCGATGCGCGCCCACAAGAGGAACCCGAAGGAGTGGGAGAGCGTCCTGAAGGAGGAAGACAAGTCCGCCCAGTCCCAGGAGGGCGCGGGGGAGGATGCGGCTTCCTGCGGGGATGACTGCATCGCCGGTGAGGCGGCCGACGCCGGTGGCGGCGCGGCAGAGGGAAGCGAATAGAGAGCAAGCCCCGGAACCGATCTGGTTCCGGGGCTTACCCGTCCTTGCGGACGAAAGGAAGAAAGAAGAGGGAAACTCGTAAACGGATTTATTGGGCCTGGAGTGCCGATCACAGGTCGACGGGAACTCCCGGGCGCTGTTTACCGCGCAGCGGCAAATGCGCTGAAAGCCGCGCGCAGTTTGGGATTGTGCTGGGGGGGGGAGGATTTTTTTGAGCGTGGCTTTGGGGGGAGTTCCGCACTCTGCGGAGTGCGGCCAGGGGCTCTGCCCCTGGACTCCGCCGCCTTTGAAAAGGCGGGCGAAACTTTTAACAGTCGTTACCGGGCGGAAATGTGGGCAGCGCAGGGGACTGGGGAGCGTGCTAAGGTTCTTTTGGGGAACCTTTTTCTTTCAAGAAAAAGGTTCAAGCGGACTGGCGGCCATAGGTGCCGCCGAAGAACTGGTTGAAGAAGTCCTCCATGTTGCCGTAGTTGTCATAGGAGTCACCGTATCCGCTGTCGGACTGCTGGGAGGGCTGGACCGCCTTGGTCTCCTCCTGGGGCTTATCCAGGGTGCTGCCGAAGGTCAGATCCGTCGTGTAGACCTTGCCCTCGCGGACATAGGTGACCGTGACGGTGTCCCCAGCCTTGAAGGTCTTGCTGCTGCCCACGGCGGCGGTCAGATCGGCCTGGGAGGTGATGGTGGTGGTGCCCAGCATGGTGATGACGTCGCCCACCTGGAGGCCCGCCTGGTCCGCAGGACCGCCCTCGACGACCTCGCCCACATACGCGCCGCTGCGGACGCCGGTATTGGGATACTGGGAGGCGTTGGCGACCGATACGCCCACATAGGCGTGGCTGGTGACCTGGCCGTTCTCCATGATGTCCTTGATCAGGCTGAGTACGTCGTCAATGGGAATGGCGAAGCCCAGGCCCTCGGCGGCGGTGCCGTTGCCGGTGGAGGAGGTTTTGGCGGTGACAATGCCCACCACCTCGCCGTAGCTGTTGAAGAGGGGTCCGCCGGAGTTGCCGGGATTGACGGCGGCGGTGGTCTGGATCATATTAAAGGGCGTGCCGTTGAGGTTGATCTCCCGGTCCAGACAGGAGACCACGCCCTCGGCCAGGGAGAAGGTCAGCTCACCCAGGGGGTTGCCGATGGTACATACGTCCTCGCCCACCACCAGGGTCTCCGCCGAGCCCAGGACCACGGGAGTCAGCTTGTCCTCGCCGGGGTCCACCTTCAGAACGGCCACGTCGTAGTCCTTATCGCTGCCTACGATTTCGGCGGTGTAGGTTTTTCCGTTGTCCAGCGTGACCTCCACGTTGGTGGCGTTGCTGATGACGTGGTGGTTGGTGACAATGTAGCCATCGGCGGTGAGAACGAAGCCGCTTCCGGCGCTGGGGGTCTCAACCGGCTGGCCGAAGAAGTTGTAGCCCGCCAGGGAGGTGGTGTTGATGCTCACGCAGCTGTCCTTGTTGGCCTGGTAGATCTGGGGGAGGGTCAGCTTCTCGCTGCCGGTGACACTGACCGCCTCCACCTGCGTGAGGGCCCGGTCGCTGAGCATGACCTGGCTCTCGCCCCTGCTGTCGCGGTTTTGCAGATACCAGCCTGCGCCGAAGCCTCCGCCAATCAGCAGTGTACCGCACAGCACACCGGCCACGATCTTCATGGCACGCTTCTTTTTCCGGGGCGCGGCGGGCACGGGAGTCGTGGGCTGGAAGCCATCGGCATCGGAGCGGTAGCTGTAGTGATACTCGTAGTCGCTTCTGTTTTGTTCGTTGTTATAGTCGTTATACATAAGAGGGTTCCTCCTTATGAGATGTCTCTGTCGGCGTCCGCTGTCGGCGTTCGCTTTTGATGGTGCTAGGATACATGGGATTTGTGACAGAAATATGAAGAAACTGCGGAAAGAATATTAACATTTCGGATACATTTTGTGAATCGGAAAAAATAACGGCAGCGAAGAGCGCTGTGCCCTTCGCTGCCGCTATATGATTGGAAGATTGGATGAAAAGAAGTCTCGTCTCTTGCAACTCATACGATACCGGATTCTTATTAAGAAAACCAGCGTATGTTGTTACAAAAGTATTAAATCAGGGGAGGAAAATTTTGCCATAGCTTGTGAAAAAATAAATTAGGATTGTTCTTTATTTGTTCACATTTGACCGATATACTGAAAAAAAGCGCTTTCGTCCGCCTGCCTCCCGGCGCGGACGTGCTCTGCGGAGAGAAACGAGGTCCTGTTCATGCGGCAATTCTTGTATCGTGTCTCCAGCGCTCTGGCCCGGTTTATGTATGGGCGCAACGGCACCGATCAACTAAACATGGCGCTGCTATGCGCGTATCTGGCGGCGCTGGTCCTGGCGGCGCTCCTGGGCCGGATCTCTCCGGTCCGCGTGCTCCTGGAGGCCGTCACGGTGGCCCTGGCGGTGCTGGTGCTGTTTAGAACGTTCTCCCGGAATCTGTCCAAGCGTCGGGCGGAGAACGAGCGATTTCTGGCCTGGTGGCGTCCGGTGAAGCAGCGGATTACCGGCGCGCGGCAGCGCCGACGGGACAAGGACCACAAGTATTTTACCTGCAAGAACTGTAAGACGATTTGCCGCGTCCCCACTGGGAAGGGAAAGATCGAGATTACCTGTCCCAAGTGCGGCGGGAAGATCATAGGGAAAAGCTGAGCGATGCCCCCGGTCTGAATGGCCGGGGGCGTTTTATGCGGATGGAACGCGCTTACTCGGACAGGAATGCGGCGGGGTCCATCAGCTCGCCGTCTCTGGAGACGCTGAAATGGAGGTGTGCGCCCAGACCGGCCTCAATGAGGGCGGTGTTGCCCACGGCGCCCAGCACTGCCCCGGCGGGAATTTCATCCCCGGCCCGGACACTGACCTCCGGCTGTAGGCTGGCATAGGTGGTCACATAGCCGTTGCGGTGGTCCACCTGGATGGTGGTGCCCATGCGGCCGTCCTCCTCCACGGAGAGCACGATCCCGGCGGAGGCGGAGACCACCACCGTACCGGCCTCGGCCTGGATGTCGATGCCGTCATGGGTCCGCCAGTCCCCCATGGTGGCATCGTAGGCCAGCTCTTCCACGGAGAAGGCCGCCACGGTCTCCCCGGCCAGGGGGGAGACGATCACCATGGGCTCCACCGCTTCGATGGGCGCGGGCTCCATGACGGGCGCGTCGTCCTCATTGTAGGGCTCGTCGGGCGCGGGGTCCGGCGCGGTGACGCTCTGGTCCGGTGTGGAGGTCCCCGGCTCCACGATGGGGCGCACGGTGGGCCTGTCCACTGTAATGGGCGTATCGTGAATCACGGGCTTTGCGGGCTCGGGGTCCGGCGCGGCAACGCTCTGGGAGGGCGCGGGATCCGTGACGGCGCTGGGGGCGGTGGAATCCGGCTGGGGTTCAACGTCATTTTTCAGCAGGGCGAAATAGCCTACCACTCCGGCTGCGATCACGCAGACGAGCAGGGCTATGTAAAAGCCCATGCCGCCGAAGATGGAGGCAGACTGCCGTTTGCCTCGGTTGTCCATAGAAATTCTTCCTTTCATCATCCTGCCGCCGTTCAGGCGGCTTGTAGTGGAGGAAAGCCTCCAGTGACATTGTGCGCCAACCGTGGAAGTTTTATGCAGGGGAAACCGTCTTCGATTAAATTTTCTTCTGCCCCCCTTGGTTTTATAGGAAAAACGTGCTATACTAAATTGTCATACTTTGGAAAACAGGAGAACGCCATGTCCAAACCCCGCCGCCGCTCTCACCGGCTGCTGAAATTTTTGATATTCTGCGCCCTATGTGCCGGATTCTTCTGGTGGAGCAACCACTCCCTGGAGACGGAGCGCTTCACCTTCGCCTCCCCCCGGCTGCCGGAGGGCTTCGACGGCTGCGTCATCGTGCAGCTCTCGGACCTCCACGGCGCTCTGTTCGGCGAGGAGAACGAGGACCTGATTGCCCAGGTCCGCTCCCATCGACCGGACTATATTTTCCTGACGGGGGACCTTCAGGACCGGTATCGCCGGACGCCCCGGAGCTACGCGGTGTCCCTGGGCCGGGCGCTGGCGGAGATCGCCCCCACGTACTTCGTCACCGGCAACCACGAGTGGGCCTTCCGGGACGTCCGGGAGCTGAAGCGGGAGCTGAGGGACGCCGGGGTCACGGTGCTGACCAACGAGTACGTCCCCCTGACCCGGAACGGGGACCGCATCCTCCTGGCGGGGATCGACGATCCCAACGGCTTTGCGGACCAGAAGACGCCGGAGGAGCTGGCATCGGAGGTCCGCGCGGCGGAGCCGGACGCCTTCTGGATGCTGCTGGCCCACCGGAACAACTATTTTGAGAAGGAATACAGCCGTCTGGGGGCCGACCTGGTGATCTCCGGCCATGGGCACGGGGGATTGATCCGCCTGCCCTTTACCGACGGGCTGGTCAGCGTGGAGCGGAGCCTGTTTCCCTCCTACACGGCGGGGTTCTACCGGGTGGGCGGGGCGGACCTGTTTGTCTCCAGAGGGCTGGGAAACTCCGGGCGGACCTTCCGGCTGTTCAACCGGCCTGAGCTTGTGGTGCTGACGCTGGAGAGGGAGAGATCATGAGAGAATTTTCCGCCGGGACCTACGATGTCGCCGTCATCGGCGCGGGGCATGCCGGGATCGAGGCCGCCCTGGCCGCGGCGCGGATGGGGCGGAGGACCATCTGCTTCACCATCAACCTGGACGCCGTGGGCAATATGCCCTGCAACCCCGCCATCGGGGGCACGGGGAAGGGCCATCTGGTGCGGGAGCTGGACGCCCTGGGGGGCGAGATGGCCCGGGCCGCCGATGCCGCCTGCATCCAATACCGCCTGCTCAACCGGGGGAAGGGCCCCGCCGTCCACAGCCTCCGGGCCCAGGCGGACCGTCGGCGCTACCAGGAGGTCATGAAGCACGCCCTGGAGCGCCAGGAGAACCTGACCCTCCGCCAGGGGGAGGTCACGGAGATCCGGCTGACGAAGGGCCGGGTCAGCCACGTGGTGCTCCACACCGGCGCAGTGTTTGCCGTCCAGGCGGCCATCGTCTGCTCGGGCACCTATCTCAACGGGCGGACCATCGTGGGCGAGTGCGTCCGGGAGGGCGGGCCGGACGGGATGTTTGCCGCCACGGCGCTCACGGACTGCCTGGTCGGAATGGGCCTGCGCCTGCGCCGCTTCAAGACGGGCACGCCGCCGCGGATCAACGCCCGCAGCGTGGATTTCTCCCAAATGGAGCGCCAGGACGGGGACGCGGAGACCATGCCCTTCTCCTTCGAGACGGAGGGCCGCCCGGTGAACCGGGCGGTGTGCTATCTCACCTACACCAACGAGGAGACCCACCGGATCATCCGGGAGAACCTGGACCGCTCCCCCATGCACAGCGGCGTCATCGAGGGGGTGGGTCCCCGATATTGCCCGTCGATCGAGACGAAGGTGACCCGCTTTGCGGACAAGCCCCGGCATCAGCTGTTTATTGAGCCCATGGGGCTGGACACGGAGGAACTGTATGTCCAGGGGTTCTCCTCCGCCCTGCCGGAGGAGGTTCAGCTGCAAATGCTCCGCACCATCGCCGGACTGGAGCGCGCGGAGATGATGCGCCCCGCCTACGCCATTGAGTACGACTGCGTGGACCCACTGGAGCTGCGGCCCACTCTGGAGAGCAAAAAAATTCCCGGTCTGTACGGCGCGGGGCAGTTCTGCGGCTCCTCGGGGTACGAGGAGGCGGCGGTCCAGGGCTTTGCAGCGGGGGTCAATGCAGCGCTGAACCAGAAGGGGGAACCCCCGCTGATCCTCTCCCGGGGGCAGTCCTACATTGGGACCCTGATCGACGACCTGGTGACCAAGGGCACGGATGAGCCCTATCGGATGATGACCAGTCGCAGCGAGTATCGTCTTCTCTTGCGGCAGGACAACGCTGACCAACGGCTGTGCGCCATTGGCAACCGGATCGGCCTGGTGTCCGACGAGCGGCTGGCGAGGGTGGAGGCCAAGTACGAGGCTGTCCGCCGGGAGGTCAAGCGGTTAGCGGCCCACGGTGTGCCCCCCTCAGAGGAGCTGAATGCCTTCCTGGTGGAGCGGGGCACGGCCCCGCTGACCGGAGGTGCGCCGCTGATCGCCCTGCTGCGGCGGCCCCAGATCCACTACGAGGACCTGCGGCGCTTCGATCGCCTGATGCCGGGTCTCCCTGACGAGGTCGCGGAGCAGGTGGAGATTTCTGTGAAATATGAGGGATATATTCAGCGGCAGCTTCAGGAGGTAGAGGAGCTGCGACGCATGGAGAGCCGGTCTTTACCCCCGGAGGCGGATTACTCCGCCATCCAGGGGTTACGGCTGGAGGCCCGGGAGAAGTTGAATGCTGTGCGGCCGTTGAATCTTGGGCAGGCAGCTCGGATCTCGGGCGTATCCCCGGCGGATATTGCTGCGCTTATGATCTGGTTAGAGCGATGAATCTTCGCCGCTTCCAGCGGCGAACGGGATTTTCTTCTCGAATCGGCCCGGGACCTACGCGGCCCCGGACTCCGCGCCTACTTTTGTCGCGCGACAAAAGTAGGCAAAAACGCGCTTAAACCTACGGTTTAAGAATCCCTTGGCGGGAGCGGCTCGGAGCGCCGCTCCCTATGCGGGGGATTTGCGAAGTGCGTTGCAGCTTGTGAAAGGCGAAGCCGCCGAATTTCAGGTCCTACGGGCATCTGATCTAGTGGTCTGGTA
>CAJUPS010000095.1 GCA_910588045.1 uncultured Oscillospiraceae bacterium | reverse complement strand
CAGAGCCAGTACCTGGACGGCGGGTACAGCATGAACTGCGCCCAGGAGACCTTCGCCCTGGCGGACAAGGAGGTCGTGGCCCTGCTCCAGAAGTGTCACGACGAGGCCCGGGCCCTGCTGGAGGAGAACCGGGAGATGCTCGATAAGATCGCCGGATACCTCTTCGAGAAGGAGACCATCACCGGGGCGCAGATGATGGCCATTCTGGAGGGCCGGGACCCGGATAAGGAGGACTTCTACGGCGTGCCCGCCAAGGCGGATGCCGCGGGGATCGAGCCTCCGGCGAAGCACATCAACATCGTCAGCGAGCCGATCCCCATGCCGATGGCGGCCGGGGAGATCTCGGAGGAGAAACCGGAGGACGCGCCGGAAGACGGTGAAAAGCAGCAGACGCAGGAATAAGAAGGACGGCGGGGCCCGGAAGAGGGCTCCGCCGTTTTTCTTGCGGGTTTGCAAGAAAATAAATTGATAAGGGGCGGGGTTTGTGCTATAATCAGATTGGTAGATCGGGATTTGTGCGGAGGACATCATGGGAAAAAATGATAATGCACATTCTGTTAGGTTAGTAGATAGCAAAGAGTTCCCCAAGAATTATCAAAAACATGGTGCTATTGTACATTAGGACATGCGGAAGGAATTTTTAGTACAGTATTCAAGACAGATGTAAAAGTTACATTACTTGAAAGCATAAAGACAGGGACGGACAAGTGCGTGATGGAAGTGGAATGGTAATCACTAACTTCCGGTTTATCGGCCCGGTGAGCAGTGGAAAAAAGTATTTTAGATGGAGGATGCTATGAATAACGAGGAACAAATCCTGGCAATGTTGGAAAAGCTGACGGAAGAAGTTGGTAAGCACAGCGAGCTGCTGGCGAAGCAGGGCGATCAGCTGGCAAGGCAGGGAGAGCAGCTGGCAAAACTGTCTGACAAGGTTGGCAGGCAGGGTGATCAGCTGGCAAAACTGTCTGACAAGGTTGGCAGGCAGGGTGATCAGCTGGCAAAACTGTCTGACAAGGTTGACAGGCAGGGTGATCAGCTGGCAAAACTGTCTGACAAGGTTGACAGGCAGGGCGAGCTGCTGGAGGAGCTGGATGACCGGTCCCTGCGCTCTGCGGTCATACTGGAAAATGAGGTGCTGCCCAAATTGCAGCTGCTTTATGAGGGGCACGTCCATCTCCAGGAGACGCTGGCGCCAAAGGAGCGGGTGGAGGACCTGGAAGACGAAGTCATTACTGTAAAATCCACCCTTAAAATGATGACAAAGCGTCTGGACGCCCTGGAAAAGGCGCAGTAACTGCTATATTACTCAATTATTTGGAAGGAGAAGCACATGGAATACGTAACATTAGGCAAAACCGGGCTGAAGGTCTCCCGGGTGGGACTGGGGGGCATCCCAATCCAGCGCATTGACGCGGCGGCGGCCAGGAAGCTGCTGGACTCCGTGGAGGAAGCGGGCATCAACTTTATCGACTCCGCCCGGGGCTACAGCGTCAGCGAGGAGCTCATCGGCGGGGCCATCGAGGGGCGGCGGGAGAAATTCGTCCTGGCCACCAAGACCATGAGCCGGGATCGGGAGGGCATGGCCCGGGATATTGAGACCAGCCTGAAGAATTTCCGCACGGATTACATAGATCTTTATCAGGTCCACAACCCCTCCCTCAAGCAGCTCGAACAGGTCTGCGCCCCCGGCGGGGCGCTGGAGGCGCTGATGGAGGCGAAGGAGGCCGGGAAAATCCGGCATCTGGGGCTCACCGCCCACTCGCCGGAGGTGTTCGAGCGGGCCCTGGAGCTGGACTGGGTGGAGACGGTCATGTTCCCCTACAACATCGTGGAGACCCAGGCGGCGGAGCTCATGGAGCGGGCCAGGAAGCTGGACGTGGGCTTTATCAACATGAAGTCCCTGTCCGGCGGGGCCATTGAGGACGCACATCTGGCCATCCGGTTCGCCGCCGCCAATCCCAACGTCTCCGTGGTGCTGCCGGGGATGTACACCCCGGAGGAGGTGGCGGAGAACGTGGCCGCCGCGTCCGACCCCGCGCCGCTGTCGGTGGAGGAGCTGGAGCGGGTGGAGGCGCTGCGCCGGGAGCTGGGCACCAGCTTCTGCCGCCGGTGTGGTTACTGTGCGCCCTGCACCGTGGGCATCGACATCCCCAACCAGTTCGTGTTCCACGGCTACCTCAGCCGGTATGGGCTGGCGGACTGGGCCAGGGGGCGGTATGACGCGCTCTCCGCCCACGCCTCCGACTGCGTGGCCTGTGGGGCCTGCGAGGAGCGGTGCCCCTACCAGCTGCCCATCCGGGAGATGCTAAAAAAGGTGGCGGCGGATTTCGGAAAATAAGCGCCGGGGATTTGACAGAAAAGGGATATAATGGTATAGTGAAGGCTAACACTTAGAACCTGTATTCACAACCGCTGCACGCTGTCTGGGCGGTCTTTTCCCCGCCGTACGGCGTCAATTTTCCTCGCAATCCGTCAGGATTGCTTCAAAAAATTTCCTTGTCCGGCGAGAAAAATCCTCGCCCATCCAGCATCCCCCGGTTATGAATACAGGTTCTTAGAGCTGACTCATACCCTTGGAGGCTATACCGCTATGCAGCGTAAAAAATCCGGCTGGAAAAAACTCTTACTCCTTTTCCTGGCGCTCCTGCTGCTCTTTCAGGTGGGGGATCTGATCCGTCTGCGGTACTTCGACAGCGCGCGGCATCTGCCGGTGCTCATGTACCACCACTTCGACCTGGAGTGCCCCGACGGGACGGTGGTGACCCCCGGGCGGTTCCGGGAGCAGATGACCGCCCTGAAGGATGCGGGCTACCACGCCGTCACCATCCGGCAGGTACGGGACTACGTGGAGCGGGACGGGACCCTGCCGGACAATCCGGTGCTCATCACCATGGACGACGGCTACACCAGCAATCTGACTGTGGCCGCTCCCATCCTGGAGGAGCTGGGGATGTGCGCCACGGTGTTCGTCATCGGCGTCTATGAGGGCGAGGTACGCAACCCCAACAACGGCTGGAAAATCTCGATCCCCCGGTTCTCCTATCAGGAGGCCCTGCCCTGGGTGGACAAGGGAGTGCTGGACCTCCAGAGTCACTCCTTTAACATGCACCTGCTCGTAGCCGACGGGTTCAGCGAGCGGGACGGGATGCTCTCCATGGACGGGGAGAGCCGGGAGGCGTACCGGTGGGCCCTGTTGGATGACGCGGAGCAGGCCCGATTGCGGCGGGAGGAAGACGGCGTGCCCGGAGAGCTGTGCGCGTTGGCGTTTCCCTTCGGCTACTACGATACCGGACTGGACGGGGTGCTGGCGGAGGCGGGGTATGCCGTGACCTTTACTATTGACGAGAGATTGAACCGGCTGACGCCGGGGGACCCGGCGTGCCTGCGGATGCTGGGCCGGATCAATGTCACCGACCATGTGTCGGGAGAAACGCTGGTCAAACGGGTACGGCGGTACTCGTAACCTACTTTTTCTTGAAAGAAAAAGTAGGCAAAAAGAACTCTAACACGGGCCTGAAGCCGTTGCTGTTCCGGGATTTTTGCCCGGTGACGTTTGTATTCTTCCAGTGGGAGAACAGTATAAATCAGGAGGGAGACCATCATGAAAGACCATATCGAGACCATCTGCGTCCAGGGGGGCTACCAGCCCGGCAACGGGGAGCCCAGGCAGATTCCTATTATTCAGTCCACTACCTTTAAGTACGAGTCCAGCGCGGCCATGGGCAAGCTCTTCGACCTGGAGGCCGAGGGGTACTTCTACAGCCGCTTACAGAATCCCACCTGCGACCACGTGGCGAGGAAGATCGCCGAGCTGGAGGGCGGTACGGCGGGGATGCTCACCTCCTCCGGGCAGGCGGCCAACTTCTACGCCGTATTCAATATCGCCTCCTGCGGGGACCATGTGGTATCCTCCAGCTCCATCTATGGGGGGACCTTTAACCTCTTCGCCGTCACCATGAAGCGGATGGGCGTCGAGTTCACCTTCGTCTCCCCGGACTGCTCTGAGGAGGAGCTGGAGGCCGCCTTCCGGCCCAACACCAAGGCGGTATTCGGCGAGACCATCGCCAATCCGGCGCTGACGGTGCTGGATATTGAGAAATTTGCCAAGGCTGCGCATCGTCACGGGGTGCCGCTTATCGTGGACAACACCTTCGCTACGCCCGTGCTCTGCCGCCCCATCGAGTGGGGCGCGGACATCGTCACCCACTCCACCACCAAGTACATGGACGGCCACGCCGCCGCTCTGGGCGGGGCCATCGTGGACGGCGGGAAGTTCGACTGGATGGCCCACGCGGACAAGTTCCCGGGGCTCACCACGCCGGATGAGAGTTACCACGGGGTGACTTACGCGGAGCGGTTCGGGCTGGGCGGGGCGTTCATCACCAAGGCTACCGCGCAGCTCATGCGGGACTTCGGGTCCATGCTCTCGCCGCAGAGCGCCTTTATCCTCAACCTGGGGCTGGAGAGCCTCCATGTGCGTATGGCGCGGCACTGCGAGAACGGGCAGGCTGTGGCGGAGTACCTGGAAAAGCACCCCAAGATCGCCTGGGTGCGCTACAGCGGGCTGCCCGGGGACCCCTATTACGCGGTGGCGCAGAAGTATTTGCCTCACGGGTCCTGCGGCGTGGTCAGCTTCGGCGTGAAGGGCGGGCGGGCCGCCGCCGAAACCTTTATGGGCCATCTGCGGCTGGGGGCCATCGCCACCCATGTGGCCGACGCCCGGACCTGCTGCCTCCACCCCGCCAGCTCCACCCATCGGCAGATGAACGATGCGGAGCTGGAGGCCGCGGGGGTGTCCGCGGACCTGGTGCGGCTCAGCGTGGGGCTGGAGAGCAAGGAGGATCTGATCGCCGATCTGGAGCAGGCACTGGCGGCGGTGTGAGGATGATGTCATGGCCTATGACCATGCCGAGTGGACTTCTTTTACGGTTGAGTAAATTATGGCAACATTATTGCTGATTGTTATCTATGTCTCCTTCGTCGGCCTGGGTATCCCGGACTCGCTGTTCGGGACCGCCTGGCCCGCGATTTATACCGAGTTTCAGTTGCCGATCTCCTTTGCCAGCTTCGTGAGCGTCACCATCTGCTGCGGGACCATCGTATCCAGTATGATGAGCGCCAAGGTCATCCGGCGGCTGGGAACCAATCGGGTCGCCGCCGTCAGCACCGCCATGACCGCCGCGGCGCTGCTGGGGTTCTCCTTCTCGGGGAATCTGCTGGTGATGTGCCTGTGCGCCGTCCCGCTGGGACTGGGGGCGGGAGCCATCGACACGGCGCTGAACAACTATGTGGCCCTCCACTACTCCGCCCGGGTCATGAGCTTCCTCCATTGCTTTTTCGGCATCGGCGTCACGATCAGCCCCTTCGTGCTCTCGCTGGTGATCGACAGCGGCCTGGGCTGGCGGGGCGGATACCGGATCGCCTTCGGTATCCAGGCGGCCATCGCCCTGCTGCTGGCGGCGACCCTGCCGGTGTGGGGAAAGGTGCACCCGGTTTCCGCGGGGGAGGAGCAGGAGCAGGTCAGGGACCTGAGCCTGCGGGAGGTGGCCCGGATCCCCGGGGTGAAGCTGATGTGGTTCCTCTTCATCGCCTCCTGCGCCATCGAGTGCACCTGCGGCAACTGGGCCAGCACCTTCCTGGTGGAACACAAGGGGCTGGGCGCGGAGCGGGCCGCGGGAATCGTCACGTTTTACTATATGGGCATGGCCCTGGGGCGGTTCCTCTCCGGCGTGGCGGCCTCCCGGCTGGACAGCTGGAGGATCATCCGGCTGGGTCAGATCACGTTGGGCGGGGCTATGGTCATCCTGCTGATCCCCGGTCCGGCGTGGCTGGCGGCGGCGGGGCTGTTCCTGGTGGGCCTGGGCAACGGGCCCATGTTCCCCAACTTCAACTACCTCACCCCACGGAATTTCGGCGCGGACGTGTCCCAGGCCGTCATCGGGACGCAGATGGCCGCGTCCTACGTGGGCATCATGCTGGCCCCGGCGGTCTGCGGACTGCTGGGACAGTGGATCAACATGGGGGTCTTCCCCTTCTATCTGGCCTTCTTTTATTTGCTCATGTTGGCCGCCACACGGCGCGTCCGGCGCGTACTGGGCGTGAACCTCTGACAAAGGAGTACCACTATTATGCCAATCCGAATCCCCAACGAGCTGCCCGCCGCCAAGACGCTGAAGGAAGAAAACATCTTCGTCATGACCGAGCAGCGGGCCGTCACCCAGGACATCCGGCCGCTGAAAATCCTGCTGCTGAACCTAATGCCCACCAAGATCGCTACGGAGACGCAGCTGAGCAGGCTGCTGTCCAACACGCCCTTACAGGTGGAGCTGGAGCTCATCGCCCCCCATGGGCACATCCCCAAGAACACGCCTCAGGAGCACATGCTGGCCTTCTACCGCTACTTCGACGATGTGAAGGACAGCAACTACGACGGCATGGTCATCACCGGCGCGCCGGTGGAACACCTGCCCTTTGAGGAGGTGGAATACTGGGAGGAGCTGTGCGGCATCATGGAGTGGAGCAAGGAGCACGTCCACTCCACCTTCCACATCTGCTGGGGGGCGCAGGCGGGGTTGTACTACCACTACGGCATCCGGAAGTACCCCCTGGAGAAGAAGCTGTTCGGGGTGTTCCCCCACATCGTGGAGCGCAAGAGCAACATGCTCTTCCGGGGCAGCGACGACGTATTCATGGTGCCCCACTCCCGGCACACCACCATCCGGCGGGAGGACGTGGAGAAGGTCCCGGGGCTGAAAATCCTGGCCACCTCCCCGGAGGCGGGGGTCTACGCCCTGTCCACCGAGAGCGGGCGGCAGATCTTCATCACCGGGCACTCGGAGTACGACGCGCGCACCCTGGAGCAGGAGTATTTGCGGGACAAGAACCTGGGCAAGCCCATCGAGGTGCCGAAGAACTACTACCCCGGCGACGATGACACACAGCCGCCCCGGGTGACCTGGCGCTCCTGCGCCAACCTGCTCTACAGCAACTGGCTCAACTACTTTGTCTATCAGAGCACGCCCTTTGATATTAACGCCATCCAGAGACTGGACAAGAAATAGGACAGAACAGGGCCCTGCTTCCTGACCGCGCCGGGGAGCAGGGCTGTACTGTGAAGGAGAAATACTGTGGATAAAAGATTGGAGCGTATCCTGCCCAGAGTGCAGAAGCCCGCCCGGTATGTGGGTGGGGAGTACAATGAGGTGAAGAAGGACAAGGGGGAGGTGGACCTCCGGTTTGCCTTCTGCTTCCCGGACACCTATGAGATCGGCATGAGCAACCTGGGATTCCGGATCCTCTATGGGGTACTCAACGAGATACCGGGGGTGTGGTGCGAGCGGGCCTTCGCCCCGTGGACGGACATGGAGGAGGAGATGCGCTCCAACGGGATCCCTCTCTGGGCGCTGGAGTCCGGGGACCCGGTGGGGGAGTTTGACGTCGTCGCTTTCTCCGTGGGGTACGAAATGGCGTACACCGCGATGCTCAATATGCTGGACCTCTCCGGCATTCCCCTGCGGGCCGAGGACCGGACGGGGCTGACCCCCCTGGTGATCGCCGGGGGGACCGCTATGTACAACGCAGAGCCCGTGGCGGACTTTATCGACCTGGCCCTCATCGGCGAGGGCGAGGAGCTGCTGCCGGAGGTGGTGGAGCTGCTGCGGCGGGCAAAACGGGAAAATTGGGATAAGACCAGGTTTCTCCGGGCGGCGGCGGGAATACAGGGGGTATATGTTCCGTCGCTCTATGACGTTTCGTATAAGGAAGACGGGACTATTGCCGCCATCGTGCCGCTGGAGGGAGCGCCGGAGAGGGTGGTCAAGCGGGTGGTCCACGATATGGACCGGTCCTACTATCCGACGAAAACCATTGTGCCCTCCACGGAGATCGTCCACGACCGGGTGACCCTGGAGGTCTTCCGGGGGTGCATCCGGGGGTGCCGGTTCTGTCAGGCGGGGTACGTCTACCGGCCGGTGCGGTGCCGCAGCAGGGAGCAGCTGGGGGAGTATGCGCGGGAATCCATTAGGGATTCCGGGTATCAGGAGATGACCCTCAGCTCCCTGTCCACCAGCGACTATCCCGAGCTGGTGGGGCTGTGCGACGACCTGGAGGCGTTCTGCGGGGAGAACCATGTGAACCTCTCCCTCCCCTCCCTGCGGGCGGACAACTTCTCCATGGAGCTGATGCAGCGGCTCCAGCGGGGGCGGAAGGCGGGGCTCACCTTCGCCCCGGAGGCGGGGACGCAGCGGCTGAGGGACGCCATCAACAAGAACGTCACCGAGGACGAGCTGACGGAGAGCCTGAAGACCGCCTTCTCCGGCGGGTGGAACGCGGTGAAGCTGTACTTCATGCTGGGGCTGCCCACGGAGACCGACGAGGACGTGCTGGGCATCGCCGAGATGGCCAAGCACGCCGTCCACACCTGGCGGGAGTACGCGTCCAATAAAAACCGGGGGCTCAGGGTCACGGTGTCCACCTCCTGGTTCGTGCCGAAACCCTTTACCGCGTTTCAGTGGGAGGCCCAGATTCCCCGGGCGGAGTACGAGCGGCGGGTGAGGCTGCTGCGGGAGGCGATCACCGCCAAGGCGGTGACGTACAACTGGCACGACGGGGACACCAGCTTTCTGGAGGCCGTGCTGGCCCGGGGGGACCGGCGGCTGGGACGGGTGCTGGAAAGAGCCTTCCGGAAGGGGGCGAAGCTGGATGCGTGGAGCGACTGCTTCGATCTGGGGCGGTGGCTGGAGGCGTTCGACGAGTGCGGGCTGGACCCGGAATTTTACGCCTGCCGGGAGAGGAGCAGGGAGGAGATTTTGCCGTGGAGTATGATCTCCTGCTATGTGTCCGACGATTATCTGTGGCGGCAGAGGGAGATGGCCTATCGGTCGGTGACTACCCCTGACTGCCGGACGCAGTGCTCCGGCTGCGGGGCCAATGCTGTGGAAGGGGGAGAGTGCTACCGTGGGTAAGCTGAGGCTTCTTTTTGTGAAAGAGGGGCGGGCGGTATATATCTCCCATCTGGATCTGCTGCGGACCTTCCAGAGAGTTTTTCTCCGGCAGGGGATGGTGCTGCGGCACTCCCAGGGGTTCCACCCCCATCCTATTATTTCTTTTGCCCTGCCGTTGAGCGTGGGACAGGCCAGTGAGTGCGAGATCCTGGACTTTGAGGTCAACGGGGACATGGACGGCGCGGGACTGGCGGAGGAGCTCAACCGCTTTCTGCCCGAGGGCGTCCGGGCGGTGGAGTGCTATGTCCCCGTGCGGCCCGTGCGGGAGCTGGCGGCGCTGCGGTGCCAGGTGGGGCTCGTCTACGACGGCGGGGTCCCGGAGGGGGCGGCGGAGAAGATCCGGGGGCTGCTCCTGGGCGAGAGCGTGGTGATCCAGAAGCGCACCAAGCGCAAGGCTATGGCGGACATCGACATCCGGCCTATGCTCCACAGTCTGGAGATAAAAGAAGAGCCCGGTCTGCTGCGGCTGGACGTGGTGGTGGCCGCGCAGAATCCGGGGCTGAATCCGTCGCTGCTGGCTGCGGCGGTGGAGGTCCATCTGCCAGAGCTGAGGCCGGACTTTGTGCAGGTGCGAAGGCTGGAGGCGCTGGATGGAGAGGGACGGAGCTTCCGGTAACGACAGCATACTTCTGGAACAACCTTCAAAATTCGTAACAGCCCGTAGGGGCGCACAGTGTGCGCCCACACGATACCACGCAGCTTCCGTTAAAAACGGGCGCACAATATGCGCCCCTACAGAGCGATTTTGAATATTGCTATTTTCAGGGAGGAGATGGTCATGATGCTGCTTGCGGTCAAAACGCCGGAGGAACTGGATATTTCCCAGCTCCTGGCGATTTACCGTTCGGACTCGCTGGAGAACTGTACGGAGATGTATCCGGAAGAACCCTCCCCGGAGGCCGCGCTGGCCCGCTATGAGGATGGCTACGCCTCCTTCATGAAAAATGAGTTCTTTTCTCAGCCGGGCCGCCTGTGGATGGTCGAGACGGAGGACGGGCTCTGGGTCAGCGCTCTGCGGCTGCTGCCGGAGTCCGGCTTCTGGATGATCGAGGCCCTGGCAACCCATCCGGACCACCGGAGGCGGGGGTATGCCGCCCGGGTGGTGGCGGATACTATCCGGTATCTGGAGGAGGCCCACGGGGCAATTACTCTGCTCTCCTGTGTGAGCAGGCGCAACACTGCCTCCCTGCGGACCCATCTGCACTGCGGCTTCCTCTGGGAGGAGTCCCCGACAGTGACCGTCGGGCGGCGGTATACCATGGCCTACCGCTCTCTCCAGGGGGACAGGTCCACGGGCACCGGCGCGTCCAGTTCCAAGGTGTCCGGCGTGACCAGACAGTCATAGGCATATACGCCCACCCCGCTTTCCGCCGCCTCCCGCAAGGCCGCGCCGAAGGCGGGGTGGGTTGCGTCATTGGGACGGAAGGACGTGGGACCCTTCATCTGGATGACGAAGAACACCGCCGCGCGCGTCCCCTGCTCTACGGCACGCTGTAGGCCGCGCAAGTGCTTCACGCCCCGCTCTGTGGGGGCGTCGGGGAAGCGGGCCTCGCCGTCCTCCTCCAGAGTGACGCCCTTTACCTCTACATAGTACGGCCCCCGGGCGTCCTCCAGGAGGAAATCGAACCGGGAATCCTCCCAGGTGTACTCCGGGCGGATGGCGGTCAATCCTGGCAGGAAGTTCCCCGCCCACTCCGCGAAGACATTATTGGGGGCCTGGGCGTCCATGTTGATGAGCAGGCCGTTCTTCTCCACGGCAATCAGGTCGAATCGGGTCTTCCGCGCCGGGTTGTCCGAGCGCTCCAGGTACACCACGGCGCCGGGGGTCAGCAGCTCCCGGCAGCGTCCGGTATTCTTTACGTGGCAGACCTCCGTCCGGCCCTGGAGGCTCACGTGGGCAATAAACCGGTTGGGACGGGCTACAAACCGGGCTTCCTCAATCCTGTGATAGCGCATGGCGCACCTCGCTCTGGCGGGAATGGCGGAGACGGACCGTCGCCGCCCCTTTATCATACCATGTCGGAAGAGAAAAGAAAAGACCGGAAATTCTCCGAAAACTTGTCGGAAATATGTGGGCAAGGGTATTGAAATTTTCAGGATTCTTTGCTATACTGAATCTGATTTCGCGTACATGTAAACCATTGTGGTTTGCATGGGGAAAGGGCGCGGGAGCGGTCCCGCGCACAACTAAGAGAAGGAGGAAGCACCTTATGGAGCCGTCAATCCCGTTCGTCATTCTGATGGGTGTAGGAGTCGTCTTTATCGGCCTGATCTGCATCATTCTCCTGAGTATGGCCATGAGCGCCATATGCAGAACCATGGGCGACAAGACACCGGCCCCTGCGGCCGCGGTCCCTGCCGCGCCCGCCGCCAGGGCGGAAGCTATTCCCAACCGTCAGGCCATGATCGCCGCCATCGCCGTCGCCGTCGCGGAGGAGATGGGGACCGATCCCGCCGGTATCCGAATCCTGTCCATCAAAAAACTTTAATGAAAGAAGAGAGGAAAGAGTCATGAAAAAGTACAAAGTAAACGTCAACGGCACCGTCTATGAAGTCACCGTCGAGGCTATGGACGGCGCCGCTCCTGTGGCCGCTCCCGCTGCCCCCGCTCCTGCCGCTGCGGCTCCCGCCGGTGGCGAGAAGGTCTCCGCCCCCATGCCCGGCACCATTCTGGACGTGCGCGTGAGCAACGGCCAGGCCGTGAAGAAGGGCGATATTCTCTTTATCCTGGAAGCCATGAAGATGGAGAACGAGATCATGGCCCCCTGCGACGGCACCATCGCTTCCGTCAGCGTCACCAAGGGCGCGGCGGTGGATTCCGGCGCTCTGCTGTGCGTGATCGGCTAAGGCCGGGACACAGGGAGGAATATTAAATGGAAGCTATTCTGAATTTTATTCAGGCGACCGGCTTCTATCAGATCGCTGCGGGCAACTGGAAGGTCCTGATCATGATGGTCATTGCCTTCGTGCTGCTGTATCTGGCGATCGTGAAGAAGTTCGAGCCGCTGCTGCTGCTGCCGATCGCCTTCGGTATGCTCATCACCAACCTGCCCGGCGCGGAGATGTACCA
>CAJUPS010000094.1 GCA_910588045.1 uncultured Oscillospiraceae bacterium | reverse complement strand
GGGAGCGGCGCTCCGAGCCGCTCCCGCAAGGGATTCTTAAACCGTAGGTTTAAGCGCGTTTTTGCCTACTTTTGCCGCGCGGCAAAAGTAGGCGCGGAGTCCGGGGCCGCGTAGGTCCCGGGCCATCGACGGAGAAGAAGCTAAACGAACTGCTCGCGGGGACGTCATTTAGCCGCCTTCGGCGTCTAAACGACCGTCCCGGCACTCGGCCGGTGGCCGAGCGCCTAGGCGCGAAGAGAAAGAGAGAGCAAACATGGTAAAAATATTGATTGTGGAAGATGAAAAACCGATTGCTGACCTGTTAGAAATGAGCTTAACTGCCGCAGGCTACGCCTGCGACTGTTTAGACAACGGCACCGCTGCCGCCGACGCGGTGGAAACCCGCCACTATGACCTGATCCTCCTGGACGTGATGCTCCCCGGCATCGACGGTTTCGAGCTGATGGAGTATTTAGCCCCCCTGGAGATTCCCGTCATCTTTATCACGGCGCGGAGTGCCGTCAAGGACAGGATCAAGGGTCTGCGCCTGGGCGCAGACGACTATATCGTCAAGCCCTTCGAGATCGCCGAGCTCCTGGCCCGGGTGGAGACCGTGCTGCGCCGCTACCACAAGACCGAGAGCCGGATCATCGTGGACGACGTGGTGGTGGACACCCAGTCCCGGGTGGTCACCAAGGGCGGTGAAATCGTGCAGCTGACCGCGAAGGAATACAATCTTTTGGTTTTGTTCCTCCAAAATAAAAATATCGCCCTTTTTCGAGAGACTATTTACGAGCGCGTGTGGGAAAATGAGTATATGGGCGACAGCCGCACCGTGGATCTCCACGTCCAGCGCCTGCGGAAGAAGCTGGGCTGGCAGGAGCGCATCGCCGCCGTCTATAAGGTGGGCTACCGCCTGGAGGTCAACGAATGAAATTCGCCTGGAAGGTGGCGCTGGTGACGCTGTGCATCCTGCTGCTCTCCACCAGCGTGGGCAGCTATCTGCTCATCTCCCTCTCCTTCCAATCCGCGCTGGAACGGGAAATTGCCATCGCGCAGGAGGAGATGCAGATGCTCCGCCTCTCCTACGAGGCCGTCTGCGACGCCCGAGGCGTCACCCTGGAGAATATCGGCCAGCGGGGCCGCAGTCTGGCCCGCACCTTGGAGGAGTCCGCCTCCTTCGCGGGCCATCAGTTCAGGGTCATCACCCCGGCGGGAGCCTATGTCTACTCCACCCTGGACTTCCCCAGCGACCAGCAGCTGCTGGATATGGTGGACCGGCGCTCCTCCGGCTACGTGCTGCGCCAGGAGGAGAAGACGGGACGAAGCCTGCTTCACTGCGCAGGCCCCGTGGCGCTGCTGGACGGGATCTTATACATGGAGACGGTCCGGGATGTCACCCGCCTCTTCGCCGACCGGGAGACCCACTACCAGGTCTACCGGTGGATCGTCCTGCTGGTGGTGGGGGTCAGCAGCGCCGTGATGTTCGCCCTCTCCTACTGGCTGACCACGCCCATCCGCAGCCTGACCCGGGCCGCCGACCAGCTGGCCCAGGGAGACTACTCCACCCGGGCCCGGATCATGGGCAGCGACGAGATCAGCGAGCTGGCCGGGAACTTCAACCACATGGCGGACGCCATCGAAAAAAACATCCAGGAGCTGGAGGACGCCGCCAGGCGGCAGGAGGACTTTACCGGCAGCTTCGTCCATGAGCTCAAGACCCCTCTGACCTCCATTATCGGCTACGCCGACATGCTCCGCTCCCGGGATCTGGGGGAGGACATGCGCTTCAAGGCGGCCAGCTACATCTTCTCCGAGGGGAAGCGGCTGGAGAGGCTGTCGCTGTCCCTCATGAGCCTGCTGGTGGTGGGCCACAGCGCCGCGGAAGCCCGGACGGTGAATATGCGCAGTCTCTGCACCGAGGCCGTCCAGATCAGCCGCCCCGCCATGAAGGCCAAGGGCCTCTCTATTACCACCCGGGCAGAGGAGGGAAAGCTCCGGGGCGACCCCGCCCTGCTCCAAACGCTGCTGCAAAATCTGCTGGACAACGCCCGGAAGGCCACCGACAGCGGCGGACAGGTGGTGCTGGTGGGCCGGAGGACGGAGGAGGGCTATCAGCTGACCGTGGCAGACCAGGGGCGGGGGATTCCCGCGGGGGAGCTGGGAAAGATCACCGAGCCCTTTTACATGGTGGACAAGTCCCGCTCCCGGGCCGAAGGGGGCGCGGGGCTGGGACTGGCGCTCTGCAAGGAGATCGCGGCCCTCCACCGGGGGAGCCTCCACTTCGAGAGCAAGGAGGGCAAGGGAACTATTGTGACCGTGACGCTGGGAGGTGTGGACGATGCGTAAATACGCGGCGGCCCTGGCGGTCGTCCTGCTGATGGCGGCGGCGTTCTTCCTCCCCGAGTGGCTGTCCGCTCTCAACGACCGGCAGCTGCTGGACAACCCCGTCATCCAGGCGGAGAACGAGGAGCGGGAGGGGTTTGCCGAGAGTATGCAGCTGTCCGTGGCCGAGAAGGTGCTGCTGCTGCGCGGCGGCGGCTTTACCGCCATGGAGCTGAGCCGGGAGAAGGTGGAGAGCGTCACCGTCCTCGTCTCAGGGGACAGCCAGGACCAGCAGGTCCTCACCTACGTCAACGGCGAGAACCTGGCGGACCTGAAGGCGGACGAGGAGTCCGTCGCCTACGGCGAGGAGGTCTCCCGGCTGTGGGATGCCCGGATGACGGCGGCCCGGCGGGAGGTGCGGAACCTCCAGTCCCTGGGCGGACTGCCGCAGCTGTGGGACAGCGGCAGCGATCTGGAGTGCTCCGGTTCCGGTGAGTGGCTGTATATGGACCCGGACACCCGGATGAGCTTTCAGGTCTATCAGCTCACCCTGCGGGGCGGGAACTACGCCCTGGACCTGATTGTGGACATGCAGTCCGAGCGGATCTTGTCCTTCTCCCTCCAGTGGGGATGGGAGGATACGCTGGACTGGGGGATGCGGGGCGCGGCCAACTTCGGCGGCGTCTGGCGCAACTACTGGGAGCTGGACACGGTGAACAGCGGCTGGTACGACAGCTACACCAGGGGCATCCTGGAGCAGCTGGAGGTGCCGCCCAACGGGGACTACGGCGCCCGCAGCCAGGTGTCCTTTACCTACGACGGGCAGGCTTTCGCGGTTCCCCTGGAGAGCATGGGCTTCGGCGGCCGCACGGCGATACTGACCTGGAACCGCTGACCCTTTTTCTTGAAAGAAAAAGGGTCCAAAAAAGAACTTTCACGCGCTCTGCGGTTTCTGCTTTTCCGGGATCTCCGCACGGTGACGGTCATGGGGTCCGGATGGGGTCCCTATTTACGAAGGAGGATTGCGCTGCAATTATGAGAAGATCCAGCCGCCGACGGGGCGGCGTACACATTCTGCCCATCCTGCTGGTTCTGATTGCGCTGGCGGCTGTGCTTCTGTGGAAGTATTCGGACGTCCCCGCTTTACAGGGGGGCCCTCAGCAGGGTGCGGCTGGCGCGGCCACCGGCGGAACCGGCTGTATCCGGACGGAGATGGGAGAGGATGCAGTCTACGAGGGGGAGCTGGTCCTGGTGAACAACTGGACGCTCTACCATTTTCCGGAAGAGCAGCCTCTCGCCTGCATCTTTGATGGGAAGAGCGGCAGCTACTATGTCCGGGACCGGGAGGTCTTCCTCTCGCCGGTGGCCCTGGAGGCGCTCAACCGGATGATGGATGCTTTCCAGGCCCAGGGGGGCAGCAAGACCGTCAACGTGGTGGCGGGCTACCGCACCAGGGAGTTCCAACAGCACCTGCTGGACCAGAGCGCAGAGCGCAACGGCGAGGACCACGCCCAGCGCTTCGTGGCCCAGCCCGGGGGCAGCGAGCACCACACGGGGTTGGTGGTGGATTTCTCCCTGCTCTTTGAGGACGGCGTCAGCGCGGAGTACCAGGGCACGGGGGAGTACGCCTGGATCAACCAGAACTGCCAGGACTACGGCTGGGTGGTCCGCTATGACACGGACAAGGAACCCCTCACCGGCATTGGGGACGAGCCCTGGCACTTCCGCTACGTGGGCGTGCCCCACGCCACCGTGATGGCGGAGAAGGACCTGTGTCTGGAGGAATATATCGACTATCTCAGGCAGTTCCCCTACGACGGGCAGCACCTGACCGTGGAGTGCGCGGACGGGACGTATGAGATCTGGTACTGCGCCGGGACGGCGGCGTATCTGCCGGAGGAGGGGGAGTACACCGTGTCCGGGAACAATGTGGACGGACTGATCGTTACATGCAAGGTTGGATAAAAAGCGGGAGGCCCTGGCGGGGCCTCCCGTAAAGAATTTGCCTCCTTTCGTCGCATGGAGCGGTAACAGGCAGGGCGGCGGGATCGTCACCGCCGCCCTGTTTTGAATTTTCACCAGCACAATAAATCGGAAGTCATTTTTGTTTTACTGTCAAAAAGTATGCTAATGCACAATAGGTATCTTCGCATTCTACTTGAATGAAGTAATTTTTATCCGATAAGTATTGATTGCAAATATCTATTTTTTCCCGAAGATTATCCCTATCGTCAATATCTACATAAATATCTTGCAAATACGTTTGAATGCCAGAAAATGCAGCTGTTGGCAACTTTCCTTGTAGAAATGTTGATACTTTTGATGTTACATCTTCCTCATACGCGCCAATCAACAGACTTTCAGCTTGTACTACTGCATAATACAGCCAGAAAACATCTTCCTCTAAAGAACCTTCTGATTTCAGAAAATCTTCAAATTCCTGTTGGGTATTTACAAACAACATTTCGCGTAGTGTTGTGGACTGCGTTTGGTAAAGTTCGAGATAATTTTTGTCCACAAATAGAGTATGGATATATTGTCTTTCGTTTGTGTTCATTGCCTGCCCTGCCTCCACATTTTAATTTGTCAATATGTCTGGAAAATTGTACCACACCCAATTACAAAAAGCAATCTGCATTTTACTCCGTTCCGCCTATCCAGACCGTCAAGGCCAAGTAGTATTTTTTGGCACAAGGCGCGAGAAAAATTCTGCACCCCTGTCCCGGCGGACAGGGGTGCAGAATTTTTCCTTACCGCCGCTCCCGCTTCCTGGCCAGAGCGATGACCGCCAGCACCAGATTTTCCACCGCCAGCCCGGCGGTGACGGTGATGGACGCGGCCAGAACGATCATGGATACGATGCGCGCTTTTTTCAGCATAGGGGATGTCCTCCTTTTCGTCAGATGATGTGTATGGTCACACGTCGTCGGTGTCGTCAAAGTCCTCGGCGGACACGTCCACCGCCCGACCGGCGGCCTTGGCGGCCACCTGGGACTGGGTGCTCATGAGCTTGAAGAAGTCCCGGCGGATGGCGGCCTCCAGGTTGTCGGCCACCTCGGGGTTGTCCTTGAGGTACTGCTTGGCGGCGTCCCGGCCCTGGCCCAAGCGGGTCTCCCCCATGGAGAACCAGGACCCGGATTTCTGCACCAGCTCCAGCTTCACCGCCAGATCCAGCAGCTCTCCCAGGCGGCTGATGCCCTCGCCGTACATGATGTCGAACTCCGCCTCCCGGAACGGGGGGGCCATCTTGTTTTTCACCACCTTGGCCTTGGTGCGGTTGCCGATCATCTCGCCGCCGGACTTCAGGGTCTCCACCCTTCTGACGTCGATGCGCACGGAGGCGTAGAACTTCAGGGCCCGGCCGCCGGTGGTGACCTCCGGGTTGCCGTACATGACGCCCACCTTTTCCCGGAGCTGGTTGATGAAGACCACCACGCAGTTGGTTTTGTTGATGGCCCCCGCCAGCTTCCGCAGGGCCTGGCTCATCAGACGCGCATGGAGGCCCACGTAGCTGTCCCCCATCTCGCCCTCGATCTCCGCCCGGGGCACCAGGGCCGCCACCGAGTCCACCACCACCACGTCCAGCGCGCCGGAGCGGACCAGGGCCTCGGTGATCTCCAGGGCCTGCTCGCCCGTGTCCGGCTGGGAAATGAGCAGATCGTCAATGTTGACCCCCAGGGCCCGGGCGTAGGTGGGGTCCAGGGCGTGCTCCGCGTCCACGAAGGCCACCTCGCCCCCGGCCTTCTGGGCCTGGGAGACGATGTGGAGGGCCAGGGTGGTCTTACCGGAGGACTCCGGCCCGAAGATCTCGATGATCCGCCCCTTGGGGACGCCGCCGATGCCCAGCGCCAGGTCCAGGGCCAGGGACCCGGTGGGGATGACCTCCACGTTGAGGTTGGTCTGGTCCCCCAGGCGCATGATGGAGCCCTTGCCGTACATCTTCTCGATGTTCTTCATGGCGGTCTTGATGGCTTCCTTCTTGTCGCTGGCAATCGTGGCGGTTTTGGTCAGCTTCTTGTCTTTTTCGGCCATGGTGTTTCTCCTCTTATGTTAAATTTAATATCAAGCATCGAAAATGGGGACCAGTATTTTCTCCAGGGCGTCGATGACGGTCCTCACGTCCTCCGCCGCCCTGCCGTCGAACTGGTGGGCGAACAGCCGCTCCAGGTTCTCCTCGAACCGCTCCGGCAGGAGGGCGCACCGCTCCCGGCACAGCTGGACCAGCCGCTTCTCCCCGGGGTGGGTCTGCCCGTTCAGCGCAAAGAGAATATCGAAATAGCTCTCCAGAAGCGCCGCCGTGCGGTGGTTGACGCTCACCATATCGCCCCGCTTTGCCGCCTTGGCGATCTGCCCCTCGTAGGCGGGCAGGGAGCCCCGCAGCAGCCTCCGGTTCCGCTCGATGATCCGCTCCCGCAGCAGGGGCGGGTAGGGCACGTCAAACCGCGCCTTCGCCGCCGCCAGGCGGCCGTCCCGGTCGTAGAGGATCTTACAGGTCCGCAGGTTGTGCCACATGCAGGTGGTGTACCCGTTCCGGCTCTGGCAGTCCTCCACCACGGAGGCCACGTCCTGGATGAAATCGTCCAGATTCCGGTAAAGAATGTCAATATCCATGCCGTTTTGCAGCGTGCAGTTGTCCTCGTACTCCCAAAAGTGGTTGCCGATCTCCATATACCCGCAGTACCGGCCCAAAAGTTCCCGCCGAACCTCCTCCGGCACCGGGGCGGTGCAGTAGAGGTAGACGTCGTAGTCGGACGATTCGTCGTACACCTCCCCCGCCCGGGACCCGCCCAGGGCGATGGCCTCCACCTGGGGGAGGGCGGACAGCGCCCGGAACAGCGCTTCGACCGGGAAGTCCTTTTGATTTTCAGCCATGCTCTTCTCCTCACTTACCAGGGAACAACGGTCAATGTGTTCCACCTGGCACGCCATTTTTCGCACTTTTTCCGATAGATCTCCTCCGTGATCTGCGCCTTGTTGGCCCGGACGATCTGCCCGAACAGGTCGTTCAGCCCGAAGGGCGCGTAGACGATGAACGCCCCGCCCTGGAGCCGCACGCCGATGGAGGTGGCCGTGGTGGGCCAGGTGTTGATGGCCTCCTCCAGGGAGGCGTAGGGCGGTATATCGTACCCGTTGTGCTCCCTGTACCACAGGTGGACCCGCGCCTCGTTTTTCACATCGATGTCCACCGGGAGGCCGCGGAATCTGTCCTTCACCCGCCGGATGACGGAATCCTCTTTTTCGTAGGACAGGTCCTCATCGAAGTACACAAAATCAATATCCGAAATGCCGTGCATCGGGTCCAGTCCGTTCTGGACATTCCACACCGTCTGGCAGACGCAGCCCGCGCCCACGTAGTAGTTCTCCAGCCCCAGGGAGGGGGCTTCGCGGAGCACCGCAAACAGGACCGGGTTCCGGGCGAGAATATCGTACAGCAGCTGCTTCTGGGTGTCAAAATTAAAGTTATATTCATTCATACTGGTTCCACGTGATATTCTTCATGGCTGTCCCGACGGCTTTCTTCTTGTCGCGGGCAATTACGGCAGTTTTAATCAGCCTCTTGTCCTTTTGGGCCATGGTATTTCCCCTTTTCTATTCGATATACTCCGCAATTTGATCATCTACATAACTATCTGATAAGAGGCTTGTCGATTCTGAATCTATAGGTACATATTTGAGTTTGCCATTTGTTTTTTTATATACGACATATACACCGCTAACAGATGCGGAGATTTCATGTTGCCAATGGGAAATATATGCAAGGCAAACAACTGTATCAATTTTATAAAAGTAATATTTATGCACCGCGGTTGAGCTTTTTCTCGTCACCTCCTTTATTGGAACCCCCCATTGTGTATGTTTAAGAGAACTTTCTCCCATTCCTACATATGGTATGATACCTTCATACTCGGTACGCATTAGATTATTGCATTTTTCAAGCAGTTCTCCCTTAAATGCATTCACCTCATCACCAAATGTGTCTGGTAATATACTAGAAAAGCTTCTACCATCTATATATTCTAATTCTCGTAGAGCTTCTTGGAGGGAATCAATATCAGTCGAATCGTACGTTAATAAAACATGAAGATAAATTTTCATTTCTGATATCGTTCTTTTGTACATTTGCTCAGGAGAAAATTCCGAAGGTATATCGTTTAGCAAATTAAGAGCATCAGTATATTCTTTTCTAGCTATATGATCAATTGCTTCTTGCAAGGTTTCTGTACCTGTTCGCTGAATTTCTGCTATTCTCTGTTCATGTATATCTTTGAAATAGAGTCCAGCAAGCACTGAACATCCCATAACTCCCATCAGAAGCAATAAGAAAATTGGCTTCCTTTTGCGTTTCATATTCCAAAGTCCCCTTTAGTGTCAGCCTACCTCAGTTCTTTATATTAGCTCTCTCTCATCAGGTCGAAGCAGTAGATACACTTCTTTGTTTCCCCGTCCTCGCGCCGCATATCGTTATCCTCCGGCAGCTCCGCAATCTCCAGCAGCTCCCCGCCCAGCCACTCGCAGGTCCTCCGGGAGGGCCAGTTGTCCGGGTCGCATGTGATGATAAGATATTCCATCCCGTGCCGCCTCGCCAGCCCGAAGAGCAGCAGGCACGCCTTCCCGGCGTAGTGATGTCCCCGATAGGACTCCTCCACCCGGTAGCCGATGTTGCCGCCGTAGTAGACGCTCTCGTTATGCCCGATCCGCAGGTCGCAGAGGCCCATCCTGGTCCCGCTCAAATCGCAGATGGCGAAGTGATAGGCGGGCAGCCAGTTTTTCGCCGGGGCCGCGTCCACGGTTTTTTCCAAAACCAGCTGGATTTCCCCATTGTTCAACCCTCCGGTATCCAGAAAGGTCACCGTCTGCCACCCCCGATCTTGTCCAACAGCAGTACCGCCGCTGTCAGCAAAATCATGACCAGATCCAGAACGCGCACGCCGCCGGACAGGACGAACATGGCCGCCGCCTGCACCGCCAGCACTCCCGCGCACATGAGCCACGCCCGCCGGGTCCGCCCCTTGGCGTACCACAGCAGGTATCCCGGGACCGCCGACAGCACCGCCGCGACGCTCCAGCCGATCACGTATCGCCAGTCCCACGCGCCCTTCATGACCAGGGCGGTCACATAGTAGGCGCAAATCATTCCGCCCAGCAGCAAAACCACGTGGAGCGCCGCCCGCCGGGGCGTCCAGCTGTACAGCGCCAGCACGCACCCCAGGAAAATCCACAGCTGCACCCCGCCCGTCAACTCCGCCAGCCACGGGCTGTAAAAGTCCGCCCACTTGCCCAGAACCCCCAGCGCCGCGCCCAGCAGCAGAATCAACAGGGAATTGCGGATCCCGTCTTCCCTTTTTCGTCCTTGATATGGTGTATATTTCATGTTCTCGCCTCGCTCAGAATTGTTCCATAAACCACCCTGCCAATCCCCCGGGTGTCGGGCAGGATGTTGGTGTCACCGAACCCCTCGCGCCGCATCAGCTGCCGCACCGCGTCCGCCTGGCCGATGCCCACCTCAAAATACATCCGCCCATCCCGCGCCAGGGCGGCTCTCCAGTGACGGGCGACGGCCCGGTAGAAGTCCAGCCCGTCCTCTCCGCCGCAGAGGGCCAGGTGGGGCTCAAAGTCCCTCACCGACCGGTCCAGGGTCTCCATCTCCGCCCGGGTGATATAGGGCGGGTTGCAGGTGATGCAGTCAAACGCACCGATGGATGGGGGCGGCGGAACCAGCGCGTCCAGCGCGTCCGCCGTCACCCGGTCCGCCAGGCCGCACCGCCGGATATTCCGGCGGCAGACCCCCAGGGCCTCCCCTGAGACATCCCCCAGCAGCGCCCGGCATTCCGGAACGTTGGCCGCCACCGCCAGGCCGATACATCCGCTGCCGGTACACAGGTCCAGCAGCCGACAGTTCCCCAGTGCCTGCGCAAATTCGATGGCCGCCTCCGCCAGCACCTCCGTGTCCACCCGGGGGATCAGCACTGCCGGGTTCACCTCCAGGGGCAGGCCGTAGAACGCCCACTCCCCGATGAGGTAGGCCACCGGCTCACCGTCCATGCGCCGCGCCGCCAGGGCGCGGATTTTTTCCTCCGTCTCCGGCGGGACGCACCGGTTCCCGTCCCGGTAAAATTCCCCACGGCTCATGCCGCCGCCAAAGCAGACGATCTCCAGGGCCTCCAGCTCCGCGCCGGGGAAGTCGGCCTCCCGAAACTGCCGCCGGACGTCCCGGAACAGCCCGTCATAGCTCGTCATCCGCTCCCGGGTCACCACTGGTCCTTCCCCTTCTCGGCGGGGATGACCCGCTTGAGGGCCTCGATGGCCACCTCCATCATGGAATCGTCCGGCTCGAAGGTGGTAAAATTCTGCATCCACAGCCCGGGCCGCGCCAGGAAGTTGGTCACCGGGTTGTCGTGGCCCCCCACGTAGCGGTTGAACTCGTAGGTGATGCCCACCACCAGCGGCAGCAGGAGCAGCTGCACCAGCATCCGCAGAAACACGTTGTCCACCGGGAACAGGGAGAAAATGACGGTGTTGATCAGAATCGCCACGATAATCACAATGAGCAGGAAGCTGGTGCCGCAGCGCGGGTGGTGCTTCGATTGCATCCGCACGTTGTCCACCGTCAGCTCCAGGCCCTTCTCATAGCAGAAGATGGTTTTGTGCTCCGCGCCGTGGTAGGAGAAGGTCCGGCGGATGTCCTTCATCCGGGACACGGCGATCATATAGGTCATAAAGATGGCGATACGCAGCACCGCGTCCACCAGGTTGCGAACCAGCACACTGTCCGTGACCCGCTCCACGAAGCTTGCCAGGAAGGTGGGCAGCAGCATAAACAATCCGATGGAGAAGCACACCGCCATGACCACAGAGAGGGCGATCACCGCCTTCTCCATTTTCTCATTGCCCAGCTTCTTGTCCAGCCACTGCTCAAACCTGGAGGGCTCCTCCGCCCCCGCCTCCTCGGGGAAGTAGTCCGCGGAGAACATCAGGGCTTTCACCCCCTTGACCATGCTGTCCAGGAAGGTGACGCTGCCCCTGATGAGGGGCAGCCCCAGGAGGGGGTATCGATCCTTGATGAGCTTTAATTTCTCTTCCTTGACGACCAGGCCCTCCGGGCCCCGGACCACAATACATTGTTTTTCCGGGCCTCTCATGAGGATGCCCTCGATGAGGGCCTGTCCGCCGATGGTGGTTTTGAATTGTTCGTTTGCCATGGAGCTTCCTTCCTTCTGCCGCGCTGCGCGCGGCACGGCATTTTTAATCTGCCGCCCTGCGGGCGGCGTCCACTTTTTTCTTGTCCAACCCCGGGACCTAGGCGCTCGGCCACCGGCCGAGTGCCGGGACGGTCGTTTAGACGCCGAAGGCGGCTAAATGACGTCCCCGCGAGCAGTTCGTTTAGCTTCTTCTCCGTCGAAGGCCCGGGACCTACGCGGCCCCGGACTCCGCGCCTACTTTTGTCGCGCGACAAAAGTAGGCAAAAACGCGCTTAAACCTACGGTTTAAGAATCCCTTGCGGGAGCGGCTCGGAGCGCCGCTCCCTATGCGGGGGATTTGCGGAGTGCGGTGTGTATTGGGTTAGGCGAAGCCGCCGAATTTCAGGTCCTACGGGCATCTGATCTAGTGGTCTGGTACTTGTAGAACTCCGGCTGACGCCCTTTCAAAGGGGTACTCCCTGCAAGGGGGACCGCCTAACGGAAATGCCCACCGCATTGGAGGGCAGCGCAAGACCCGCAATAGAACGCATCCGCCAACGCTTCGCCCTCTGACGGCCCAGAGCACTCCGCAGAAAAGCCA
>CAJUPS010000093.1 GCA_910588045.1 uncultured Oscillospiraceae bacterium | reverse complement strand
AATAAGGGATTCTTAAACCGTAGGTTTAAGCGCGTTTTTGCCTACTTTTGCCGCGTGGCAAAAGTAGGCGCGGAGTCCGGGGCCGCGTAGGTCCCGGGCCCGATTCTGCGCCTGGCAAGGCGAAATCAGCATAACAACATGAAAATCCCTCCTCTTCCCCGAGAAGTTTTGATAAAATATTGATAGATTTTCCGGAAAAAATGTATTATACTATAGGGCACGGAGAGAAAGCGCCCTCCGGTCACAGGCGCGAAGATCGAAAATTTTGGAAAGAGGTATCGCTTATATGAGACAGATCGACCTGACCAAGTATGGCATCACCGGCACCCCCGAAATCGTGTACAACCCCTCCTTCGAGGAGCTCTTCGCGGCGGAGATGGACCCCGCGCTGGAGGGCTTTGACAAGGGCCAGATGACCGAGCTGGGCGCGGTCAACGTCATGACCGGCGTCTATACCGGCCGGTCCCCCAAGGACAAGTTCATCGTCATGGACGAGAACTCCAAGGACACCGTGTGGTGGACCTCCCAGGAGTTCGCCAACGACAACAAGCCCGCCTCCCAGGAAGCGTGGAAAGCCTGCAAGGACCTGGCCATCCAGGAGCTGTCCAACAAGAAGCTGTACGTGATGGACGTCTACTGCGGCACCAACCACGACACCCGCATGGCGATCCGCTTCATCATGGAGGTGGCCTGGCAGGCCCACTTCGTGAAGAACATGTTCATCCAGCCCACCGAGGAGGAGCTGGCTACCTTCGAGCCCGACTTCATCTCCTACAACGCCTCCAAGGCCAAGCTGACCAACTACAAGGAGCTGGGCCTGAACTCCGAGACCGCCGCCATCTTCAACATCACCAGCCGTGAGCAGGTCATCATCAACACCTGGTACGGCGGCGAGATGAAGAAGGGCATGTTCTCCATGATGAACTACTACCTGCCCCTGAAGGGCATCGCCTCCATGCACTGCTCCGCCAACACCGACATGAACGGCGAGAACACCGCCATCTTCTTCGGCCTGTCCGGCACCGGCAAGACCACCCTGTCCACCGACCCCAAGCGCCTGCTCATCGGCGACGACGAGCACGGCTGGGACGACGAGGGCGTGTTCAACTTCGAGGGCGGCTGCTACGCCAAGGTCATCAACCTGGACAAGGACGCCGAGCCCGACATCTACAACGCCATCCGCCGCAACGCCCTGCTGGAGAACGTCACCGTGGATGAAAACGGCAAGATCGACTTCGCCGACAAGTCCGTCACCGAGAACACCCGCGTGAGCTACCCCATCGAGCACATCGAGAAGATCGTGAAGAACGTGCGCCCCACGTCCTCCGGCCCTGCCGCCAAGAACGTCATCTTCCTGTCCGCCGACGCCTTCGGCGTGCTGCCCCCCGTGTCCATCCTGACCCCGGAGCAGACCCAGTATTACTTCCTCTCCGGCTTTACCTCCAAGCTGGCGGGCACCGAGCGGGGCATCACTGAGCCCACGCCCACCTTCTCCGCCTGCTTCGGCCAGGCCTTCCTGGAGCTGCATCCCACCAAGTACGGCGAGGAGCTGGTCAAGCGGATGCAGAAGAGCGGCGCCAAGGCCTACCTGGTGAACACCGGCTGGAACGGCACCGGCAAGCGGATCTCCATCAAGGACACCCGCGGCATCATCGACGCCATCCTGGATGGCTCCATCCTCAAGGCGGAGACCAAGACCATCCCCTATTTCAACCTGGAGGTCCCCACCTCCCTGCCCGGCGTGGATCCCGCCATTCTGGATCCCCGGGACACCTACGCCGACGCGGCCCAGTGGGACGAGAAGGCCAAGGACTTGGCTGGTCGCTTCGTGAAGAACTTCGTGAAGTACACCGGCAACGACGCTGGCAAGGCTCTGGTTGCCGCTGGTCCCCAGCTGTGATTCTTTTTCTTGAAAGAAAAAGAATCCAAAAAGAACTTTAACGCGCTCTGCGGCCTCTGCGTCTCCAGGGTTTCCACCCGGTAACGCTCCACACTTCTGCGCACAGCTGTTAAACGTTTCGTCCACCTTTTCAAAGGTGGCGGAGTCCAGGCGTCGGGCGGCCTATGGCCGCCATAGCCCTAAGCCGCCCAAAGGGCGGCCCACGGGGGCAGCGCCCCTAGCCGCCCTAGCAAGGGCGGAACACTCCAAAAGCCGCGCCCGAAAAAATCTCACAAAGAGCACCATCCCAAACATGCGCGGCTTTAGCGCGCCTTCGCCGCTGCGCGGCGAACAGCGCCGGGAGTTTCCGTCAGTATCCGATTCGCATAATAAAAACCATAGAACCCAAGACGGGGGAGGGCTGATGCCCTCCCCCCTTTGGATTTTTCCTTTCATTCAATACCGATACACCCTCCGATTCCTGGCAATCAGGACCAGCGTCACCGTCAGCGCCGCAGTCTCCGCCACGGTAATCGCCAGCCATACGCCGTCCATGCCCAGGAAAATGGGCAGGATCAGCACGGCCGCGCACTGAAACACCAGCGTGCGCAGGAAGGAGATCACCGCCGAAGCCAGACCGTTGTTCAGCGCCGTGAAGAAGGAGGAACCAAAGATGTTAAACCCACAGATGATGTAGGAAACGGCATACATCCGGAACCCCCGGACCGTCAGTGCGTAGAGCCCCGGGTCGTAGCCCACAAAGATCCCCGACAGCGGCCCGGAGGCCAGCGTCGCCAGGGCCGCCATGGCCACGCCCGCCGTCCCGGTGAGCACCGCGCTTCTGACCAGGAGGCTGTGGAGCTCCTCCGGGTGGTCCGCGCCATAGTGGAAGCTGATAACCGGTGCAGAGCCTATGGCATAGCCAATAAAGATGGCCAGAAAGATAAAGTTGACGTACATCACGGCCCCGTAAGCCGCCACGCCGTCCTCCCCCGCCAGACGCAGGAGCTGGAAGTTGTACAGCATCGCCACCACCGAACCAGAGATGTTGCTCATCAGCTCCGAGGAACCGTTGATGCAGGTCTTCCACAGCACCCTGCCGTCAAACCGGAACCGGACCAGGCGCAGAAGGCTGTCGTTCTCCCGGAGGAAATAGACCACCGGGCCCAGCCCGCCCACCGCCTGGCTGATACCGGTGGCGATGGCCGCGCCCACCACGCCCCAGCGGAGGACCCCCACCAGCAGCGCGTCCAGCACGATGTTGGTCAGGCCCGCCCCCACGGTGAACCACAGGCCCAGCTTGGGCTTCTCCGCCGCAATGAGGAAGCTCTGAAAAACATTTTGCAGCACGAAGCAGAAGTTCACCGCCAGGATGATCCGCGCATAGACCACACAGTGCTCCAGCATCTCCCCCTCCGCCCCCAGGGCGACGGCGGCAGGACGGGCAAAGACGGCCCCCAGGATACCCACCGCCCCACCCAGTACGGCGGCAGCGCAGACCAGGAGGGAGAAGCGCCGGTTGGCCTCCTCCGGGCGTCCCTGGCCCAGGGTCTTGGCCACGATGGCCGAACCGCCGGTGCCGATCATGAAGCCCGGCGCACCGGAGATGATCAGCAGGGGCATCATCAGGTTGATTGCCGCGAAGGGCGTCTTCCCGGCAAAGTTGGATACAAAGATCCCGTCCACCACGCTGTAGATGGAGGTAAAGATCATCATCACGATGGACGGCAGGGTAAACCGCAGGAGTTTCCCATAGGTGAAGTGCTCAGACAGTTGGATTCTCATACAGATGGCTTTTCCTCTTTCATATTTCTTTCAATCGCCGCCCCAAACCGGGCGGAGAAAAATTCCACGGCGTCCACAAATTCCGCGCCAAACCGCTCCACCGTCGCCTCCATGGCCTGCTCCTCGGCGGCATAGAGCTCCTCCAGGGTTTCCCTGGCGTAGGCCCGGCCCGCCTCGGTGAGGCAGAGCTGGCGCTGGCGGGGCTGCTCCGGCATGGGCTCCAGGGTGATGTATCCCGCCTCCCGGCAGGCCCGAACCACGGTGTTGACCGAGGTTTTCGGGAGCATCCACTCCTCGCAGACCTGCTTCTGGGAGTGGGGCAGGCCGTCGTCCATGGCATAGAGCAGATCCAGCGTGTGCATCGTGACCCCCGAGTGTCTGGCCCAGCGGTAGTAGGCCCCGTCGGCGGCGCTGGCGGCGGCGACATACCGCCGGTTCAGGGTGCGCAAATCGTCCATAAGCGTCCTCCTATATAGTACGGTTCCGTATTGAGCGTAAGACTATTATAATACGGTTTCGTACTGATGTCAAGTCAGAATTTTGCACGCGCCCTTGACAAGCCCCTCCTTTTTCTTTATAGTAGAGGTGTATCACCCTCGGGTGAGCGCCTTTTCCGGCTGCCGCAACAGTTGACTGCAAGTTCCTGTGGTCCCTCTGTTCCGGCGGCTTTTGTGATTTGCTTTGCGGCACGATCCCGCGCAGAAACCGCGAATTTGGGAGGTAAGCACATGCGCACGCTATGGATTAAAAACGCCTCGGCCGTCGTCACCTGCGACAGCCGGGACACGGTGCTGGAGAACACCGGCATCCTCATCCGGGACGGGGCCATCGCCTACATGGGCCCGGAGGCGCAGCCGGCGGACGAGATCCTGGACGCCACGGGGTGTATCGTCTACCCCGGCCTCATCAACACCCACCACCACCTCTATCAGACCTTCAGCCGGAATCTGCCCCAGGTCCAGAACCTGGAGCTGTTCGACTGGCTGCGGGCCCTGTACGAGATCTGGAAGAACCTGGACAGCGAGACCATTTACCACAGCACCGTCGTGGGCGCGGGGGAGCTGCTGAAAAACGGCTGTACCACGGTCTTTGACCACCACTACGTGTTCCCCGGCGGACAGTCCGGCGCTCTGCTGGACGCCCAGTTCGCCGCCGCCGAGGCCCTGGGGGTGCGGATGTACGCCTCCCGGGGGAGCATGGACCTGAGCAAAAAGGACGGCGGCCTGCCCCCGGACAGCGTGGTGCAGACGGTGGACGAGATCCTCCGGGACTGCCGGGCGGCGGTGGAGAAGTTCCACGATCCCTCCCCCCTCTCCATGCGCATGGTGGCCCTGGCCCCCTGCTCTCCCTTCAGCGTGTCATCGGAGCTGCTGCGTCAATCCGCCCTGCTGGCCCGGGACCTGGGGGTCCGGCTCCACACCCACCTGTGCGAGACAAAGGACGAGGAGCGGTACGTCCTGGAAAAGTACGGCAAGCGCCCCCTGGCCTACATGGAGGACTTAGGCTGGGTGGGCCCGGACGTCTGGTACGCCCACGGCATTCACTTCAACGACGAAGAATTGCAGCTCCTGGCGGACACCGGCGCCGGCGTGGCCCACTGCCCCATCTCCAACATGAAGCTCTCCTCCGGCGTGTGCCGGGTTCCCGAAATGCTAAAACTGGGGGTCCCCGTGGGTCTGGCCGTGGACGGCAGCGCCAGCAACGACGGGTCCAACCTCCTGGAGGAGCTGCGGGCGGCCTTTCTGCTCCACCGCCTCCACTCCAGCGACAGGGCCCCCAGCGGGTACGACTGGCTGAAAATCGCCACCCGGGGCAGCGCCCGGCTGCTGGGCCGGGAGGACATCGGCTCCCTGGAACCCGGCAAGGCCGGGGACCTGTTCCTCATTCGCCGGGACCGCCTGGAGCTGGTGGGGGCGGACCTGGACGTGAAGTCCATGCTGGGCACCGTGGGCCTCAAGGGGCCCGTGGACGCCACGGTGGTGAACGGCCGCGTTGTGGTCAAAGACGGCCGCCTCACCGGCCTGGACGAGGAGAAAGCGGTCCGGGAGGCCCGCTCCTGCGTGCGGGCATATTTAGTGCGCTGAGGCCCCAAAGGCCCGAAAGACCCCGCTTGACAATCTCCCTCCCGGCAGATATACTGGTGGATAGCAGAGCCGAAATCCCTCTGAAAGGAAACGAAAACCTATGTTTACCATCACCTTCCGCTTCGAGACCGGCGAGAGCGTGGTCATCGACGCCAACCCCGGCGAGAAGCTCCTGGACGTGGCCCGCAAGGCCAACGTGGCCATCGACGCCCCCTGCTCCGGCAACGGGGTCTGCGGGAAGTGCCGGGTCCGCCTGGCCTCCGGCAGCCTGGACGCCCCCATCAACCGCCACATCTCCAAGGACGAGTACGACGCGGGCTGGCGCCTGGCCTGCCTGGCCACGGTCACCGGCGACGCGGAGATTGAGGTCCCCGACATCGCCTCCGCCTACCGCTCCCGGATGAAGATGGCCGACCTCTCCTCCCCGGAGGAGATCGCCATCTTTGAAAACCTCCGCCGCCGGCTGGAGGACGCGGGCATCGCCTTCGGCAGCGACTTAAGCTTCCTGGACCTCACGCTGGACGAGCCCACCCTGGACGACACCATGCCCGACAACGAGCGGTTGCTGCGGGCCGTGGAGGCCACCACGGGCGTGGACGAGAGCGCCATCATGCTGCCCTATGCGGTGCTCAGGAACCTCAGCCAGGTCCTGCGGGAGAGCAACTTTAAGGTCCGGTGCGTGATCAGCCGGGACATGGACCGCATCCTCATGCGGGACGTGCTCCCCGGGGATTCCACCGACCCCCTGGTGGGCTTCGCCCTGGACCTGGGCACCACCTCCCTGGCGGGGGTGCTGGTGGACCTGGAGACGGGAAAGATCCTCGCCAAGGCCAGCGGCGGCAACGGGCAGATCCGCTACGGCGCGGACGTCATCAACCGCATCATCGAGTCCGGCAAGCCCGGCGGCCGCAAGCGCCTCCAGGATGCGGTCATCAAGGAGTCCATCATCCCCATGCTCTCCTTCATGTACCGGGAGGCGGGGATCAACCCCCGGCGGGTCTACCGCATGGTCCTGGCGGGGAACACCACCATGAACCACCTGCTCCTGGGCCTCCACGCCGACCCCGTGCGGATGGAACCCTTCGTGCCCAGCTTCTTCCGCACGGATTACCTGTACGTCCGGGACATCGGGCTGAAGATGAACCCCCTGGCGGAGCTGATCGTGGCCCCCAATATCGGCAGCTACGTGGGCGGGGACATCACCGCCGGTGCCCTGGTGTCCATGATTTGGAACGACCCGGCCATGAGCCTGTTTATCGACCTGGGCACCAACGGCGAGCTGGTCTTCGGCAACAGTGAGTTCCTCATGAGCTGCGCCTGCTCTGCGGGCCCGGCCTTCGAGGGCGGGGACATCTCCTGCGGGATGCGGGCCACCGACGGCGCGGTGGAGGCGTGCACCATCGACAAGGAGACCATGGAACCCACCATGACCGTGGTGGGCGGCGTGGCCCCGGCGGGCATCTGCGGCAGCGGCATTATCGACATCATCGCCGAGCTCTTCCGCTGCGGCATCATCAACGGCAAGGGCAAGTTCGTCCGGGAGGGCGACCGGGTGCTCCACGACGAGCACGGCATGGGCTCCTACGTCCTGGCCTGGCAGAAGGACACCGGCGGCGTGAAGGATGTGGTCATCAACGAGGTGGACATCGAGAACTTCATCCGGGCCAAGGGGGCCATCTTCTCCGCCACCCAGACCATGCTCTCCTCCCTGGGCTTCGATGCGTCGGTGATCGAGCGGGTCTACGTGGCCGGGGGCATCGGCAGCGGGATCAACATGAAAAACGCCGTCACCATCGGCATGTTCCCCGACATCCCCCTGGAGAATTTCCACTACATCGGCAACTCCTCCCAGACGGGGGCCTACGCCATGCTTCTCAGCTCCCAGGCCCGGGAGAAGGTCTTCGAGCTCAGCCGCTCCATGACCTACCTGGAGCTGTCCAACGAGCCGGGGTACATGGACGAGTTCGTCGCCGCCTGCTTCCTGCCCCACACCGACGCCGGGCTCTTCCCTTCGGTGCAATTTTAGGCAGCCATTCTTTTCCTTGAAAGGAAAAGAATCAAAAGGAACTTTTAGGAAAAGAAACATGAAAACGGAGACGCTGACCATCACCTACACCAACTGCGGCTTCTGCACCGCGAAGAACCACTGCATTTCCTGCGGCGAGGAGCTGTCCCAGGCCCTGGCGGAGAAGGCAGGGATCCGATCCGCCCGGGTGAACCTGCCCGACCACACGCTGACCGTCACCCACGCCCTGGACGAGGACGCGCTGGAGGACCTGCTGGACGGCATGGGCCTGCTGGTGGGCTGAAAAAAGAGCGCTCAGACGTTTTGTCCGAGCGCTCTTTTATTCCTATTCGTATTTTCTGCCCACAATAACAACCGGGAGGAATAGCCCTCCGAGTATCCCAAACAGGACCATTGGCAGCAGCACCATAGACCGCAGCCACTCGTCCGAAAAAAACAGCCCCAACAGCAGGTAAATCCCGCAGTAGACCGGCACCCACGCCGCCAGCGTCAGGCAGGCCCAACTCCTCATGGCGTCGAGCACGCGGGGCCAGTTGCGGTTGTTGAAGTGCACGCCGACAACGTTCATACGGAACGCGCCGTCGCTGACAAAGTTCAGCTGGTATTGGTCGTAAAACGCGGGCAGCTTCTCCTTTGCGAAGAAAATCAGGTAGACCCCGAACCCCAGCGCCATCGCCGGTGCAAGAAGGGAGTACACCGTGTAATCCCCCCACAGCCACTCTATCCGCCGCAGCAGCCACAGCTCCAGCGCACAGACCGCAATAGCGGCGGCGAACCGCCCGCCCCACTTTCTCCTATGCTCCCGCTGCTCCTCCCTCTCCCGGGCGGTCATGGTCAGATTCATAGACAGCGCCCCGTTGACCAGGGGCTCCACCTCCTCCACCGTCAGGGAGCGGTCCGCCGGGATAAACTCCCCACTGAGCAGCTCCGTCACGCTGACCTCCAGCATTGCCGCCATGGGCTGTAAAAGGGCGATGTCCGGCAGGCTCAACCCCCGCTCCCACTTGCTCACCGCCTTGTCCGATACGTACAGCTTCTCCGCCAGCTCCTTTTGGGTCAGGCCCTTCTCCTTCCGCAGTTGGACCAAAAACGCGCCGAATTTTCCATTGTCGATTTTATAGTTAGCCATCGCGCATTCCTCCTTCGCCGCAAGTATAGGCGAAAGGCGGCCTTTCTGTCAACCGACCAGCAGTAGAGTCCCCTGTTTCCAAGGCTTTCTCCGCCCGCCCCCGAGAAGCAGCCATTCCCCTTCCTAAAGTTTTCTTTGCCTACTTTCTTTTTCAAAAGAAAGTAGGTTACTCTACTTCCAGGCAGGGCCGCGCCAGTCCGATGGTGATGCACGTCCCGCGCCCCAGCTCGGATGCCGCGTCGATGGTGTGCCCCAGCTTCCCGCAGATTTCCCGGCACAGGTACAGTCCGATGCCGGTGGCCCGCTTGTCCATCCGGCCGTTGTACCCCGTGAATCCCCGCTCGAAGATTCGGGGCATGTCCTCCGGCGCGATGCCCACGCCGTCGTCCCGGATCAGCAGCCGCTCCCCCTCGCTCCATACGGTCACGTGCCCGCCGGGGGCATACTTCACCGCGTTGGACAGCACCTGCTCCACCACCAGCTGGAGCCACTTCTCGTCACTGAGCACCTTCAGCCCCGTCTCCCGCAGCTCCAGGGACACCTTTCCGCGGATAAACAGCGGCGCATATTTCCGCGCCGCCTGCCGCAGCACGTTGTCCACGTTCACCTGCCGGATCACATAGTCCGACGCGCCGCCCCCCAGCCGCAGGTAGCTCAACGCAAGCTCCACGTACCGCTCCACCCGGAACAGCTCCGCGCCCAGCGCCCGTCCCCGCTCCGTGTCGTCCCCCTGGAGGATCAGCCCCATGGCGGAGATGGGGGTCTTGATCTGGTGGACCCACATGGTGTAGTAGTCCATCGCCTCCCGGTTTCTGGCGTCCAGAGCGGACACCGCCGTCCGGCGGTCCTCGTCCAGCTCGTTGATGATCTCCCGGTAGGCCGCCTCCTCCGCGTTCCGGGGTTCCGGCAGCAGACTCAGCAGCAGCGCCGCCTGCCCCTGGATGCTCTCCAGCAGCCTGACCCGCTGCCGCCACCGGAAGAAATCCACCGCCCCCGCCGTCAGCAGCACGATCAGGCACAGCAGCCCGCCGTACCCCGCCGCCTCCGCCGGGAGGTCGTACAGCGCCAGCACCCATGCAAACAGCCCCGCACACACCCCCAGCAGCGCCAGCGGCCAAGATTTCCTTTTGACATATCCCCAGAGCAGCCGCATTTTTTACCCCTCAATCAGATAGCCCATGCCCTTTTTTGTCCGGATAAAATCCGTCAGCCCGACGCCCTCCAGCTTCCGCCGCAGCCGGGCCATGTTCACCGTCAGCGTATTCTCGTCGACAAAGCTGTCCGTCTCCCACAGCTTCTGCATCAGGGTATCCCGGGACACTGTACGCCCCTTCTGCTCCAACAGCACCTGTAAGATCCGGTACTCGTTCCGACTCAGCTCCAGGGACTGTCCCTCGTAGCGCAGCGTATTGTCCCCCGTGTCCAGCACCGCTCCCCGGCACTCCAGCAGCGGCGCCGCACCGAAATCGTAAGCCCGCCGCAGCAGCGCCTGAATTTTCGCCGCCAGGACCTCCAGGCTGAAGGGCTTCGCCACGAAGTCGTCCCCGCCCATGTTCATGGCCATGACGATATTCATATTGTCCGACGCCGAAGAGAGAAACACAATCGGAACCTGGCTTCGCTTCCGGATTTCCGCGCACCAGTGGTATCCGTTCCGATAGGGCAGCCCGATGTCCAGCAATACCAGATGGGGCGCGAAGGCGGCGAACTCCTCCATGACATGGGTCAGGTCCTCCGCCTTCCGGGCCTCCCAGCCCCAGGAGGCGATGTGCTCCACCACCGCCCGAGCGATGACGGCGTCGTCCTCAATCACGAAAATCTTATACATATTGTATTCCTTTTCCGGAACATAACATCCAGTTAATTCCACCAGTCCACATCCACCCGATAATCGCCATCCATCAGCAGGAACTCCGCCCCGGCCTCCCGGCACCTGCGCAGCGTCTCCCCGTTATCCCGGAGCAGGGCCTCCAACGTACATCCCTCATCGTCCAACCGGTTTTCGATGGTACTGGCGTACCGCCTGATGTCGTCAAAATGCGCCCTGATGTATGCTTCGCTCATCACCAGACAGCGGTATTTAATATAGGAGAGATATTCCTCCCCAAAGCTTTTTGCCCAGTCAAAGGGGATGTAGCAACCCTCTACGATCAAATTCTGGTTGTTTTCGATGGCTGTCTTGACCATTTCCCGGACAATAGGCCACAGGTAATCCGTCAGCAGGCGGTCGTCGCTCTCCGGTGTAAGGCTGGTATGCCCGCTGCGGATCAACCCCATTTTCAGATGGTCAATAGAGAGATACGGATAGTGGTATTTCTCCAACAGCTTCTGCGCCAGGACGGTCTTCCCCGTATGGGAAGCCCCCGCAATCAAGAAAATCATGCGCACCGTCCCCCTTTACAGCAGCTCCCTCACGACCTGCCCATCCTCCTCGTAGACATACTGCTCTCCCAGCTCGCCGTCCTCGAACACACAAATCATTTGATCAAACCCCACCGGCAACCGGTATTGCTCCAACTCGCCCCGCTTGATCCAGAACACTTTTCCCTCTTCCGAGGACCGCAGCTCTCCAGAGAACCGGTCCGCCTTATAGAGCATGACGATATACCGCGTCCCGTCGTCCTCCCAGAACTGCTTCAGCCCGCACAACTGCGGATGCTCAATCGTCAGCCCGGTCTCCTCCCAGACCTCCCGGATCACCGCTCGTGTAAAGGATTCCCCCAACTCCACATGTCCGCCGGGAAAGGTGACCCCGGGCCAATCCGGGTCCAACCGGTCCTGTACCAGGATATTCCCCTCGCCGTCGTAGATCATACACATATTGGTCAGCACGACCGTCTCCCGCCTCGCCATTTCCACTCCTCCTATGTATCAAAATAACGAAAAAAGGGGGGACAGTCTTTCGACTGTCCCCAGTATGTTGGCGTTACCTATCTTCCCGGGCCGTCTCCAGCCAAGTATTGTCGGCAGAAGCGAGCTTAACTTCCGTGTTCGGGATGGGAACGGGTGGACCCTCGCTCTAATCAACACCAACTTACTTTCTTTTGAAAAAGAAAGTAAGCAAAGAAAACTTTAAGAAGGCTACTTTCTTCTTCACAAGAAACATCGTGCTATCCTCTGGAATAAAAAGTGCTCGTTGAATGCTTGGAACACGCTATTCTAAGAATACACACTCTTGATCACACCCTGAAAACCGAACAAAGGAAGAGGAGACATTTGAGGTAGGAGCGA
>CAJUPS010000092.1 GCA_910588045.1 uncultured Oscillospiraceae bacterium | reverse complement strand
CTATCCCTGGACCTCCAGGAGATGCTCAACCGTCTTGACTATCTGAAGGACACCAATAGTAGTTGCCAACGGCTGGTAGATGCCAATGCGCCCGAGTTTCTGGCCCCGGCCAGCATGAAGGCCGCCTTCGACATTGCCACCGGCGGCGGACTGCACACAGCTGGCGATTACTTCCGCTGTGCCTACCGCTCCCTGGCGGAAAGTTACCGTGCCGCGCTGGAGGAACTGGAACGGAATACCGGAAAAACGTACAGCCGCCTCTACATCGTAGGCGGCGGCGCGAAGAATCAGTTTTTGAACCGGCTGACCCAGGAGGCCACAGGGAAGCAGGTTATTGCCCTGCCCATCGAGGCCACGGCTCTGGGAAATCTCAAAATTCAGATGGAGGCAAGCGAAAAATGAGCTATCAGGAAGCAAAAGAAAAATATGCCGCATACCAAGTGGATACGGACGCCGCCCTGGCGCAGTTGAAAACCATCCCCATTGCCCTCCACTGCTGGCAGGGCGATGATGTGCGGGGCTTCGATACCGACCCCAGCAAGCCCCTCACCGGAGGCATCCAGACCACCGGCAACTATCCAGGCCGCGCCCGGACACCGGAGGAGCTGATGGCCGATCTGGACATGGTGCTGAAGCTGTGTCCCGGCACGAAGAAGCTGAACCTCCACGCCAGTTACGCCATTTTTGAATCTGGCGAGTGGGCTGACCGGGACAAGCTGAAGCCGAAGCACTTCCAGAAGTGGGTGGATTTCTGCAAGGAGCATGGCTTGGGCTGCGACTTCAACCCCACCTTCTTCAGCCATCCCAAGTGCGACCCACTGACCCTCAGCTCCCCCGACGAGGATACCCGGCGGTTCTGGATCGACCACGGGAAAGCCTGCATCCGTATCAGCAGCTATCTGGCGGAGCAGTTGGGTCAGCCCTGCGTGATGAACATCTGGACGGGCGATGGTTTCAAGGACATCCCCGGTGACCGGATGGGGCCGAGGGAGCGTTACCGCCACTCCATTGATGAGATCCTGTCTGAGCCTTTCAATTTCAAGATGGTGAAGCCCTGCATCGAAAGCAAAGTCTTCGGCATCGGCGTGGAGGCATATACGGTAGGCAGTGCGGAGTTTGCCCTGAGTTACGCCGCTTTTAATAAAGAGAAGTGCATCCCCTTGATGGACAACGGTCACTATCACCCCACCGAGGTTGTCAGCGACAAGATTCCTGCCCTGCTGGCCTTCTTCCCAGAGATTGCCCTCCACGTCACCCGCCCTATCCGCTGGGACAGCGACCACGTGGTGCTATTCGACGATGAGACAAAGGAGATCTGCCGGGAGATCATCCGCTGTGGTGCGGAGCGGGTACATATTGCCCTGGATTACTTTGACGCCTCCATCAACCGCCTATCCGCTTGGACTACTGGCTACCGTAACCTGCAAAAGAGTCTCCTGTTCGCCCTGCTCCAGCCCAACGAGGAACTGAAAGTATTGCAGGGCGCAGGCGACTGGACAAAGCTGATGGTGGTGCAGGAGGAGCTGAAAACCGCCCCCTTCGGCGAAATATGGGACGAATACTGCCGTCAGTGCGGCATTCCGCTTGACGGAGAGTGGTACGAATCTGTGAAGGAATTTGAGAAAAAGGTGCTGGAGGTGCGGAAATGAGTGGCATTTTGCAAGTCCCCGCCATGCAGGGCTTTATCCGGATGTGCATGGACGGATGGTATCAGGGCTGGCATGAGCGCAATGGTGGCAATCTTACCTACCGAATGACGGAGGAGGATGTAAATCAGTGCCGTCCGTTCTTCCACGCTCTCGGTTCCTGGGTACAAATGGACGTCCAGGCGGAGAATCTGGCTGGCGAGTATTTCATCACCACTGGCAGTGGAAAGTATTTCCGCAATGTGGAACCCGACCCCTCTCACTCTCTGGGCATCGTGGAGATCAACGGCGAGGGCAATGCCTGGAGAATCGTTTGGGGCCTGGAGGATGGCGGCAAGCCCACCTCCGAGTTTCCCTCCCACTTCATGAACCACAGCGTCCGAAAAGAGGCCACCAACGGAGCAAACCGGGTGATCTACCACTGTCACGCCACCAACGTCATCACTTTGACTTATATTCTGTCGCTGACCGACCGTGACTTCTCCCGCGCTCTGTGGCAGAGTGCTACGGAGTGTCCGGTGGTCTTTCCGGAAGGCGTGGGCGTTTGTCCCTGGATGGTTCCCGGAGGCGTGGACATTGCCAGAGCCACCAGCGAGAAGATGAAGACCTATCAGGCGGCTATCTGGGCGCAGCACGGACTGTTCGTTTCCGGGTCGGATTTCGATACGGCGTTCGGACTGGCCCATACTATTGAGAAAAGTGCGGAGATATATTGGAAGGTGCTGGCCTCCGGCCAGCCCATCCGGCAGACAATCACGGACGACGCACTGCGGGCTATCGCCAAGGATTTCGGGGTGGATTTAAATAAAGAATTTCTGGAGTAACGACAAATATCAGCAACACGCTGATCTCAACTGCCGCTGTCCGTGAATTGTATTGGATATTCTCTCAGGAGTGTGGTAATCTATCGGATATACCAACAGCTGAGGAGGATATAATCATGCTGACATTTGAAAAAGTTCTAACAGGATTCAAGGACTATCTTGAAGAAGATAAGCGGTACGAGATACTTATGACTTCCCATGGCTATGCTGTTTTGGAGTGGAATTCTTCTGGTGAGGATCTGGAGAGCGCAACCTTCTGCCCTACGCCGGAGAGAATGAAAGAGTGTCTCCTGGATGCTCTCGCCGGATATCTGGAGTACAAGGTCACACTGTGCAGCCGAAATTTGACAGACGATGAGCGGCAAATCATCCAGGATCAGGTACAGAAAATCTCCAACTCCGTTCAATAGCCAGCGCATCCACAATTTGATCCCAGCGATTACTTGAGAGCCGGACGCATAGACGCAGAGCCGCAATCGCTAAAGGAGGAGTTCCAATGGGGGACAGGAAAACAGAGTCCGGGTGGGTTCCCTGTCCGGTTTGCGGAGGCAGGACGCATACCAAAGTGTGCGAGGATACGGTTTTAATCAACTTCCCGCTGTACTGCCCAAAATGTAAAAGGGTAACCAGAATTAACGTAGTCCAAATGAAAATGGTTTTAAGCAAAGAGCCAGACGCATAGACGCAGAGCCAGCTTCTCTATTACTACAGGGAAGCTGGCTCTTTTTATTATGATTCATCCGTCTTTATGTATCTTTAAGGTATCGGAGTTTTTGGAGTGAAGCGCCTCCAGGATTGCCCGTATGATGGGGATGAGGGCTGTGGCTTCCTGCTCTGTGCAGGTTTCCAACAAAAGCCGAAGCTCTGCCCGGTTAGAACTTGTCAATTCTGATTCCGGGTAAAAGAAGATCCTTGGATCAATACCATAAAAGCGGACTAATGGATATAGCTTTTCCATTGTAGGATTTCCGTTGCAATTTTCGATATTCAAGATCGTTCGGGTATCAATCCCTGTACATTCCGATACATAGCCTTGCGTGAAACCAGCTTTGTCCCGAGCCTGCCTTACAGCATCGCCCATCGGTCGGGCAAACGCAAAATCTCTGTTTTCCACAGGTTTCTTTTTCCTCATTGAAATTCACCTCAAATACATTTTACAATACATATCCGCATAATGGAATGAAGCAAACTCCCTACTTTTAGTGTATTATAATACGTTAAGAAACAGAATTCTGCTGGCAAAAGGGTGTATTGTAGCATGATCCGTCTGTTCCCGCAAATTTTAACTTTCATGTAGCCGCATGGGACAATTATGTCCTGACAAGTGAATTATATTTCATCTACCCACAAGATGTATTTTATTGTGCTGCACAATGGAATGCATCTTGCTTTTTTCCTGAAAGTTACCAGATCATAGCTGCCTTTTGCTATTGGCAGCCTTACATCGCAGAATATCCGTAGTCTGCAATCTCAAACAAAAATTTGATGATTGGAGATTACATAATGTTTTACAACATGGAAAAAAGTGGAGAGCGTATCCGCCAACTCCGCAAGCAAAGCGGATATACCCAGGAACAACTCGCAAAGATCCTTAATGTTGATAGGAGCTTCTATAGCCGTATCGAATCCGGCAAAAATGGTTGCTCTGTCGATCTGTTCATCCGCCTCTCCGCTTTGTTTGAGGTAACACTAGATTATCTGATTTTGGGCAATGAAACAGTGAAAGCGTTGGACGCTGCAAAAAAGGAGCAGCTGTGGGAAGATATAGAAAAACTGGTGGCGCATTTAGAGCAACTCAAACAATTGCTCTAAATGTGCATATTACGCACATTTATCCGCCGAATGTGCATAATACTCTCTAAAAAATAAAATCCGTATCTTCTACAATAAGAGTATAGCAACCAAGCTGCCGCACCTTGAAAATCACATACCAGCAGTACGGACAACCACCCGAACAGACGAGCGTCACGCAGCGCACGCGACGACCCGGAGGGGGCAGATGCCCCCTCCGGTGAGCGAGAATGCCACCTGTGTGGGGCGGCTTTGGCATAGCCGTCCAGTGTTGACCCTGCCCGGGAGAACAATGAGACACCATGCACGGCCTCCGCGTCAGAGGGGCGGGGCTGCCCTGGGGTTGAAAGCAGTAGAGACCCTTGGTACACGCCCGTGCAGGCTTTGCCGAGCCTGATCCGTACTGTTCCCAAGCCACCGGGGCGCGAGCTGCAAATGCGGTGGGAATGACAAAAGAAAAAAGTCAGGGGAATTTTCAGGATGAATACTTACGATAACAGGCAAAAACCCCACGATAGGATCGACCATATTTTCAAGGATCTGCTGCCCGCTCACGGTATGCCGGAGCGGCCCGCTCAGATCGAATTGTGCCACCTGATGCTGGACGCCATGCTGGATGGAAGCATCGCCCTGTGCGACGCCGGAACGGGGATCGGCAAGACCTATGCCTATTTGGTAGCCGGTACCGCGTTCCTCGGCTTCCGGGCCGCAAGCGGACTGGAGACCAGGCCAATCTTTATCTCCACATCCAGCATCGCCCTGCAAAGCGCGATCTTCAACGATTACCTGCCGCTCCTGTCGGATACGCTTCTGGCAGACGGACAGATCGACCAGTCTATCCGGGCTGTGATCCGAAAAGGGAAATCCCACTACGTCTGCGACGAGAGGTTGAAGAAGCGGCTAGAGCAGGTGAACTGGCAGAAGAAGAACGCCAAGGCTGCGGCGGCGCTGCGATCCCTACGGGATCGTCTGGACATAGATCTAGCAGAACATCTGAGCGGCCACGATCAGAAACGTGTCTGCGTCCCCGCCCATTGCGACTGCAAGCAGGCCAGCTGTCGATACCTCTGCTTCATGGAGGCGTGTAATTCCAACTATTTTCACTTCCAGATCTGCAACCACAACCTCCTGCTGGCGAACGCCATCCACCGCGGCACGGGTCGCAGGCCAGTCCTGCCGGACAGTTGTGCCATCATCATCGACGAGGCCCACAAGCTGCCGGAGACTGCCCGCCAGATGTATGGCGTGACCCTGGAGGCTGGAGACATCCATATCCTGATCCGTGATTTGCGGAAGGCCAGGTATTTCCTGGCTGCTGAATCACTGTCCGAAATAACCGGCCCATTGCTGCGGAAGCTGTCAAAGCCACCGCAGGGTGAGAGATATACCGAATACCTTCCTCTGCTGGCAGCGGCAGAGAGAACGCTGTCGGTGATCCGGAGGCAGCTGGAAGGGTTACTGACCGTCCCCCTCCGAAAATCTCTGGAGGATGTATCCGCAGCCGTGTCCCTGTTCAGCAACGGCAGGCCGGACATGGTATTCTACACCACGTCCGGCGACCACGGCGGCACGATGCTGTGCGCCACCATCTCAGACCTGAACGCCCAGCTCCAGACCACCCTCTGGAATCAATCCCAGCCCATCCTCCTCACCTCCGGCACATTGGCCGTGGGCAGTAATTTCCGCCGTTTCCGGGAGGAGACCGGTCTCCTGACAACTAGCCGGGTCAGGGAGTCCGTGTCGCCCTCCCCCTTCGACTACCGGAAAAACTGCCTGCTGTATCTACCGCAGCTCCCTCCGCATCAGCGGACGGAAACCTACTACGACGAGCTGGCACGGGAAATCTCAACGTTGCTGGACGCCGCCTACGGCCACGCCCTAGTGCTGTTCACCTCCTACGCCACCATGTCAGCGGTGCAGGAGCGGCTGGCGAAGGAACATCTTGTCTGGCCGCTGTTCACCATGGGCCGCAACGCGGTACATACGACCGAGCAGTTCAAGGCCAACCCTGGGAGCGTCCTGCTGGCCACCGGTGCGGCCTGGGAGGGCTTCGACTTCCCCGGCGACTGCGTATCCCTGCTGGTGATTCCCCGTCTGCCATTTCCCTTTCCTGACGCTATGAAGGAAAAGGAGCGGGAGCAATACGACACCCTCCACGCCTTCATCCGGGCGGTGGTGGTACCGGAGATGCAAATCAAGCTGAAGCAGGGCTTCGGCAGGGCCATCCGCACCGAGACAGACACCTGTGTGGTAGCCATCCTGGACGAGCGGGCCGTACAGGGCAACCGCTACTTTGAGGATGTGCGGGCCGCCCTGCCGGAGATGCGGATCACCGGCAGTGAGCGCGTAGTGGAGCAGTTCATCCGTAATGCGAAGCCGGATGATTACTTCCGGGAGGGTCGGTCATGATCGACGTAAAAAGCGAGATCCAGTACATCCTGGTTACCAGACTGCTGGCGGATATGGCGAAAGCCGGTTTCCTGACGGATACGGAGCTGACCACCGCTAAGCATCTGGCAGTGGAGAAATACCGCCCCTCAACTGTCTGGGAATAGTGCTGGATATTCCGGTACAGGTGTGGTAATGTTGGCGTTGCAATGAAAGGGGGAAGCAGAATGGCAAGTGTGACCATCATCCCGCCCAGGGAGAAAACACCGGATACTCTGCGTATTGCGGCTTACTGCCGGGTCAGCTCTGATTCCTCCGATCAGCTCCACTCCTACGCCTCCCAGATCCGCAAGTACACCACGAAGATCAGTGAGCATGGCGGCTGGGAGTTGGTAGACATCTACGCCGACGAGGCGGTGACCGGCACTCGGGCAGATAAGCGGGAGGACTTTAACCGGATGCTATCCGACTGCCGGAAGGGCAAGATTGACAAGATCCTGGTCAAGTCCATTTCCCGCTTCGCCCGCAACACCAAGGACTGCCTTGTCGCTCTGCGGGAGTTGTCCGCACTGGGTGTGACGGTTCACTTTGAAAAAGAGAACATCAATACGGAGACGCTCACCAGCGAATTAATGGTGAGCGTCTTCGGTTCTCTTGCTCAAGAGGAATCCATATCCATCGGGAAGAACCAACGGATCAGCTACCAGGGGAGAATGGAGCGGGGAGAGTTCATCACCTGCTGCGCCCCATTTGGCTATCAGTTGGTAGATGGAAAATATCTTGTAATTGATGAAAAGGAGGCGGAAATCGTCCGCTGGATATTTGACAGCTATCTGTCAGGATGCAGCACAACACAGATCACGGCAGAATTAAACAGGAAAAAGATTCCTACCGTATACGGTGGGAAAATGTGGCATCAACAGGTCGTCAAAAAAATACTGGTCAACGAGAAATACATTGGCGATTCTCTCTGCCAAAAGACTTTTACCACGAATGCATTCCCATTTACTCGAAAAGATAATCACGGAGAAGTCTGTCAATACTACATCGAAAATACCCATCCGACAATCATATCAAAGGCTACCTTTGAACGGGTCCAGGCGCTGCGACATCGGCGGGCGCAGCGCATTCAGAAACCACACATCGAATATCCACTCCGCACAAAAATCACCTGCAATGTGTGCGGGTCTACCTTTACCCGAAAGGCATCCAGAGGCGGTTATGTGACATGGGTATGCCGAAAACACGATAGCCTGGCTGCTGCCTGTCCCGTGGGCCGTATCCCCGAGAGCGAAATCTACACTGCCTTCGTGCGGATGTACAACAAGCTCCGTCTCCACGAGGGCATCATCCTGACACCTGCCCTCGCCCAACTGGACGATCTGAACACCGCCCTCCAGCGTGGGAATCCCGCCATGCTGGCCGTCAACAAAGCTATCGCGGACGCCACCGAGCAGAACTATAAGGTTAGCCAACTCCGGGCCAGGGGCCTGCTGGATGAGAGTGCCTGCACTGCCAAGCTGCTGGACATCAATGCGAAACTGACCGAACTGCGTCGGGAACGCCGTCAGTTGCTGAAAAACGAGGACATCGAGGATGTGATCGACGCCCTGCATCAAACCGTGGACACACTCCGCGCCGGGCCGGAAACGCTGGACAGCTTCGATGAGAACCTGTTCGCTGATCTGGTGGAGAAGATCATAGCGGAATCACAGACCTGCATCCGCTTCCGCCTCTACGGCGGCATCGAACTGAAAGAGCAGCTTCGGGAGGTGCGCAGATGATCAACCGAAAGATTTTATACGGCTATCAGATCCAGAATAGTGAGCTGACCGTCTACTCTGAGGAAGCGGCTGTTGTCGGCAGGATCACCACACTATACCTCGCTGGGGCATCTTACCAGAAAATCGCGGATACGCTCAACACTGACTGCATCCCGTTCAGTGCGGATGCTCCCCTCTGGAACAAGCACAAGGTCAAGCGGCTGCTGGAGAATCCCCGTTACACTGGAACTGACGGCTACCCCGCTATCATCGAAAAAGAAAGGTTTGAGGCTGTGCAGGCGCAGATCCAATCAAAAACTGCGGCCTGTGTTCCGACAAAACCCCGCCCTGCCCTTCGGCTGAAAGAACATCTGCGTTGCGAACACTGTGGCAGCAGTCTCCACAGGACTGCCGGGGCCAATCGTCGGACGGACACGCTATACCTCAAATGCGATAGCTGCGGTATGCAGATCACGATTGCAGATGCTGATCTGCTGACAGAGATCAACCGCCAGCTGGCGGAGCATGATGTCCCCGACAGCAGCTACACCCCCTCCGGTGAGTCCGTCCGCCTCGCCAACGCCATCAACCGCAGCCTGGAGCGCCCAGATGCGCCGGAGGCTGTGGTATCCCTGATCTTGCAGGGGGTCTCCGCCAGATACGATTGCTGTCCGGCGGCTCAAAACGAATCTCACCGCCCGGTCGAAGCTGATCCGAAAGGCTTTGACCGGGCGGTTTCACATATCACCATATCGTCTGCAAATGCAGTAACCGTGCATTTCAAATAGGCTTCACCATCCTGGAAAGGAGATCATCATGGAACAGGCTACATCGGAACGGCAGGTACACTTCATCCCCGCCACCCGGCCCATCGCCTCTGGCAGCAGGCCCCGCCGGAACGGACACCAGCGGGTGGCCGCCTACTGCCGGGTCAGCACCAACAGCGAGGAGCAGCTCAACAGCTACGCCGCCCAGAAAACCTACTACACCCAGCACATCGCGGAAAATCCGGATTGGGAGATGGCCGGGATTTTCGCGGACGAGGGCCTGTCCGGCACGAGCATGAAGAAGCGGGCGGAGTTCAACCGCATGATCGCCGCCTGCAAGCGGGGGCGCATCGACATGATCCTCACCAAATCCCTCTCACGGTTCGCCCGGAATACGGTGGACTGCTTGCGGATTGTGCGTATGCTGAAAGCCAACGGCATCGGTGTGATCTTCGAGAAGGAAAACATCAACACCCTCACCGAGTCCAGCGAGTTCCTCATCACCCTGTTCAGCGGCTTCGCCCAGGCGGAGAGCGAATCCCTCCGGGGCAACATCATCCTGGGCCTGCGGCAGAGCATGAAGGAGGGCAAGGTGACCTTCCAGTACAAAAAGATGCTGGGCTACCGCCGGGGACCAGACGGCAAACCGGAGATCGTGCCAGAGGAAGCGGCCACGGTGCGGCGGATCTACACCCGCTATCTGGAAGGAGCCAGCCTGGGCGACATCAAGAAAGAGTTGGAGGCTGACGGCATCCCCACGGCGGAGGCTGTGCAGGGCTGGTCGTATCAGGTGATCCGCAACATCCTCACCAATGAAAAATACTACGGCGACGCTCTGCTGCAAAAGACCTACACCACCGACTGCATCAGCAAAAAGGTTGTGAAAAATCTGGGGGACCTGCCCATGTACCATGTGGAGCGGAACCATCCGGGGATCGTTTCCAAGGAGATGTTCCAGCGGGTGCAGGCGGAGATGGCCCGCCGTAGCAACAAGCGGAAGGTGATGCAGAAGTCCGGCAAGACCGAGCAGGGCAAATACTCCGCCCGGTATGCTCTGTCCGAACTGCTGGTCTGCGGCGAGTGCGGAACGCCTTACAAACGGTGTACCTGGGCACGGAACGGGAAGAAGCGGATCGTCTGGCGGTGTATCTCCCGGCTGGAGTTCGGGACGAAATACTGCCATGAGTCCCCCACGTTGGATGAGGACAAGCTCCACAGGGCCATCGTGGCCGCGCTGAACGAGTACGGCGCCATCCGGGAGGAGGTGCTGGCTGGTGCGCTGGAACTGGCCACTATGGCCCAGTGTCACGGCGAGGAAGGCGGTGTGAGCCTGCTGGAGCTGAAGCAGCGGCTGGAGACTCTGACCACCGAGCAGGCCGTGCTGCTGGACAAAGTGCTGGAAAACATGGATGATGCAGAGTTGAATGAACAACTTCGTGTGCTGGCAAATGAAAAGCAGAGCATCCTGGAGCAGATCTCCCAGATCCAGCAAGACGAGGAGCAGCAGGCCCTCCAGGCATCCCGGATGGAGGAGCTGCGGGCATGGCTGGCCCAGCAGCTGGCGGAGTTCACCGGGTACGAGGATGCGATCACCCGGAGGATGATCGAGCAGATCACGGTGGTGGATGCTGAGACCATCCGGGTCAAGATCCGGGATATTGATGTGGTAATCGAGCGGAAACTGTGCTAGAATAGGAAGGGAGGATGTGCGATATGGCTATTTTCATCACGGGCGATACCCATGCGGATTTCGAGCGATTCAAGAAAGAAATTTTCTACGAGCAGGCGGAGTTGTCCAAGGATGATTATGTTATTATCACCGGAGACTACGGCGGCCTATGGGATGGCAGTCCCAGGGAACGCTACTGGCTGGACTGGCTGGAGGCCAAGCCATTTACCACACTGTTCGTCTCCGGCAACCATGAAAACTACGACCTTTTAGCAGAATTTCCGGTGCAGGAATGGCATGGCGGCAGGGTACAGTTTATCCGGCCATCCATCATCCACCTGATGCGTGGGCAGGTTTACGAGATTGAGGGCAAGCGATTCTTCACCATGGGCGGAGCCAGCAGCCACGACATCGACGACGGCATCCTGGAGCCGGACGACCCGAAATTCAAGCAGAAATGCCGGGTCCTGAACGCCCGGAATGCCATGTACCGGGTCAACCACCACTCCTGGTGGAAGGAGGAGCTGCCCAGCGAGGATGAGTATCAGACCGCCAGGGCTAACTTGGAGAAGTGCGGCTGGGCAGTGGACTACATCATCACCCACTGCTGCCCGACCTCGGTGCAGGAGGAGCTGGGTGCGGGATTTTATCAGGCGGATGCCCTGACAGACTTCCTGGAGGAGATCGCGCAGAAGTGCCAGTTCAAATACTGGTTCTTCGGACACTACCATGACAACGGTGTGATCCGGGAGAAATTCGTGCTGCTATACGAGCAAATTCTTCGACTGAAGATATAAGCGTATAAGCGGAGAGAACAGGTCTGGAAGCTCCAGGCTTGTTCTCTCCGCTTATGCTGTATAGCCAACCACGCGCCTGCTGCATATTCTGGTAACAGAACAAGTGCAGCGAGGAGATATTTATCGTGAAACGATGTGTTCCTTTCCTTTCAATTCTGCGCGGTAGGCCGCAGGCTGCGGCACGTATCGCAGGGAGTGAAAATTATCCTGATATTTCAGGCATAGTGCGATTCTATCAGACCAGAGAAGGCGTGGTCGTCTGGGTTGAGATCAACGGCCTGCCCCGTTCCGAACTTCCATGCCATGGGTGTGTTTTTGGATTTCATATTCATCAGGGAACCGAATGCAACGGTAATATGGATGATCCTTTTGCAGACACCATGTCCCATTATGATCCGAACGGCTGTAAGCATCCATATCACGCAGGCGACTTGCCGCCGCTGTTCGGAAACAACGGATATGCGCTCTCTCTGTTTTTAACAAATCGCTTTTCCATAAGCGAGGTGATTGGCAGAACGATCATCATCCACGATCATCCCGATGATTTTACGACCCAGCCGTCCGGTAATTCCGGCACAAAGATCGCCTGCGGAGTAATACGCAGAGCAAAGGGCCCTTGTTTATAAAGGATTTGCTCATAAACTGTTGCAGCGCAATGGTTACGAGGGTGCATCTTTTTTATCAACACAAGACAACAAAAGAAACCTGTTTTTTGATTGAATCAAAAGGCAGGTTTCTTCTTTTATATAAAGGGATTGCTTCATGATATCGCACAATTAGCCTCATGAGATGCCACGATTACTAACGATACTTGCTTAATCCACATATATGCAACAATCCGCTTTTCACTAGGGCTTGTTTGAAAAAACGAGGAAGTTATGCTAAATTAACAAAATAGCGAT
>CAJUPS010000091.1 GCA_910588045.1 uncultured Oscillospiraceae bacterium | reverse complement strand
TTTTTGTTCACACAAAAAGTAGGCGCGGAGTCCGGGGCCGCGTAGGTCCCGGGCCGATTCGAGAAGAATGTCCCGTTCGCCGCCGGAGGCGGCGAAGATAAAACTGGATAAATAGAGGAACCCCTATGTTGCTTGAAACCTTAACTGCCTATCAGAAGCGGGACCCCGCCGCAAGAGGAAAATTGGAAATTTTCCTCTTGTACGCAGGCGTCCACGCCACCATCTACTATAGGATCGCCCACTGGCTCCACCGCCATCACCTCTGTTTTCTCGCCCGATGTATTTCCCAGTGGGCCCGGTTCTGGACCGGGATCGAGATCCACCCCGGCGCCACCATCGGAAGAAGACTGGTCATCGACCACGGTACTGGCATCGTCATTGGTGAGACCACCGAAATCGGCAACGATGTCCTCCTCTATCAGGGCGTTACCCTGGGCGGCACGGGAAAAGACGTGGGAAAGCGCCACCCCACGCTGGGGAACAATGTCATGGTGGGCTCCGGCGCAAGAGTCCTGGGCCCTATCACAATCCACGACAACGCCCGGATCGCCGCCGGTGCGGTGGTATTGCAGGATGTGCCCGCCAACGCCACCGCCGTGGGCGTCCCCGCCCAGATCGTCCGCGTCAACGGCGAAAAGGTCCGCCGCTATGCCGACGAGGTGGACCAGACCAATGTCGTCAACCCCACCCTGCAAAAAATCGAGGCCCTGACCCGCCGGGTGGAGGAGCTGGAAAAAGAACTGCAAGCGCGTAAAAATCCTGACTAAAGGAGATTATCAATATGTATCTGTACAACTCCGCAACCCACCGCAAGGAGGAATTTGTTCCCAACCACCCTGACATCGTAAAAATGTACACCTGCGGTCCCACGGTATACGACTTCGCCCACATCGGCAACCTGCGTACCTATATCACCGAGGACGTGCTGGAGAAATTCCTGCGCTATGAGGGCTACAACGTCAAGCGTGTCATGAACATCACCGACGTGGGCCACCTCTCCAGCGACGCCGACACCGGCGAGGACAAAATGCTCAAGGGCGCCAAGCGGGAGAATAAATCCATCCTGGACATCGCCCATTACTACACCGACGCCTTCTTCGCCGACTGCGCCAAGCTGAACATCAAGCGCCCCGACGTGGTGGAGCCCGCCACCAACTGCATCCCCGAGTATATCCAGCTCATCACCAAGCTGCTGGACAACGGCTACGCCTATCCCGCCGGGGGCAATATCTACTTCGACACCAGCAAGCTGGAGCGGTACTACGTCTTCAACGACCACGACGCTGAGGACCTGGCCGTGGGCGTCCGGGAGGGCGTGGAGGAGGACGGGAACAAGCGCAGCAAGAGCGATTTCGTCCTCTGGTTCACCCAATCCAAGTTCGAGGACCAGGCCCTCAAGTGGGACTCCCCCTGGGGCGTGGGCTACCCCGGATGGCACATCGAGTGCTCCGCCATCTCCATGAAGCACCTGGGGGAGGACCTGGACATCCACTGCGGCGGCATTGACAACGCCTTCCCCCACCACACCAACGAGATCGCCCAGAGCGAGGCGTACCTGGGCCACAAGTGGTGCAACTGGTGGGTCCACGGGCTGCATCTGGTCTCCAGCACCGGGAAGATGAGCAAGAGCAAGGGGGAGAAGCTGATTCTCTCCCTCCTGGAGGAGAAGGGCTACGACCCCCTGGCCTACCGCTTCTTCTGCCTCCAGAGCCACTACCGCAAGAGCCTGGTTTTCTCCTGGGAGAACCTGGACAACGCCCAGGGCGCGTACTCGAAGCTTATCGCCCGCGTCGCCGCCCTCAGGCCGGGAGACGGGGAGGTCGATGAGGCGGCCTTTTCCGCCCAGAAGGAGAAATTCTGCAAGGCCATGGGCAACGACCTGAACACCTCCCTTGGCGTCACCGCCCTCTATGATGCCTTGAAGGTGAGCGCCAGCGACGCCACCAAGCTGGCCCTCCTGGCGGACTTCGACCAGGTTCTGGGATTAAGCCTCCTGGAGAAAGCCGCCGCCAAGCGGGAGGCGGACGTCAAAGCCCGGTCCTCTGCCGCGGCCTCCGGCGGCATTGTGATCACCGGCGAGGGCGATCCCGCCATTGACGCCTTGGTCCTCCAGCGCGCCGAGGCGAAAAAGGCCAAGAACTTCGCCGAGGCAGACCGCATTCGGGATGAGCTGAAGGCCCAAGGCATTGAAGTCACCGACACCAAGGACGGCGCAAGCTGGAAGCGGGTATAATAGTCATGCGGCGGGACGCCCCTCCACTCCGGAGCCGTCCCGCCGCATGTTATTCCTCTGTTTTCTCTGCATCCAATCCACGGAGGTATTCGTTCAGCACCCAGCGGATGTAGCCGGCCAAAGTGCGTTCCTCCGCGTTCGCCAGCTCCAGGAGCCGGTCGTGTGCCTCCACTTTCAAGGTCAAAGTTACCTGCGTCTTTCCTTTTGCCGCTCGCATTGTTTTCCCCACCTTTCATGAAAATAGTAGCATATCAGCACCGTTTTGTCAACATAAGTTACAATTAAAATTTGAAACATATACTACACTCAGTCCCGAGGAGGTGTAGCATATGTTTGAACCGCAATTGGATCCCATTATTGTAGGGCAGGTCATCGCAAAATTCCGAGTAAGCAAGGGAATGACGCAAGAAGTCCTCAGCGGCTTTGCAGACATTGCCAGAGGGCATTTAGCCATGATTGAGCGCGGAGAACGCAAGCCCACTATGGAGACGCTCTACAGGATCAGCCGTGCGTTGGATGTCAAAATGAGTACCATCGTACTCGACATCGAGAAAGAGCTGGAGCAAAAAGAGTGAAATATCACCCTTGCAATTTCTTCAGAATTGTCCTACAATAGCACCTGTAAAAGAGAGGTGAACATGCAGCATGGCGGCACCGCGCAAAAACGACTTCTCCCAGGGCAGCATCCCCAGGAACATCCTGTCCCTGGCCATCCCCTTGACCGTGGCTCAGTTGACGGTGGTCCTGTACAACGTGGTGGACCGGGCCTTTATCGGCCACATCGACACCATCGGACGGGACGCCTTTACCGGCATCGGCCTGGTCATGCCTGCTACATACATTATCACCGCCTTTGCAAACCTCTGCGGCACCGGCGGCGCACCGCTGTTCTCCATCGCCCGGGGGCGGGGGGACGACAAGCAGGCCTCCCGCATCATGGGCGTCAGCTTCACGCTGCTGCTCCTGCTGGGGGCAGCCCTGACGGTGCTGTTCTATCTGTTCCGGACGCCGTTTCTCTACCTGGTAGGCGGCAGCGACGACACCGTGGTCCACGCCCGGGATTATCTTCAAATCTACCTGGTGGGCGTTATCCCTGTGATGATCGGCCTGGGGATGAATCCCTTTATCAACGCCCAGGGCTTCGGAAAGGTGGGCATGATGACCACCTTGCTGGGGGCGGTCATCAACCTGATCCTGGACCCGGTTCTGATTTTCGGCCTGCACATGGGCGTCAAAGGCGCGGCCTTGGCCACGGTGATCGCCCAGACCTGCTCCGCGGCATGGGTGCTGGTATTCCTGACAGGGAAAAAGGCAGTGCTTCGCTTGGAGAGGGCCTGCATGGGCCTGGAGTTCCCCATTCTCAAGCGCATTTGCAGTCTGGGGCTGACGGGCTTCACCTTCTCCGTGACCAACAGTCTGGTCCAGTCCCTGGGCAACGCCCAGCTCCAGACCTATGGTGCGGCCTCCGGCAGCGGCGACCTCTACGTGGCCGCCATGACCGCCATCGTCTCCATCCGGGAAATCGTCGTCCAGCCCGTCCGGGGTCTGACCCAGGGGGCCCAGCCCGTCATGGGCTACAACTACGGCGCGGGAAAATACAGCCGGGTCCGGGAGAGCATCCGGTTTATCACGCTGACCTGCCTGGGGTACAATCTGGTGATCTGGCTTATGCTCCTGGCGTTTCCGCGGGCGCTCATCCTGCTCTTCAACGATGACCCCGCCCTGCTGGAGGTGGGGGCAAGCACCATGCGCACCTATTTTGCCGCCTATGTCATGATGAATTTTCAGTTTATCGGACAGAATACCTTCGTGGCGCTGGGCCGGGCAAAGAACGCCGTGTTTTTCTCCCTGTTCCGGAAGGTGATCCTGGTGGTGCCCCTGATGATCCTGCTGCCCCGGCTGTGGGGGCTGGGCGCTTATGGGGTGTTTGCCTCTGAGCCGGTCAGCGACGCTATCGGCGGCGCGGCCTGCTATATCACCATGATGTGCACCGTCTGGCGGGACATGAAGCGTCCGGACGAGGCGGAGGCGTAGGCAGCTATATTTTTGATTTGTAAGATGACCGCCCCGGCGCTCAACAGACCGAGCGCCCGGCGGCGGCAGAGGGAGGATCTCGCTATGACAGAGCAGCAGCTGATAGACCTGGCCGTGGAAATCGGTTTCGCCAATGCGGCGGTGATGTCCACAGGGGACATCACCTTTCTCCCCTCCTTCCGCCCCCTCTGTGCGGAAAATCTCTGCGGAAAATATGGCGTCAACTACGCCTGCCCGCCGGACTGCGGCACAGTCGAGGAGATGGCCGCCCGCATTCGCCGCTGGCCCAGGGCCCTGGTCCTGCAAACCATGTGGGACATCGACGCCCCCATGGACGAGGCGCAGACCAAGCCCGCCAAGGGCGCCCACAACAAAATGACCCGGCAGCTGATCGACCGGGCGGAACGCCCGGGATTGATGGTGGGCGCGGGCGGATGCAGCCTCTGCTCCCCCTGCGCCATCGTGGAGGGGAAGCCCTGCCGCTTCCCGGATAAGCGTTACTCCTGTATGTCCGCTTACTGCGTCTTCGTGCAGGAGATGGCCGCCTCCTGCGGCATGGAGTATGACTGCGGGCCCGGCGTGGTGGCCTTTTTCAGCATGTTCTGCTTCGATCCGGCGGAGTGAGGTGGGCCCATGCTGTTAGCCATCGACATTGGAAACTCCAATATCTCCCTGGGGATCTTCCGGGACGGCGCTCTGCTGATGAAGGGGAAAATCTCCGTGATGACCCGGCGGAGCGCCGACGAATACGCGGCCATCCTCTACGACCTCATGCGGATGAACCGCATCGCCCGGGAGGACGTCCGCGGCTGTATCCTGGCCTCCGTGGTGCCGGAGCTCACCGGCCTGGTGGAGAACGCCGCCCGGATCATCACCGGGACCAACATTCTCCGGGTGGGGCCCGGCATCCGCACAGGCTTCCGCATCCGTATTGACGACCCCTCCCAGCTGGGGGGAGATCTGGCGGCGGACACGCTGGCCGCGCTGACGGAGTACGGCGCGCCCCTTGTGATCATCGACGCGGGCACGGTCACCACCATCATTGCCGTGGACCGGGAGAAGACCTATCTGGGGGGCTGTATCCTCCCGGGCATCCGCTCCAGCGCCCAGCTGCTGAAGGAGGCCACCGCCCTGCTGCCCTCCATCGAGCTGGGGGACCGGGAGGACGCCTGCCTGGGGCGCAACAGTGCCGACGCCATGCGCTGCGGCCTGCTGCTGGGCAGCGCCATGATGGTGGACGGGTTTATCGACCGCTACGCCGCCCTGCCGGGGATGGCGGGGGCCAGGTGCGTCGCCACCGGGGGGTCCGCTTCCCTGGTGACCGCCCGGTGCGGGCGGGAGATCCGGCAGGACCCGGATTTGACGCTGAAGGGCCTGCGATACCTCTACGAGCTGAACCGGCCGAAAAAACGGTAATAGCGGCCTTGGGCCGTTGTTATACATATTTTGTGCGCCGTACCCCGATAACAGGGGACGACAGCACGAGGTGAAATACCCTCAAAGGAGAAACAAACCATGAGCAACACAAGCAGCAAAGTCCGCGAGACCGCACTGACGGCGGTACTGGCGGCAATCATCCTCCTGATGGCCTTTACCCCGCTGGGTTATCTGCGTCTCGGGCCTATGTCCATCACCCTGCTGGTCATCCCCGTCGTCATCGGCGGCATGACCCTCGGTCCCGTCCGGGGCGGCTTTCTGGGCGCGGTCTTCGGGGCCACCAGTCTGGCCCAATGCTTCATGGGCGACCTGACCGGCGCGGCCATGTTCTCGGCCAACGCGGTGGGAACGGTTATCGCCTGCTTTGTCCCCCGTATCCTCATCGGCGTCGTAGCGGGGCTCCTGTTCCCCTTCCTGATGAAAGTCCTCGGGAAGAGCAAGAGCGCCATTGCCTTCATCGGCACCGCCGTGGCCGGTACGCTGACCAACACGGTCTTCTTCGTCACCCTGGTGGTCGCTTTCTTCAAGGACAGCGTTCTGGGCGGAGGCTCGTTCTGGGCGATCTTCGTCACCTTCTTCTCCGTCAACGTGGCGGTGGAGCTGATCGTGGGCGTCGTCGCCAGCGCGGCCCTCAGCGCGGTGCTGGACCGGTTTGTCCTCCATACGGCGGAGCGCCAGACTGTGCGGAGCAGCGCACAGTAAACTTTTGAGCTGCTCCTTTTTCTTGAAAGAAAAAGGAGCCAAAAAGAACTTTAACGCGCTCTTCAAACTGTTGCTGTTCCGGCATTGCCGCACGGTAACGATACTGCGCTTCTAACGGGAGCCATAAAACAAGCGAGCCCGCGTCCGGCGGGCTCGCTTGTTTCGCTGTATCGGGAGGTCATGGGTGTTCCTCCGCATATTGCAGGAACTGAGGCGTCTTGGACCAGTATTGGACGCCCCAGTTCTCAAAGTTCCACTGGTCCATATACTCGTTGCACTCAAAGTCGATGTAGTACAGCTCTCCCCGCCGCACCACAAAATTGGTGGGGAAGTAGTCAATATTCGTGTGGGCGGCATACAGCAGCTCGCACATCGTGCGCACCTGGGAGAGATAGGAGGGATCCATCTGGTCCTGCAAAATGAGGTCGTAGATCGTGTCGCCCTCGATGTACTCCTTCAGGATGCGCTCGTTGGCCCCGTCCACGTCAAGCATGGCCGGAATCCGTATCCCGATCTCCCTCAGCCGCCGGTAGTCGCTGCACTCCGCCTCCAGCTTGTTGCCGAACTGGTAGTAGGCGCAGGGCTCGTGGTGGATCTGCTTGAGGACGTACTCGCCCGCCTCGTCAAAGACCAGATAGGAATAGCCGCCCTTGCCCTTTCCCAGCAGGCGGCGCACCGTGTACGCTCTCCCGTTGAGAGAAATCTTCTGTTCCATATGAGCGCCTCAAATACCGCTTAAGGACAAGTCCAAAATCCTCTGGCACAGCTCCGGATAGCTCATGCCGATGGCGGCGGCCTCTTTGGGCAGCAGGCTGCCGGGGGTCATGCCGGGGAGCGTGTTGATCTCTAGGCACCAGGCCCGCCCCTCCCCGTCCAGGATAAAGTCCGTCCGGGAGTAGACCCGCAGCCCCAGAGCCCGGTGGAGCTTCAAGGCCAGCTCACCCATGGTCCGCTGTTGCTCCGGCGTGATGGGCGCGGGGCAGACCTCCAGGCTCTGGCCCGCCTGATATTTGGCGGCGTAGTCAAAATAGCTGCCGTTCTGGGAGATGATCTCCACCGCCGGGAGGTACTCCTCCCCCAGCACGCCCACGGTGATGTCCCGGCCCTGGAGCTTCCGCTCCACGATGACATGGCCGCCGTAGTGCAGCATCTCCTCCAGGGCTGTGCGCAGCGCCTCCCGGGTCTCCGGCAGGGCCAGGCCCAGGGAGGACCCGCCATTGATGGTCTTCACCGCCGCCGGAAGGGGCAGCTCCTCCGTCAGTCGGGGAATGTCCTCCGCCCTGTAACGCAGCTCCCGCCAGGGGAGCGTGGGAATCCCGGCGTGGGCCATCACCTGCTTGGTGACGGCCTTATTCATCGCCATACCGGAGGCCAGGTGGCCGGAGCCGGTGTAGGGGATCCCCAGCAGGTCGAAGGCCGCCTGGACCCGCCCGTCCTCGCCGCACTCCCCGTGGAGGCCCAGGAACACCGCGTCCGCCAGACGGCACACCTCCAGCACACCGGGGCCAAACAGGCTGGGGGACTGGTCCCGCCGGGAGGCCCGGACTGCCGCCAGGTCGGGGGCCTGGGCCGTAATCTCCTCCTGGGTGCACAAGCCGTCCGGCGCGTCAAAGATGTCCTCCGGCGCGATCGCGCACCCCTCCAGTCCCAAGAACATGTCCACCAGGACCGCACGGTGGCCCAGGCCGCGCAGCGCCCGACAAATGCCCTGGCCGGATACCAGGGACACCTGACGCTCCGGGGACAGCCCACCGGCCAATACGATAATCTTCAAAGCTCCATCGCTCCTTTTCTCATTGCTGCGGCGCCGACAGCGATCCCCGTGAAATCGCGTCCAGCTCCGTCATGGCAAAATAGCGGTACTCTACACCGTAAGACTGGTCGCCCCAGGTGGTGTCAATGTGGCAGGCCCTCCCGTCCAGGACCGCCGTGGTCCAGATGTGGTCTCCCAGGCTGTACGTGCCGCAGGAGATCCCCTCCAGCTTCAAAAGCAGGTTATAGGCCGCCGTGTAGCCGTCGCAGACGGCCGCGCCCTCGCGGAACAAGCGGTAGGCGCTGTGACTCATGAGCTGCTGGGTGTGGTCATAGCGGCAGTTCTCACAGATCCAGGTGAAATACGCCCTGGCCTTGTCGTACTCCGACATCTCTTCTGTGATTTTCCCCTCCGCCCACATCTGGTCGTGGACCGCAATGGCATATTCCATGGTGGCGTCCCGATAGAAGTCTATCTGCGACTCATCATAGAGACTGCTGGAGAAGGTGAGCTCCACGCGGCTGCCGTTGGAATAGTAGAGGGCGACAACACTGTTGTAGGTCTGCTCCACGTAGTCCCGCGTTACACTCAAAAACGCGTTCATCAGCTGGTCCACAAACGACCGGTTCACGGTCCCCTCCGGATACTCCAGCGAGAGCTTCCGCTCCCGGTTGGAGAGCATATAGCGCACATCCGCATCTATTTTTTCTCGCTCGTGGATACCCGGGGAGGCATAGAAGGCGCCGTCGCTCTCCACCATCTCGCTGAGAGTATAGCCCTTCTTGCTGTAAAGGGGAAGGATCTCCCAATCCAGTTCCACGCGCAGCCCGGGGTAAGCCAGCCGCGCTACCATGGCCGCCGCCTCGCTGCGCAGGATGCGGCTGTCCGGCCGGAAGGAGCCCGCGCTGTCCCCTCCGCTGGCCACGCCCCAGTCGTAGAGCAGGAGAATGTCCTCCCGATAAGGGGTCTCCTCCGTCACATCCCGGATGTAGCTGCCCCGGGCGTAGCCGGAGGACACCGCCTCCCGGTTGATGGGGTCCAGCAGCTCCCCGGGGAGCGCCCCGGCCAGAACATGGGCCATCTCCGCCCGGGTGGCCGGACGGTCATAGCGCCCCTCCAGCTCCCCGCCGATCATCCCCTCCCCCTGGAGGTGGGACACGTAGGGGCGATACCACTCCGCGCCGTCCCCGCCGTAAGCGTCCCGCCCCGCCTCGCTGTCTCCGGTCTCATAGAGACTGCGAAGCCGGGAGGCCATGGTCACCACCTCGGCCACCGTCAGGTCTCCGGTGGGATCAAACCGGTCCGGCGCGCCGCTGCCGTTCGTCAGGCCCAGTTCGTAGAGGGCCTTTACCGGCGCATAGAACCATGCGTCGGCGGAGACGTCGGTAAACTGGTCCTCGTATGTACGGATGGGCGCAAAACCGGACTCCTCCGCCAGGGCGGGAGCGGGCAGCATCCCCAATGCCAGGATCGCCGCCAAGGTCAGCGCTTGGATTCGCCGCTTGATGTGCATGTACCTCCTCCTGTCAGGGCACCAAGATGTCCAGGTCATCCAGAGTCAGTTCTCTTTGGTAGGGGTTGAAGCAGTCGTTGACCATCTCCAGGGCCTCCTCCGGGTACAGCACATAGTAGGAGCCGCCCTTGTAGTACCCCGCGCCGTCTCCGGGCAGGGTGTGGAAGGAGATGTTCTCGCTCCCCACCGTCAGGGCCTGCTCCCCCAGCCAGACCAGGTTGGCAAGCTCCAGATCCGTGTCCACGCAGTCCTGGAAAATCTCAGCCATGGGGCGGATCTTGTCCCAGTTGGAGAGCTGAAGGGCCTGCTTGGCCACGGCCTTCAGAAATTCCTGCTGGGTGCCGATGCGGCCGATGTCGGCGGTGGCGTAGCCGGAGCCGTCGTTGTTCTGCCGCCAGCGGACCACCTGTAGGGCCTCCTCGCCATTGAGGTGCCGGGGCCCGGCGGGGAAGTGGATATGGAGGTCCTGCCAGTCGTCGTCGTAATCCATATCCACCGGGATGTCAAAGTCTACGCCGCCGATGGCGTCCACAAGCTGCTCAAAGCCCCGGAGCTTCACGGTGACATAGTGGTCCACGGGGATGCCCAGCAGGCGGGAAACCTCCGCCATGGTCTGGGTAAATCCGCCGTGGTGGTAGGCGTTGTTCAGCTTCTTCACCGGCCAGGACACGTCCAGCAGGGTGTCCCGGGGCAGGCTGACCACGTCGATCTTCCCGTTCTTGGCGTCCACCGCCACCAGGAGATTGGTGTCGCTGCCGCCGTTCTCGTCGTCCAGGCCGCCCAGGAGGATGGTGTGGAACCGCTCCTTTCGCTCAGAGCCGGAATTTTTGCTGGAAACCGCCCCCGGCTCCAGGGCCTCCTCCGTCTCCGCCGGTTCCGATGGGGTCCGGGGGAGGTCCGGCTTGGGCGTGGGCTCCTTGGAAAAGCACTTATAGAGACCAATCAGGGCGGTCATCACAAACAGGATACAGATTGCCGCCACTGCAACGGCCTGAAGACCGCTGGTTTTTCTTTTGCTGCGCCTCATGGATCATTCGCTCCTCGGGTAAAACTCGGCGCAGAGGACCCGCGCCGCCCTCCATTATACTCTCAAAAGGACTATAACACAAGCGGCGTGGAAAATTTGTCACCATTTGTTTATATTGTATCAGAGTTGTCACGCTCCAGCTTCCGCAGGACCTCCTCCATCTGCGCAGACTGGCGCTCCAGGGCCTCCAGCACGCTGGAGAGCAGCTCCTCCACGGAGGGCTGCGGCGTCGGACGCACCGTGCGGATGGGGTGGATGTAGCGATGGACCGTGGCCTCCCGCAGCGGAGGCGCGCTCTCCTGCCGGGCTTCCGGTGGGCGGCGGTGATTTCGGTTCTGTTTATGACAAGGCTTCATGAGCTGCTCTCCTCCTGACAGTTTTTCTTCTCCGGCGGGAAACTACGCCTCCCCGCGATATTTGCGGCGAGTGGCGATCCCGCCGCGTATGTGCCGTTCCGCTTTGTTCTCGTCCAGCACTTCTTTCACCTGTAGATAGAGGCTCCTGTTGTAAAGGGGCAAGCGCTCCTGTATATCCTTATGTACAGTGCTCTTGCTGATCCCAAACCGCCGGGCGGCCTCACGCACGGTGGTCCGGTTCTCGATGATGTACGTGGCCAGCTCGCAGGCCCGCTCCTCGATGTTTCCCTTCAAGACCCAACACTCCCTATCCCGATATGCTCCATATATATGCAGGGGAATGGAAGAACATGCGGAAAAAGGACGGTTGCCTTTTGCCGGAGACTGTGATATGCTTCCTCTACAGAAACAGGAACAGAGAGGAACGGTCTATGCGCGATCTGGAAATTGAGCGGGAGATGTTCGAGCGGGCTGTGGAGCTCATCCGGCGGCGTTACCCCACCGGCTGGGGCGGCGCGGGGGTGGTCCATACTGCGGCGGGACACTTTTTCACCAGCGTCTCCATCGACACGGCCAACGCGTCGGCGGTGCTGTGCATTGAGACGGGCGCCATGCTGGAGGCCCACAAATATAACGAGCGGGTCACCCACTGCCTGTGCGTTGTGCGGGAGAGTGAGAACGCCCCCTTCCGGGTGCTGTCCCCCTGCGGGATCTGTCAGGAGCGGCTGCGCTATTGGGGAGAGACTGTACAGGTGGGCGTAACGGCCGGAGAGGACGCGCTTCTATTTGTGCCGCTGAAGCAGCTACAGCCATACCACTGGACCAACGCATACCCGCCGGAGGCGCTGGAGCGGTTTGCGGAGGATGAATAGAAAGATCCCCGACCCGAGGGGCAGCCCCCGGGTCGGGGATCTTCTGTTTCTATAGGCGCGGTCTGACTCCATGATCCCCCGCCTCCCCCAGGAGCGGCAAAAAATTTTGCCGTAATTCACGAAAACCCCTATACAAATCCGGTACTTTTTGGTATATTAAGAAATAGCGAATCCCCCCTACCAGGATTTTATTTTACAGGAGGTTGTTTTCATATGAGCGCTTTAACTGATCTGATCTATGGCGGATCCAACGCCGTGGCGGGCCTGACCGAGGGGGCCGTGAACGACGCCATCGCCAAGCACGGCGCGGACACGCCGGTCGCTTTCCCCGACACCGCGTATTTCTTCCCCACCATCTACGCCGCCACCGGCGTGAAGGTGAAGACCCTGGGCGACCTGCCCGCCTGCGTGGGCGTGCTCAAGAGCCTCATCACCAATCAGGACGACATCGGCGCGGCTCTGAACGCCGGTCTCGCCACCGCCGTGGGGGCCGAGATCATCGAGGGCCTGAAGTACGTGGGCGGCGGCGACCCCTACGCCGAGGATTCCGGCATCGGCTTCGTGCCCGACCCCATCATCCGCTCCCTGGGCGTGCCCCTGGTCACCGGGGACATCCCCGGCGTGGCCGTGGT
>CAJUPS010000090.1 GCA_910588045.1 uncultured Oscillospiraceae bacterium | reverse complement strand
TTTCTGCGGAGTGCTCTGGGCCGTCAGGGGGCGAAGCGTTGGCGGATGCGCTCTAACGGGGGTCTTACGCTGCCTTTCGGTGCGGTAGGCACATCCGTTAATAGGGTCCCCCTTGCAGGGGGTCTCTCTTTGAAAGGGCGTCAGCCGGAGTTCTACAAGTGCCAGACCACTAGATCAGATGCCCGTAGGACCTGAAATTCGGCGGCTTCGCCTAACCCAATACGCACCGCACTTCGCAAATCCCCCGCATAGGGAGCGGCGCGCCGCGCCGCTCCCGCCAAGGGATTCTTAAACCGTAGGTTTAAGCGCGTTTTTGCCTACTTTTGCCGCGGGGCAAAAGTAGGCGCGGAGTCCGGGGGCGCGCAGCTCCCGGGGTAGGACGAGAAAACGTTACCGTTCGCGCGCAGAGCGCGCGAAGAAAGGAGAGCTGCCATGCCGAACAAGACAATAGTAGCACTGCTCTATGACTTCGACAAAACCCTCTGCACCCAGGACATGCAAAACTACGCCTTTATCCCCTCCCTGGGGCTGGCCCCGGGGGACTTCTGGAAAATCGCCAACGACTTCGGAAGAAAAGAAAAAATGGACGGCGTGCTGGCCTACATGTACACCATGCTCAGGGAATCGGAAAAAAGATCCCTGCCGCTGACGCGGCAGAGTCTGAACCACTGCGGAAGAAGTATTTCCTTCTTCCCCGGCGTCATAGATTGGTTCGAGAGGATCAACCGCTATGGCGGCCTCCTGGGCGTCCAGGTGGAACACTATGTGATCTCCTCCGGACTGCGGGAAATCATCGAAGGCAGCGCCATTGCAAAGGAATTTAAGGAAATTTACGCCAGCGAGTTCTATTACGACGGCGAGGGAAAACCCACTTGGCCCAGGCTGGCGGTGAACTTTACCGCAAAAACCCAGTTCGTCTACCGGATCAACAAGGGCGTGCTGGACGTCTCCGACGACCGGACCCTCAACGACTCGATGCCGGACGACAGCAAGAGAGTCCCCTTTCCCAATATGATCTACCTGGGGGACGGCCTGAGCGACGTGCCCTGCATGAAGATGATGCGGGCCTACGGCGGGCAGGCCATCGCCGTCTATCAGGCGGTGAACCGCCGGGGCGTGGAGCAGCTGCTGCGGCAGGGACGGGTGGACTTTATCTACCCCGCCGACTACCGGGAGGGCACTGAGCTGGAAATCACCGTGAAGAACGTCATCCGGAAAATGGCCGTCAGCCAGCAGCTCTATGAGGAAAATATGAACCAACTGCGGGCCATCCGATAAAATTTTTCCGAGCGGCGGAACATTTCCCCTCCCTTTGCGTCTGTATCAGTGTAGGTCACTTGCAGAAATAAAAAAGGAGGAAATTCGGATGAAAAAGAGACTGTTTGCCCTGTTGTGGAGCGCCATGCTGCTGCTGTCCCTAGCCGCCTGCGGCGGCAGCGCCAAGGGCGGAGACATGAACTCCGCCGCACAAACCGCGCCCAGCGCGTTGGATGCGGTACACTTTGCCACCGACGAGAAATACGACATGCCCATGGAGGAGATGGGCTGGGAGAGCGATGCTATGCCTGCTCCCGAACCGGAGAGCCCTGAGGGCGGCTACGGCGGAATGAACGGCAGCTACGGCGGCGTGCCCGCCAACGCCAAGATCATCTACACCGCCGACATGAGCCTGGAGACCAAGGAGTTCGATGAGGCCCAGCAGGCCCTGGAGGATGTGGTCAACGAGCTGGGCGGCTACTTCGAGAGCCGCAGCGTCAACCAGGGCGGGCACTACCGCAGTCTCGACTGCACCGTCCGGGTGCCGGTGAAGAACTTTATCACCTTCCTGGACCGGGCCGGGGAGACCGCCCACGTGACCAACCGGTCCGAGTACCTGGAGGACGTCAGCGAGGCGTACTACGACCAGGAGGCCCGGCTGGCCACCCAGCGCATCAAGCTGGAGCGGCTCCAGGAGCTGTTGGGCAAGGCGGAGAACATGGCGGACATCATCACCATTGAGAGCGCCATCAGCGAGACGGAGCTACAGATCGAGTACCTCACCGGAAGTCTGCGGCAGTACGACAGCCAGATCAATTATTCCACGGTCAGCATCTATCTCCGGGAGGTCTACCGGCTCTCCACGGATGAGGAGGCGCCCGTGACCTTCGGCGACCGGATCGCCTCCGCTTTCTCCAGCGGGCTGTCCAGCGGTGTGGCAAATCTGGACGATTTCGCTATCTTTGTGGCGCGGAACTGGCTGTCGCTGCTGATCCTGATCGCGGTGATTGCGGCAGCAGTCCTGTTCTTCCGGAGAAGAAGGAGCAGGAAAAAGATGGCCGCCCCTCCCCTGCCGGTGGAAAAAGACGCAGTGAAAGCGGATGAGGAGCAGGAGGAGAAGAAATAGACAGCGTAAAAGAGAACCAAACGGCCCCCGGCGCATATTGCGCCGGGGGCCGCTGTGCGTGCAGAAGCAGTATGTTACCGGGCGGGAATGTTGGAACAGCAGGGACCGCAGAGCGTGCTAAAGTTCTTTTTGGGAACCTTTTTCTTTCAAGAAAAAGGTTCTTCCGACAGGTGGAAGGAGAGCTGGAGGTAGAGGCGGGCCGCCTCGTCGTCCAGGTCGATCTTTGTCAGTGAGATGATCTTCTCCAGACGGTAGAGCAAGGTGGTACGGTGGATAATCAGGGCGGCGGCAGTTTTGGGGATGCTGCGCTCATTCTGAAGAAAGGCCCGCAGTGTGGCGTAATACTGGCTGCCGTGCTCCAAGTCGTACTGCCGCAGAAACCGGGGCACCGGGGCCAGGTACTGGGAGAGGGGCGTGGGCGTCTCCACATGGGAGAGCAGATACTCCAGCGCACAGCTGTCAAAGCTCACGCACCACTGGTGGCCCCGCATCCGGAAGGCGCGCTCCATGGCATAGTTGGCCTGAATGTAGGCGGTGTTCAGGTCCAGAATGCCATCCACCGGCAGAGAGACCCCGGCGTACATGAGACTATCCCGGAGGAAGGGGGCCAGCCGCGAACGGAAGGCGGGCTGATCCAGGCCGGAGGCGTTCAAATCCGTGACCATACACAGCTGCCGCTCATAAAAGAAGATGAACGCCTCGGGAAAGGCGGCGGACAGACTGCTGCGCAGCACCGTTATACTGGTGACGGCGTTCCTCTGCTCCTGACTTTGCAGCTTCGCCATCAAAAAGCGCCCCGTCTCCCGCCAGCCCAGGGTGGTCATGAGAATTTGCAGGTCCCGGCGGTCCGCCTCGCCGGTGGCAATGAGATTTTGCAGGGTGCTGACCAGGTCCCGGCGGTTCTGGACGGAGACGATGTCGTCCCGGCGGAGAATCAGCAGCACGTAGTCCGCCAGATACTCCAGCAGCAGTCCGTCGCTGGGGCGCAGGGCGACGTGGAGCTCGTTGACCAGAAGACGGGCGCGGTAGTAGTTTATATCCCAGATGTTGACGTACAGGGAGCGCATGTGGTAGGGGTACTGATTGGTCCCCCAGATGGCCGCCCTGGTCTGCCGCAGGGTCTCCCGATAGCCCTCGCTGAACTTGAAATCCTCCACCAGCCACAGGGGGATGAAATACTTCCCGGTCTCCGGGTTGTAGTCCAGCTCCAGCATCCCCTCCACATGGCAGGGCAGGGCCAGGATGGCAAAAACGCTGTCGTGAAGGTAGACCGGGTTTTGCAGGTACGCGGTGGCAGCGGCGCACAGGGTGTCCAGGTCGCCGCCGTGGTTCAGAATCCAGTTGAGCTCCGCCTCAAAGTCCCGGAAGCGCTGGAAAATATGGGAGAGGATGTTGACCACCGCCAGAAAATCCTGTCCGCGGACGCAGATGTGCTCCGCCGCCCCCTCCCAGTCGCCGATGGACAAATAGGGATAGTCACTGGCGGGGAAATACCGGCAGCTCTCTTTCGAGGGATTCAGGATATACAGGGTGTCCGGCTCCAGGGGCCGGCCGGGGTCGTATATGCGGAAACTGTAGAAGCGGGCGCGGTCCTCCGTCTCCAGGGTGAAGTCCCAGAGCAGGTCGTCCAGCTCGTCGGCGACCAGCTGGAGGGACAGAGCCAGTTGGCGGCGGGGCGTGCGGGGGGGCTTGTACATCACTGGGGGCACCTCCTTGGCGGCAAATCGAAAGAGTGGGAGATCACAGGAATAGTATATCCTCATTTTTGTGGAAAAGGAAGGGGATAATTCTGCAATTTAGAGGAAAATTTGTTTCCCGGATTTGTGCTGATTGACAAATAAGGGGAAAAAGAATAGGATGTAAATTAGGCAAATGGTTCAAAATGCTGGGAATAGCTTATTTCGGACCGTTTCGTCCGGCTACAGCAAAACAAAGGAGGGCCATTCCTGGAAAAGCAAGGCGGGAGTTGTAAGTGTGTGATCATCCGCGTTCCGGCGCGGTGATTAAAATTTTAGATTGGGGGAGAAATCAATGGCAAAAAACACAAAGCAGGAACCTAAGAGGCTGTCATCTGCGCTGAGGAACTTCTTCGGCGTCGGCGACGCCGGGTTCGTCCTCATGAGCAACATCGAGACCTTCTACTTCATGGACTTCCTGACGGGCCTGGGCGGCTTCACGCCCGTCATCGCCGGACTCATCAACTCCGTGTTCTCCACGGTGGATGCCTGCCTGTCCTGGATCTACGGCGGCATCCTCAACGGCACCAAGGCCAAGAAGTGGGGCCGCTACCGCTCCTGGCTGATCCTGACGCCCTGGATCGTGCCCTTCCTCTTCGCCTTCCAGTTCATCCGCATCAGTGAGAACGAGATGCTCTCGGCCGTGATCATCATCGCCGCCGCCATCATCTCCCACGTGGTGTGGAACATCGGCTACGTGGCCAACGCCACCCTGGTCAGCGTCGTGGGCAAGACGCCGGAGGACAAGGCCACCCTGTCCTCCTCCCGGGCCACCTGGAACAACATCGGCGGACTGCTCTTCAGCTACATGGGACTGCCCCTGGCCAACCTGCTGGCCGGTATCATCGGTGAGCAGAACAAGTTTGCTGCGGCCGCGTTCTGTCTGGGCATTCTGATGGCCCTGGGCTACTTCGCCCACTTCAAGATGACCGACGGCTACGAGGAGATCGAGGACGCCAGCCACGCCAAGGCCGCCCAGACCAACAAGACCAGCATCCCCGAGATGTTCCGCTCCCTGTTCCAGAATCCCCAGCTGCTCATCCTCATGATCGCGGACCTGGCCAAGTGGTGCGTGAAGTTCGTCACCGCCGCCTCCGCCGCCTACTACTTCCGCGACGCCATGGGGAACATCGGCTACATGACCGCATACACCCTGTCCATCGCCATCGGGGCCATCATCGGGGCCTATGTGGTCCGCTTCCTGGTGCAGAAGTTTGATGCCCGGACCATCACCATCGGCGCGTACATCGGCATGACCGTGTTCCTGTTCCTCATCTACATCTTCTACTCCAACGCCTATGCGGTCATCGCCCTGATGACCATTGCCCAGTTCTTCTACGGCATGGCCTTCGCCTCCTCCCCGGCCCTGTACGCCGATACCGTGGTCTACGCCACCTGGAAGACCGGCAAGAACGCCGCCGGCTGGATCATGGGCCTCCAGAACCTGCCCCTGAAGGTGGGCGTGTTCCTCCGGGGCGTTATCGTGGCCGCCTGCCTGAGCGCGGTGGGCTGGCAGTCCGGCGCCGTGCTGGAGGGCGCCGCCCGCCAGGGCATGACCGTGGCCTTCGCCCTGGTCCCCGCCATCTTCTGCGCCGCCGGTGCGCTGCTGCTGATCTTCGGCTACCGCCTGACCAAGGAGCGGGTGGCCCAGTATCAGAGCGAGATCGACGCCCGGGCGTAATATCGTACATTGAACGCTGAAACATACTTAGCCCGGCTGCACGCGCCCCGGCCCTCCGCCCCTACGGCGGAGGCGCTGCGGGCGCTGACCCGGGCCCATCTGGAGCAGGTGCCCTTTGAGAACCTGGAGATCTTCCGGGAGCGCCGCTGCCCCTCCCTGGAACCGGAGGATCTGTTCCGCAAGGTGGTAGAGGAGGGCCGGGGCGGGTACTGCTTCGAGCTCAACAAGCTGTTTTATCTGCTGCTGCGGGAGCTGGGCTACGACTGCTACTGCCCTGCCGCCCGCATCCCCTACCGCCGCCCGGACCCGCGCCCCCTGTCCCACCGGACCATCGTCGTCCGGGCGGAGGGCGGGCGGTGGCTGTGCGACGTGGGCTTCGGCGGGCCCAGTCCCAAGGGGGCCATGCTGCTGGACGCGGGGGAACAGGTGGTGGAGGGCGAGCGCTTCTCCAGCCGCACGGAGGACGGGGTCCTCACCGTGTACCGCCACGACCCGGACGGCGTGCACCCTCTGACGTCCTTCCGGGATGCGCCCAGTCCGGAGGTGGACTTCGATGTCCTTAATGGGTACTGGGGGTATCACCCCGGTTCCGTTTTTACCCAGAAGGCGGTCCTGTACCGCTGTATCCCAGGGGGGATCCTATCCCTGAAAGGGGACGAGTTTACCGTCACCCGACAGGGGGAAACTGTTCAATCCCGTCAAATTTCCGGCGAGGAGGAGCTTGCCTCCATCCTCCGGGACAGCTTCGGTCTTGCGCTGCCCCGGGCCGCCGGATAAAAATAGGAGGATAGCGCATGATCATTATCGGCGAAAAGATCAACGGCTCCATCCCGGCCGTAGCGGACGCCATCGCCCGCAGGGACAGCGAGTTCATCAAGGAGCGGGCCAGGATCCAGGCGGAGGCCGGGGCGAGCTTCATCGACTGCTGCGCCTCCGTGCCGGAGGCGGAGGAGGTGGAGACCCTCCACTGGATGATCGACTGCATCCAGTCCGTCACCGACGTGCCCATCAGCGTGGACAGCCCCAGCGCCGACGTGCTGGTGGAGGCCTACAAGTTCTGCAACAAGCCGGGCCTGTTCAACTCCGTCTCCGGCGAGGGGGACAAGATCGACAAGATCTTCCCCATCATGGCCGCCAACCCCGGCTGGGAGGTCATCGCTCTGCTCAGTGACGACACGGGCATCCCCAAGAGCGCCGCCGACCGGCTGAAGGTCTTCGACAAAATCATGGCCAAGGCCAAGGAGTACGGCATCTCCCCCAACCGGCTGCACATCGACCCCCTGGTGGAAATGCTGTGCACCTCGGAGAACGGCATCGAGACCAACACGGAGGTCATCTCCACCGTCCGGGAGAAGTACCCCACCATCCACATCACCGCCGCCGTCAGCAACATCTCCTTCAACCTGCCGGTGCGGAAGATGATCAACTTCGGCTTCACCGTCCTGGCGATGAACTGCGGCCTGGACAGCGCGATCCTGGACCCCACTAACCGGGATCTGCTGGGCCTCATCTACGCCACCGAGGCGCTGCTGGGGTTGGACGACTACTGCATGGAGTACATCAGCGCCTATCGCGAGGGCCTGTTCGGGCCAGTAAAAAAGTAAGCAATCCCCAAAAACAGAGCCGGTATGAAAAGATTTATATAGGAGGTATATCAAAATGTCTGTTTTGCAAGAGCTGTCCCTGAATGTGGAGAAGGGCAAGAGGAAGCTGGTCCCCGGTCTGGTCCAGCAGGCCCTGGATGAGGGCATCGACCCCAATGTCATCCTCAACGAGGGCATGATCGACGCCATGAGCCGGGTGGGCGAGGCCTTCCGCGACGGCAAGATCTTCGTCCCCGAAATGCTCATCGCCGCCAAGGCCATGCAGGCCGGTGTGGCGACCCTCAAGCCCGCTCTGGCCGCCGGCGGCGCCGTGAGCCGGGGTAAGATCATCCTGGGCACCGTGGCGGGCGACCTCCACGACATCGGCAAGAACCTGGTGGGCATGATGCTGGAGTCCGCGGGCTTCGAGGTCATCGACCTGGGCGTGGACGTGGCCGACGAGGTGTTCCTGGAGACCTATGACAAGAACCCCGACACCAAGATCATCTGCCTGTCCGCCCTTCTGACCACCACCATGCCCGCCATGCGCTCCGCCGTGGCGAAGATCAACGCCGCGCCCTGGCGCAGCAAGGTGAAGGTCATGGTGGGCGGCGCCCCCATCACCCAGGCGTTCTGCGACGAGATCGGCGCGGACTGCTACACCGCCGACGCCGCCTCCGCCGCCGAGGCCGCCAAGAAGCTGGCTGAGTAAGGGAAGAAAAGGAGAAAAAACGATATGCTGACCAAACGTCAAAACCTGCTGGAGACCATCCGGGGCGGGAACCCCGACCGCTTTGTCAAGCAGTATGAGGCCTTCGCCATGATCCTCGGCTCCCCCTTCGGCAAGCGCAACCCCAACCCGAAGTACGGCGAGCTGAACGTGGTCAACGCCTGGGGCGTGACCAAGTCCTATCCCGAGGGAACCCCCGGCCCCTTCCCTGTCCACACCCCGGACAAGATCGTCATCAAGGACATCGAGAACTGGCGGGACTATGTGAAGGTGCCCCAGGTGGTCTACGACGCCGAGGAGTGGGAGCCCTTCATCGCCATGGCCGAGAAGGTGGACCGGAAGGAGCAGTTCGTCACGCCCTTCTTCGCCCCCGGCATCTTCGAGCAGTGCCACTACCTCATGGAGATCCAGAACTGCCTGATGGCCTTCTATGAGAACCCCGACGAGATGCACGAGCTCATCGACTGCATCACCGAGTTCGAGCTGGACTACGCCCGGGAGCTGTGCAAGTACGTCAAGCCCGACGCCATGTTCCACCACGACGACTGGGGCACCCAGATCTCCACCTTCATGTCCCCCGATATGTTCCGGGAGTTCATCAAGCCCGCCTATGAGAAGGTCTACGGCTACTACAAGAGCCACGGCGTGGAGCTCATTATCCACCACTCCGATTCCTTCGCCGCCACCCTGGTGCCCGACATGATCGACCTGGGCATCGACATCTGGCAGGGCGTCATGACCACCAACAACATCCCCGAGCTCATCAAGCAGTACGGCGGGAAGATCTCCTTCATGGGCGGCATCGACTCCGCCTCCGTGGACTTCGAGGGCTGGACCCAGGATGTGGTGGCCAAGGAAGTGGAGCGGGCTTGCAGTGAGTGCGGCAAGCTGTACTTCATCCCCAACGCCTCCCAGGGCCTGCCCGTGAGCACCTTCCCCGGCGTCTACCAGGCGCTGGACGAGGAGATCGACAAGTGCTCCAAGAAATTCTTTTGATTCTGATTTCTGAATAGAAATAGGATAGGGAAACCGGGTTCCCGGTTTCCCTATTTTGTTAGTATTGTTAATTGGGAGGGAGTATGGAGGAGGTTTTTATTACCCTGAAACCCTCCGGGGAGCGGTTCGCCGCTCCGAAGGGGGCGCGGCTGCTGGAGGTCCTGCGGCAGCAGGGATTCCCGCTGGACGCCCCCTGCGGCGGAAAGGGGACCTGCGGAAAGTGCCGGGTGCTGGTGAACGGGCGGGCGGAGCCGGCCTGCCAATATGAGGTCACGGAGGACGTGACCGTGGAGCTGCCGGAGCGGGAGCAGGTCCAAATCCTGGCGGGCGGCGGGAGCGCCTGCGCCGACGGGCGGTGCGCCTATGCGCTGGCCTTCGACGTGGGGACCACCACGGTGGTGGCCTTCCTCTGCGACGGGAGGACGGGGCGGCAGCTCGCCTGCGCCAGCGCGGTGAATCCCCAGAGCGCCTATGGCGCCGATGTCATCGCCCGGATTCAGTACGAGATGGAGCACCGGGACGGGCGGATGGGGACGGAGATCCGCGCCTGCCTGAACCGCCTGGCCCGGGAGGCGGCAGAGACGGCGGGCATCGATCCGGAGGAGATCGGCCTGGTGAGCCTGGTGGGCAACACCGCCATGCACCACCTGCTGCTGGGTCTGGACGTAGGTCCCCTGGTAAAGCCCCCCTATATGCCCTTGGTGCGGGAGGCCATGGAGCTGCCGAAGGCGGATTGGCTGACGGCCTGTCCCCGGGCGGCAGTCCGGGTGCTGCCCAATATTGCGGGCTTCGTGGGGGCGGACACGGTGGGGTGCATGGTCTCCGCCGCCTTCGACCGGCGGGAGGAGCTGACCCTGCTCATCGACATCGGCACCAACGGCGAGATGGTCCTGGGGAACCGGGAGCGCCGTCTGGCCTGTTCCACGGCGGCGGGGCCCGCCTTTGAGGGGGCCAAGATCCGCTTCGGGATGCGGGGGGCCCCGGGGGCCATCGACCATGTGGAGCTCATAGACGGGGAGCTTGTCTGCTACGTCATCGGCGGCGGCGAGGCCAAGGGCATCTGCGGGTCCGGGCTGTTGGACGCGGTGTATGCCCTGCTTGGCGGGGGCTTCGTGGACGGGAGCGGCCGGATGTGCCCAGAGGTCCCGGGGCCCTGGACGGAGGTGGACGGACAGCCCGCCTTCCTGCTGCGGGATGGGGTGTATCTGACCCAGAAGGACATCCGGGAGGTACAGCTGGCCAAGGCCGCTATCCGGGCGGGCATCGAGCTGCTGCTGGACACCATGGGCCGGGAGCGGGAGGCGGTCCGGAGCGTGCTGCTGGCGGGGGCTTTCGGGAGCTACCTCTCCCCGGAGAGCGCCTGCGGCATCGGAATGCTGCCGCCGGAGCTGCTGGACCGGGTCCGGGCCATCGGCAACGCCGCCGGGGAGGGCGCCAAGCAGTGCGCCCTGCTGGAGGGGGATTACCGCAGAAGCATTGCGCTGGCGCGGGAGACGGAATTTCTGGAGCTGGCCAGCCTGCCTGCGTTCCAGGACTGCTATGTGGATTGCCTCAGCTTCGAGGAGGAGGACGGGGAATGAAAGAGCGAATCGAGCTGGCCCTGGCGCAGGGCTTCACCTGCGCTGCGGCCCTGGACCCCGGGGCCCTGGCGGTCCGGGCAGAGGTTCGGGACATGTGCGCGGCGGACAAGTGCCGGGCCTACGGGCGCAACTGGACCTGCCCGCCCCACTGCGGGTCCCTGGAGGAATGCGCCGCACGCCTGGGGGAGATGGGGTCCGGACTGCTGGTGCAGACGGTGGGGCAACTGGAGGACTCCTTCGACTTCGAGGCCATGGCGGAGACGGAGAAACGGCATCTGGAGCACTTCCACGCCCTGGCGGACCTGCTGCGGGAGAAGTGTCCAGGGGTCCTCTGCCTGGGCAGCGGCGGGTGCAGGCTGTGCAAAAGCTGCGCATATCCGGAGCCCTGCCGGTTTCCGGAGCGGGCCTGCTCCTCTATGGAGGGCTGGGGGCTGCTGGTAAACGACGCCTGTCAGGCGGCCGGGGTGCCCTACTACCACGGTAAAAATACGCTGGCTTATACGGCCTGTTATCTGTTTCCCCGTGTGAGTTGACCGGGGACGCTGAAGAACAACCCGGAGGACCGCCTGTAAGCGGTCCTCCGGGTTATTTAGTGAGAAATTGAATTTTTTGAACCAGTTTGACATATTCTGTCGCATATGGTAAAATAAGCACAGCCCCCAGAATGGGACGGGGCACTGCATAACGGTGAGCGGCTGGCTACATCCTCTGAAAGGGGGTGTATTAAATGCCTGTAACGTTGACGTTTCATGTTTACAGATTTACTGTAACGATACGGATAACAAAACGGGACAACCGCCACCCTGGCCGGTGACGGTTGTCTACTTTTAGATCAATAAACCGCACTTGAGTCAGCTGCTTATCGCAGTGCCCTAACTCTAGGTCTAGTATACCCGGCAGGACTTGATTTGTCAAGTCCGCCGGGTATTTTTCAAGTGTCGTTACCCTGTAGCAGGCTTTTTCCGTAGACAAACGGGCCAATCTGTGGTAAAATATACAAAATGCCTGGTCTGGAGGAGTGCGCCGTGGCGGATCTTGGGGAAAAAAGACTGTTCCTGTTGGATATGGATGGAACGATTTACATTGACGAGGACCTGTTTCCGGGGACCATTCCCTTCCTGGACGCTGTCCGCGCCGCAGGTGGACGGTATTTGTTTCTTACGAACAACTCCTCCCGCTCGGTGGACGCCTATATTGCCAAGCTTGCGCGCATGGGCATCCACTCCGGGCGGGAGGATTTTCTTACCTCCGTGGACGCGCTCATTGCGGACCTCCAGGGGCGTCCGGCCTATCGCAAGTGCTACGCCTTCGGCACCCGAACGTTCCGGGAGCAGCTTTCGGAGGCGGGGATTCCCGTTACGGACCGGCTGGAGGAGGATGTGGACTGCCTGCTGGTGGGCTTTGACACGGAGCTGACGTTTCAGAAGCTGGAGGATGCGTGCATCCTCCTGAATCGGGGGGTGGATTATATCGCCGCCAATCCGGACTGGGTTTGTCCCACATGGTATGGGTCCGTGCCGGACTGCGGCAGCGTGTGTGAGATGCTTTTCCGGGCCACCGGGCGGCGGCCCCGGTTCATCGGCAAGCCGGAACCGGCGATGATCTATCTTGCCCTGGAGCGGACCGGGTTTGCCGCCCGACAGGCGGTGATGGTGGGGGACCGGCTGTATACGGATATTGCCTCCGGGGTCAATGCGGGGATCGATACGGTGTTTGTGCTCTCCGGAGAGGGGACGAGGGGGGATCTCGCCTCCGGCGGGGTAGAGCCGACTTGGATTTTTGATGATATTGATGCCCTGCGGGCGGCTTGGAGAATGGGGGATTGAATCTGCGGCCCTGCGGGCCGCGACCGCTTTTTTTCTTTTTGTTAGATTCGCCCTGCCGGGCGGGGCGTTCTTTTCGCTTGTGCGAAAAGAACCAAAAGCACCCTCAAGGGGGCTTCGCCGCCCTTGAGAATCCCCTAATGATTTTATTTTTATCCCTCCGACGTACCTTGGGTCGTCCTGTCCTAATACCT
>CAJUPS010000089.1 GCA_910588045.1 uncultured Oscillospiraceae bacterium | reverse complement strand
CCCCCTTGAGCACGCTTTTGTTACTTTTCGCGTGCGCGAAAAGTAAGCCCCGCCCCGGCAGGGGCAAAGTAGGAAAAAGAAAAAAGCGGTCGCCGCCCGCAGGGCGGCAGATAAAAAGGCAGGGCGGCGCGCAGCGCCGCCCTGGATCAGGAACAAGTCACGTCATTGATCCACTTCCTGCTGTGAAAACGAACCAACCCAATGGGACATTTCAAAAAATTCTCCCCCTGCATGGCAATGCAGACAACCCACGTCGGCGCCTGAAAAACCAACGCCGTCAGGGCCATCAGCGGGATGGCCGCCAGCCATAGCGGCCCCACATCGATCAGAGCCGCTACCTTGGAATCGCCTCCCGCCCGGAGAATCCCGGTAATGTTGGTCACATCAAAAGACCGCATCGGCATGAAGATTGCATAGACAACTGCCAGACAGGTGGCCGCCTCCACTGCGCCGGGGGTCAGCTTGAACAGGGGAAACAGCACCGGCAGGAAAAATGTGGGCAGGAGAACCAGCAGCAGCACCGTGACCACGCCCCCCGCCAGCATGGACACCAGCAGAAGCGTCCAGCTGACCGAGTAGACCCGCTCCCGGCTGCTCCCCTGCCCAATCTCCTTGCCGACAATCACCGCCGCCGCCGCGGCAATGCCAAAGCACACCACCGTCGAAATCCGGTCGATGTTGCCAATGAGGGCGTAGGCCGCCAACATGTCCTGACTGTTGGCCATGTGCCCCATGATGACCGTGAGCATGGAGGTTCCCGTACTCCACATGGCCTCGTTGCCTACCACCGGGGCGGAGTAGCGGATGAAGCTGCGCAGAATGCTCCGCCCGGGCCGCAGGATACATCCCCACCGCAGGGGGATCCGCTTATTGTGCAGGGCATAGACCGCGGCCACCAGAAACTCCACCACCCGGCTTGTGAGAGTGGCCACAGCCGCGCCGGTGACCCCCAGGGCCGGTGCACCAAATTTTCCGAAAATCAGCACGTAGTTGAGGAACGTGTTCACACACATGGAGATGCCGAAGAGGATCATCCCGAAGGAGGGCCGCTCCGTGCTCCTCTGGAGCCCGGCGTAGATGCCGCTGATCCCGTTGAAGATGTAGGAGAAGCCTACGATCTGGATATACCGCGCCCCCAGGTGTACCAGCTCCTGGTTGGGGGTGATGAGGCCCAGCACTTGGGCGGGGAAGAAGAAGGTGACCAGGGCCAGAAGGGTGGAGAAGCCCGTAACCGCGTACAGGGCAACCCCCATACAGCGGTTGATGTTGTCCGTGTCCCCCTTGCCCCAATACTGGCTGACCAGCACGGCCATGCCGCTCTGGAAGCCAAAGATGACAATCTGGATGATGAATACGGGTACATTGGCGGCGGTCACAGCCGCCATTTCTGCGTTGCCCAGAAGCCCCACCATGAAGGTGTCGGCAAATCCCAGGGAGGTGGTGATGATGTTTTGCAGAATCATGGGGGCGGCCAGCGCCCAGAGATTTTTGTAGAAGCCGGGTTCCCGGCGCAGTGCGCGGAACATAAGAATCCTCCTATTATAACATGGGGAAGCGGGTGTTTTTGTGCTCCAGAAGGGCATCCGCCAGCGCGTCGATGTCCCCGAAGGAGGTCTCCGGCCCGAAGCTCACCCGCACCGTCCCGGCGGCGGTCCGCTTGTCCAGACCCATGGCGGTCAGCACGTGGCTGGCCCTCCCCCGGTGGCAGGCGGACCCGGCGGAGATGCAGATCCCCCTCCCGTCCAGGTCGTTGACAATATTCTGACTGGGGTAGCCCGGCAGGGATACCGACAGGATATGGGGCGCGTCGGCGGGACCGACGAACCGCAGCTCCGGGATGGCGGACAGTCGCTCCCGGGCGTAGTCCCGGCAGGCGGCGAGGTGGGCGGCGATCTCCTCCTGGCGCTCCAGGCGCAGCTCCACCGCCCGGGCAAAGCCCGCCATCTGGGCCGTGGCCTCAGTGCCGGGGCGCAGGCCGTTCTCCTGCCCGCCGCCGTAGAGGAGAGGCAGGGTGTTCTTGGCCCGTCCGCCGATATACAGCGCCCCGATGCCCTTGGGCCCGCCGATCTTGTGGGCGGAGAGGGTGACGTAGTCCGCCCCCAGGGATTTGACGGTAAAGGGAATTTTCAGAAATCCCTGGACTGCGTCGGTGTGGAGCAGGGCGGGGCGATTTTTCAGTCCGGCCGCAATTTCCGGCACGGGGAACACGGCCCCCGTCTCGTTGTTCACCAGCATCACGCTGACCAGGGCCGTGTCCTCCCGGACCGCCTCCAGCACGGACCGGGCCGTGATGCGCCCCTCCCGGTCCGGCTTGACGTAGGAGACGGCGTATCCCTCCCGCTCCAGCTGCTTCACGCACTGGAGCACCGCGCTGTGCTCCACAGCGGTGGTGACGATGTGCTTGCCCACCCGGCGGTTCTGGCAGAGGGCGGCCCGGATGGCCCAGTTGTCCCCCTCGGTGCCGCAGGAGGTAAAGACCACCTGCTCCGGCCTCGCGCCCAGGGACCCGGCGAGGGTGCTCCGGGACTGGTCCACCAGCGCCTTTGCCTCCCGGCCCAGGGCGTACTGGGCGGAGGGGTTGCCGAAGCGCTCCGTTAAAACCGCCAGCATGGCCCGGGCGACTTCTTCCGGGACGGGGGTGGTGGCGGCGTGATCCAAGTAGTGCATGGCGGTATCTCCTTGCGCATTCTCCCGCTTGTCAGGAGGTGGAATCTGTGATATACTGGGAAAATCGGTACTGGCCGCTTATTATATCCTATCCCGACCGAAAAAGCAAGGGGGTGGATCGTATGCTGTGGAATATCCTCGATAAGCTTTTTGACGTAATCGCCGGTAATCGGAAGCCCCAACAGCCTGGGTGGACCCGGGACCTGGGGGATGGGTATGCCCTCCACGAGGAGGATGTACCCAATAGCCTGGGGGGCTATCATCCGGTGAACCTGACCTTGCTGCACAACGGGAAGAAGGTCCGGCAGATCACGGACGAGACGGGCACGTTCCTCCAGTTCCCCGGCGTGGTCCCCGGCGCCTGGGAGGCGAAGCAGACCTATCCCTTCCAGCCCTGCACCCGGTTCACCTTCTGGATGGGCCCGTTCCAGGATGGAAAGGCGCCGGTCGAATGGCTCCTCCAGCCGGACGGGCGGTACTACGCCGACGAGGACGGCTTCGGCTGGGAGGACGACGAGGACATCGTACTGCACTCCCTGATGGACACCACCGGGAAGTTCATCGTCCCGTTTTCCGAAGAGCGCATTTGTCAAGGGGGGATTTCACCCACAAGATGAAATCCCCCCGATAAACCGGAATTTGAGGCCTAAAACTCATACCTTGTTCCATGCGAAAGCAACAGTCCATCCGTTAATTCTACGCATAAAATTATAGTATTTTTATTATCGAAATCATTATGTCCGTTATCGATCCATTCTGCAAAGACATTTTTCAATTTCTCGGCAATGAAATGATTTTCTTCTTTCCCCCAATAACCTAAATTGACACCCTTTCCATGTGCTGTAAACCAATCACCGGCTATTGCAACAGTAGGATTGTTTTCAATGTGCTTCATTTTATTTGAAAGAGCATATGTAATGATATAAAATGCACCATTCTCATAATAAGCATTTACATATCTTACATGTGGCATACCATTTTCTACTGTTGATAACGCTATGACCGTGTCTTTTCCAAAACGTTCCATCATTATTTTTTCAGCTTCCTGATTCCATTTGCCCATACGCTACCTCCACAAATACCGATTTGCTGACTTGATATGAGCAAAGTATATCACCATCATGAGCGGCGTTCAACCCTGATTTTTAGGTTCTGATAGGAATGGCAATGTCTGGGTATATACCCCGACTTTTTCACCGCCTTTTCGCAACCGCCATCTTGCCACAAATGAGCCATTGCCTCTTGTATTTGGGTGGTGGTTAAACTCACCCTTTACAAAATACATCCGAAGAAAAATCCTGAAGGAGAAACCCTATGGACTATATCATCCGCGAAATCCGGCCGGAGGACGACCGGGCGGTGGAGCAGATCATCCGCTTCTGCCTCAAGGAGTACGGCGGCGACCGGGAGGGCACCGCCTGGTGCGACCCGGACCTGGGGCGGTTCTCCGCGCTCTATCAGGGGGAGGGGCGCAGGTACTGGGTGGCTTTGGATGAGGCGGGCGCGGTGGTTGGCGGGTCCGGCATCGGCCCGCTGGAGGGCGTAGAGGGCGTGTGCGAGCTGCAAAAGATGTACTGCCTCCCCATCGCCCGGGGGACGGGGGCCGCCCACCGGCTGATGGAGCGGTGCCTGGACTACGCGGCCCGGCACTACCGGACATGCTATCTGGAGACCTTCGGCAACATGGCTGCCGCGCAGAGATTCTACGCCAAGTACGGCTTTGTCCGGCTGGACGAACCCATGGGCGGTACGGGGCACTGGTCCTGCGACGTGTGGTGCGCCAGAGGACTGAACGGCCCGCTGATTCTGCCCTACACCCGGGAGCGGATGGGGGACGTGCTGGACTTTGAGCGCCGCCTCCGGGCGGAGGAGGATTTCTGGGGCTGGGAGATCGACGAGGCGTATACCGCCGCCGTGGAGAGGAGCTTTTCCGACCCCCGCTTCGCAAACGCCCTGTCCCTGCTGGCCTACGTGGACGGCGCGGTGGTGGGGCGGATCGATTCCACTTTGATTTGCAGTCGTTTTGACGGTTCCGTGAAGGCGTATCTGGACTGGATATGCGTGCTGAAGAGTCAGCGGCACCGGGGCACGGCCCAGGCCCTGATGGAGGAGCTGCGCCGCCGGTTGAAGGGGGCGGGCGCGGATACCCTTATCGGTCTTATTGCCGCCAATCCGGAGGCGCAGCGGTTTTACCGCTCGCTGGAGGGGGCGAAGATTCGGGACGAGGGTATATGGATCGATTTGTAAAAGGAGAAAGCCATGAACATGATCATCAGAAAAGCCGCTTCCTGGGATCTGGACGCGGTGGAAGCGCTGTACGGCGCAATGTGCGACTACATGGCGGACAAGCCGTTCAACCCCAACTTCCGGCGCGGCGGCTTTCCCACCCGGGAGGACGCGGAGAAATATCTGGCCGCGGACGGCCTCTACGTCGCCAGGACCGGCAAAGAGGCCGCCGGTTCATTTGCTATGACGGCCAGTCCCAGCGCGGAGGACGACCGACCCGGAGAGGACGGCGTGCTCTACATCCACATGGTCGCCGTCCACCCGGACCACCTCCGGAAGGGCGTGGCCTCGTTGATGCTGGACTATGCCGGGAGGGAGGCGGCGGATCAGGGTGCAAGGCTCCTGCGGATCTACGTCTGGGAGAATAACACCCCGGCTATCCGGACGTATGAGAAAAACGGCTTCGTCCGCGTCGGGAGAGAGGACATCGGCCTGGGAGAGTTCGGACTGGACTGGTTCTATCTGTATGAAAAGCGGCTGGACGGATAGGCAAGAAGGAGAGGTTCCCCATGAAGATCGCCATTTACACCCTGGGCTGCAAGGTGAACCAATATGAGACCCAGGCCATGGAGCGGGAGCTGGTCCGCCGGGGGCACGCGCTGGTTCCCTTCGAGGACCCGGCGGACGCCTATATCATCAACACCTGCACCGTCACGGCGGTGAGCGACAAGAAATCCCGGCAGATGATCCGCCGGGCGAGAAAGCAGTCCCCGGAGGCCGTGGTAGCGGTGTGCGGGTGCTACCCCCAGACCCACCCTGGAGACATAAAAAACCTGGACGTGGACCTGATTGCCGGGACGGGGGACCGGATGAAATTCCTGGACCTGCTGGAGGGCGCGGTACGAGAGCGTGAGCCTGTGATAAGCCTGGACGACGCTCTGCGCCGCCGGGCATTTGAGGTCCTGCCCGCCGGGGGACTGGCGGCGCGGACGCGGGCCATGCTGAAGGTGGAGGACGGGTGCGTCAATTTCTGCACCTACTGCATCATCCCCTACGCCCGGGGGCCGGTGCGGTCCCTGCCGCCGGAGACGGCGGTGGCGGAGGTCCGGCGGTTAAGGGAAGAGGGCTACCGGGAGATCGTGGTCACAGGCATCGAGATTTCCTCCTGGGGCCGGGACCTGCCGGGGAGACCGGCGCTCATTGACCTGCTGGAGGCCGTCTGCCGGGAGGCGGGGGAGCTGCGGGTCCGGCTGGGGTCCCTGGAGCCGAGGACCATCACGGAGGACTTCTGCCGCCGGGCGGCGGCCCTGCCGAACCTCTGTCCCCACTTCCATCTCTCCATGCAGTCCGGTTGCGACGCCACACTGCGCCGCATGAACCGAAAATACGACACCAAACGGTATAAAAAAAGCGTCGATTTACTCAACGTATTCTTCCAACACCCCGCTGTAACCACCGATTTGATTGTAGGCTTTCCGGGGGAGACCGAGGAGGAGTTCGGGGAGACGCTGCGTTTCATCCGGGAGTGCGCCTTTGCGGAGATGCACATATTCCCCTATTCCATCCGCCCCGGCACTCCGGCAGCGGAGATGGAGCAGGCGCCCAAGGCGGTCAAGGAGGAGCGAGCCGCCCGGGCGGCGGCGGTGGCGGCGGAGATGCACGAGGCGTACCTGCGGGGGTGCATCGGACAGACGTATGAGGTGCTGTACGAGCAGCCGTCGGAGGACGGGATGTACCACGGCCACGCGCCCAACTATATGCTGGTAGCCGTCCCGGAAAAGGACCTCCACAACCAGGTGCTGCCGACCAAAATCACCGGGACCGCCTCTGACCATCTGATTGGCAGTATTTCAGGCGGGCCCCCCAGCACGGCGTGAGCCGTGCGGCCGACTATAGACAACAAATAACGAGGGGCGGAACAGAGTTCCGCCCCTCTGGCAGTTTCAAAATGGTAAGCACCTTCGACCGGAGCACCCTTAAGCAAGCGCAGCTTGCGGCAAAAGTTCCTTTTGATTCTTTTCCTTTCAAGGAAAAGAATGACTGCCGCTATCCCTGTTCTATCGTCTCGATCACCTCCGCCACGGCGCCGTCGCGGCAGTGGCAGACGGTGGTGACGCCGGGAGATTGGCGGACCTCGGGGATGGCGTTGGCGGGGGCGAAGGCGCGGTCGGCGGCGAGGAGCATGGGGAGGTCATTGGCGTGGTCGCCGATACAAATGAGGGTTTGGCTATTGGTCAGCCGCTTGAGCGCACGGGCCATGGCGCCCTTGTCAGCACCCTTGGCGGTGAGCTCCATCAGGTGGTCGCTGGAGAAGATCATCTCGTAGCGCTCGGACCAGCCGTGGGCTGTCATGAAGGCGCGGAGGCGGAGGAGCTGGGGCATCTCGGCCATAAACAGGGTCTTGGCCAGGGGAACGGGGATGGTCTCTCCGTTCAGTGCATCAATCACCGTGTAGGACATCCCCGTGAGGAGGCGGTGCTGAACGTTGCGCTCTGTGGGGTGCAGGGCGTGGATGCGCTCGTCGGAGAGGTACAGCTCCATGGAGGTGCCGGGGAACGCCGCCTCCACCGCCGCCAGGTCGGTCAGGGCACAGTCCGGCAGGAGCTTGCGCAGCACGTAACGCTCCGCGGCCAGGTCATAAATGCCGCCGCCGTTGTCCACGATGACGGGCGCGTTGATGGGCAGCCGCTCCGCCTGCCGGCGGAAGGCCCCCAGAGAGCGGCCGGTGGCAATGGCGAACCGTCCGCCCCCGGCGATCCAGCGGCTGACCGCCTCCAGGTTGCGGGCGCTGGGCGGGGGGACCGCCGCTGCGCCGCCGCCGGAGAGGGCCGATTCTGTATATTGAAACGTGTTGTCGTAGTCGCTGACCAGCAGCATTCCATCAAAGCATCCCATGGCGGGGCCTCCTTGTCCATTTGTCGGAAGCCATTATAGTACAGGAAACAAAAAGAAGCAACCCCCAGGTCTCTGGGGAATCGCTGCTGCCTTCCCATGGTTTCCATACGCATCCCTCAATCTATTTTCTTAAAATTTTGTGAAGAAGCAGATTTTTTCGATCGGTTGTGATAAAATAGAGAAAATGGTCGAAGGTTGGGAGGAACAGCCATGTATGATGATCTGTCCAGAGTGGACCAGAGGGAGCGGGAGAGCCGCCCGCCAGGCGGGACCGTGCTGGAGCAAAGGCCCCTGCCGCGCTCCCATGCCCGCAAGCAGCCCCGGCGGATTCGCCTGAGCGTCCTGTCTCTGGCGGTCTCGGCCGCAGCGCTGGTGGTTGCGGTAACGGCGCTGGTGGTCGCTCTGCGGGGGAGCGGGCGGACAGAGCCCCCGTCCGACGCTGCGCCGCAGGAGGAGGAGGTCACGTTCCAATTCGGAGGCCGGACGATGACGCCTGTGGAGGGGATCCCGGTCAATCCCTATGACCAGAGCGCCTTCCACCTGGACGGGAAACACCGGGTCACCTATGAACGGGACGGCCGCCGGGCGAAGACGGGCATTGATGTGTCCTCCCACCAGCAGGAGGTGGACTGGCAGGCGGTGGCAGCGGACGGGATCGATTTCGCCATGCTCCGCCTGGGACGCCGCGGGTATACCGAGGGCGGCCTGTTTCCAGACGAGACCTTCGAGAAGAACCTTCAGGGCGCCTTGGACGCCGGACTGGAGGTGGGCGTCTATTTCTTCTCCCAGGCGGTCAGCGCCCAGGAGGCGGAGGAGGAGGCCGCCTATGTCCTGGAGGCCCTGGACGGCCGGGCGCTGGCGTTCCCCGTGGCTTTCGACTGGGAGAGTATCCCCGGGGAGGCAGCCCGCACCGACAGTCTGGATGGCGAAGAGATGACCCGCTGCGCCGTCGCCTTCTGCAAGCGGATTGCGGACGGGGGTTACCGCCCGGCGGTTTACTTCAACCAGACCCAGGGGTATCTCCGATATGACCTGCGGGAGCTGTCGGAGTACGAGCTGTGGCTGGCGGAGTACGGCGATTCGCCGGATTTCTACTACCACTTTGACCTCTGGCAGTATTCCCAGAGCGGCCAGGTGGATGGCATCCAGGGGAGCGTGGACCTGAATCTGGCGTTTTAAGAGCGAGGCGGCATGACAAGCATCATGCCCTAATGCCGCCGATACTTTTGCTCCGGCTGTGCCTGCGCAAAAGTCCTCGCTTCGCTCGCCGAACGCCTGCTGCGCAGGCTTTTCGGGGCGGCAGATTCCATTCGAGGCGGGCTTCGCCCCCTCGAGCTCCCCCCACAAGGGGAGAATCCCTGCTTTATTTTTTGATACGCAGAAGGCGGCATGACGTTTGTCATGCCGCCTCGTTTCTATTCCGCGAAGGCCGCGCCGCCCCGATCCGCTGCGGTGGCCTCGGGGGTATTGGCGTAGTCCCACTGGTGGCTCCTTGCCATCTCGTCGCTGGTGAGGTTGAAGTACCGCCAATCGTGGTCATCAGAGAGCTCCCGGGCGTTGGCGTCCCAGGCTACGTCCGTGCAGTACCACTCTCCGTTCAGCTTCACCATGTTCCAGCCGTGGTCCATCGTACTGTTGCTCCCCGCACCCACGATGGTGATGCACTCAATGCCGCTGAAATCCATGAGCAGCTGGAAGGAGGTGGCGTACCCCAGACACACCGCCGAGCGGTCCACCAGGCCGCCGTAGGGGCCGAAGGCCCGCCGGTCCGTCTCCGCCATGGGGTCCTGGTGGGTCCAGTCGTAGTTTACATTTTCCACCAGCCAGTGATAAGCGGCGGTTTCCTTCTCCAGGTCGGTCATGCCGGGCTCCATGATCTCCGCCAGCAGGGCCTCCGCGGCGTCGTAGATGGCCCGGTCATCGCCGGACAATCCGGAGGGGTCCTTCTTCTCCCAGGCGACGAGGATGGCGGAGGTGTCGTAGAGGGACATATCCTCCTCGTTGGGCGGGACGAACCGGGTGCGGTCCGGGTAGTCCGGGTCGGGGTCTGCGGGCTTTGTTGGCTGGCTGACGAAGCGCCGGAGGAATCCGCTGGTATCCGGGTCATTGACGATCCGGGGGAACAGACGGATGGTTTCCTCCACATAGTCGCTGACGATCAGGACGGCGTAGCGCCCTGAGGAGACGGCCCGACCGCTATCCCAAATCTCCGCCAGCGCCTCGTCCCCCTCTGCCCGAAGCCGCTCCGAACGTTTTATCCGGTAGCTGTCCAGCGCGTTGACCAGCTCTAAAGCTCCGTCCTCACTGGTTGCCCGGAATACAGAGATTTCGTACCGGTTTTCCTGGAATACGATCTCGGGTGTGTATAGATCGGGAACTGTGAGAGTATAGGGACCCCAATAACCAACGTCAAACTCGACGTATTGGTCCGGTTCAATGTCGTATTTATATTCAACACCGTCTGTCCCGTCTGTCCAGCCCTTCTCCTCCTGGCTGCTCCAGTCCGGGCAAGCGGCTTCCACCAGCAGGCGGTACATCAGATCGCGGGCCTCAAACAGAGGTGCAAAATCGTCCGACTCCTCCACCGGCTCCGGCTCCACCGGTACGGGCAGCGCCTCCCCGTGATACGCGGCGGAAAACGCCGCTGCGGCCCCCTCCGGGTCCGGGCAGATAAAGAGCCCTACCGTCCGCTCCTCCCGCCGGACCTGGCCGTTGGAGGCCATTTCCGCTTCGTCAGGCGCGTAACCGGTAAACGCTCCCTCCCGGGTGGTGAGGTAGTTCGCCAGCACCGGCTCCAGGCTCTTTGCGGTCTCCTCGTCCCCCAGCCGCAGCACGACGATCTCAAAAGCGGAGGCCCCCGTACCCCGGATGACGTCGGCGTCCTCCCAGCCGTCCCGAGTCAGGCCGCAGACGAGCTCTATGTAGGCGGCCAGCCGGTCCGCGTCCGTGTCCCGGTTCAGGCTCTCGAGCTCCAGGGCTTCCACCTTCCCGGCGCGGGGCAGCACTGCATCGGCCAGCATCCGGACATCCGGCTGCTCCGATGGTTCGTCCGTCCCGGCCAGCTCCGAGGGATCCGCCTCAGCTGAGGCCGGGACATCTTCGTTTTGCTTGCACCCCAGCAGCAGGAGCAGCAGGAGGGACAGCAGCAGGGAAACGGTTCTTCTCACGGAAATCAGCTCCTTTTGTCGTATTCCATACCATTATAGCACCGATGCACCCCGGCGTAAAGTCCCGGCCATTTTCAGCCGGTGCGCAATCAAAACAAACAGAAAATGCCCGCTTTTGTTGGTTGAACCGCCCTGAAATCATGGTATAATCAAGTATGAAAAATCTGAAAGGACCGACTGCTATGAACAACCTTGCAAGGAATATGGCCGTCCTCCGCCGCGCCTCCGGCCTGAGCCAGGAGAAGGCCGCCGAAGCCGTAGGCGTCACCCGGCAGGCCCTGGCGAAGTGGGAGGCCGGTGAGACCACCCCGGACGTGCTCCACTGCGACAAGCTGGCGGAGCTGTACGGCGTGTCCCTGGACGACCTGCTCCACTACGAGCAGCGCCCCGGCAATCCTCCGCCGCCACCCCGGGGCAAGCACGTCTTCGGCGTGGTGCAGATGGGGGAGCGGGGACAGATCGTGATCCCCAAGCGGGCCCGGGAGCTGTTCCATCTCAATCGGGGCGACACCCTGGTGGTCCTGGGGGACACCAACCCCGGCACGGCGGGCATTGCGCTGGTCCCGGCGCAGTTTCTGACCGCCCTGATGGAGGTGGCCACCCAGGTCCAGCAGGAGGCCGACCGAAAGGAGGAGGGTCAATGAACGCTTTGACGGTACGGGAGCTGACCAAGACCTACCCCTCCTTTACCCTGGACCGGGTGTCGTTCACCCTGGAGCGGGGCCGGATCATGGGATTCATCGGGAAAAACGGCGCGGGGAAGACCACCACGCTCAAGTCCATCCTGCACCTCATCACCCCGGACAGCGGCAAAATTGAAGTCCTGGGCCTGTCCATGCCGGAGCAGGAGCTGGCATGTAAGCAGCGCCTGGGGGTAGTCCTGGGCGGCATCGACTTCTACCGGGACAAGAAGCTGACGGCCATCACGGAGGTGACCCGGCGGTTTTATAAGAACTGGGACGAGTCCGCCTGCCGCCGCTACCTGGAGGAATTTGACATTGACCCCACCAAGCGTGTCCGGGAGCTGTCCGCCGGGATGCGGGTAAAATATCTGATCGCCCTGGCCCTCAGCCATCACGCGGAGTTATTCCTCTTCGACGAGCCCACCAGCGGGCTGGACCCGGTGAGCCGGGACGAGCTGCTGACCCTGTTCCGGGCTCTGACGGCGGACGGGACCCGGAGTATCCTCTACTCCACCCACATCACCTCCGACCTGGAGAAATGCGCGGACGACATCACCTACATCAAGGACGGCAAAATCCTGGCCAGCGCGGAGAAGGCGGCATTTCTCTCGTCCTTCCAGCACCTGCGGACCCCGGAGGACGCCGCGCCGCTGACCCTGGAGGAGATCATGGTCCGCACGGAGAGGAGGGCGTTCCATGTTTGATCTTCTGCGGAAGGAGCTGAGCCTGGCGGCTCACCCCTCCATGTATGTTTTTATCTGTCTGGGTGCGCTGGTGCTGATTCCGGCGTACCCCTACGGTGTGGTGTTTTTCTTCGCCATGTTGGGGATTTTTCAGTCCATGATGTATGCCCGGGAGACGCGGGACATCTATTTTACCGCCCTGCTTCCCCTGCGGAAGCGGGATGTGGTAAAGGCGAAGCTCCTTTTGGCCGCTTTCGCAGAGCTCACCCAGCTGCTTTTCTCTCTCCCCTTCGCTCTCCTGCGCACGCTGTATCTCCCGGAGGGCAACCCGGTGGGGATTGAGGCCAACGTGGCCTACTACGGCTTCGGGCTCATAATCTTTGGTGTATTTAACATTGTGTTTTTTACCCGGTTTTTCCGTACCGCCTATAGGGCGGGGACATCCTTTCTCATGGCGCTGGTTCCAAGTACGATTTGTATTTTTGCAATGGAGGCGGTGGTTCATTTCCCCAGTATGGGGTGGTTGGATGGTATCACAGGGGAGGATCTGTACCGGCAGCTGCCGGTACTGGTATTAGGGATTATTTTCTATGCAGGGACTTGGTTTCTTTCCTATAGGGCTGCTGCAAAGGAATTTGAAAAGGTTGATCTATAGCAGGGAAATGGCGCAAAACCATCGGTTTTGCGCCATTTTCATGCGGCCCTGCGGGCCGCTCCACTTTTTTCTTTTTGTTAGATTCGCCCTGCCGGGCGTGGGCTTACTTTTCGCGCACGCGAAAAGTAACAAAAGCGTGCTCAAGGGGGCTACGCCGCCCTTGAGAATCCCCTGATTACGGGGGTTATTGTTTACGCTACGACCTTTAGTCTGGCCGGTCTATCTCCAGTGCCGTGGGCCGATGCCGGTGCTTACTTCTGCGCACGGTT
>CAJUPS010000088.1 GCA_910588045.1 uncultured Oscillospiraceae bacterium | reverse complement strand
CCAGCCAGTCCATCACCGGGCCCAACGTGGCCCTGAACACCATCATGGCCGAGGAACTCAGCCAGTTTGCCGACGAGCTGGAGGGGGCCTCCGACTTCAATGCCGCGCTCCACGACCTGGTCCAGCGGGCCTTTACGGAGCACCAGCGGATCATCTTCAACGGCAACGGCTACGAGGATGCCTGGGTGGAGGAGGCCAGGAAGCGGGGCCTCAGCAACCTCACCTGCACCGCCGACGCCCTGAAGACCTACGTCCAGCCCAAGCACATCCAGCTCTTCAGCAAGCACCACGTGTTCACCGAGGAGGAGCTGCGGGCCCGGAACGAGATCCATCTGGAGAACTACTGCGAGGTGGTGGGCATCGAGGCCCGGACCATGGTGGACATGGTGAACCGGAACATCTTCCCCGCCGTCAGCCGGTTCTCCGGGGAGGTGGCCCGGACCATCGGGTTCAAGAAGGCCGCGCTGCCGGGAGTGGACTGCTGCGGCGAGGAGGAGAGCCTGCTGCGGAAGCTCTCCGCCCTGTCCGGAGAGATGATGAAGCAGACCCGGGCCCTGGAGGACGCCCTGGCCGCGCCCCACGGGGAGGACGCCTATGAGGCCGCCCACTACTGCCGGTATACCGTCTTCGAGATCATGGGCAGACTCCGGAAGGCGGTGGATGAGCTGGAGGCGATTACGCCCAATAGCGACTGGCCCTACCCCAGCTATACCGAGCTGCTGTTCTCCGTGAAATAAGAGGAAACGCGAAAGGCCCCGGCTGGTTTGCCAGCCGGGGCCTCCCTATTTGATAGAAGGGGAAATCTATTAAAAGGTATGGAAGGCGGTGTTGATCTTGACGGTGTTTTTGTCTTCATCGTCCCAGTCTTCCCCATCTTCCTCGCCGGGTTCGAGATAGGAAACGCAACAGTCCTCTGCCAGCGCCTGGACGATATTCATCTGCTCCTTGCCGGCGCAGAATACGATGGAATCCGTGATGCTCATCAGCTGGCCCTTGAGCAGCTCCGGCGTCACGTCCTCCGCGAAGGTCACATTGGCGCAGTCGGCGATGCTCACGCCGTCCTCCGCGTCCGCGAGCAGACCGGCGGTGATCTCCAGGGCGGGCCGGTTGCGGATCAGCAGGCCGCCCACCACGCGGAGTTCGTCATAGACCGCGTCCAGCTCCTGCACCCGGTCCTTCAGACTGCGGCAGACCATGAGATCGCCCTTGACCTGCAAGTAGGCAACCTGGTCCAGAACGGACGCGCTGTCGGGGGTGACGGACAGGTCGCCGTCAATGTACAGCTTCCCGCCGTACCGCTTGAACAGGGCTTCGTTCAGCTCCGCGTCATCGTCCACGTAGGCGCAGCCATCGGGGAGGATGACGATGTCCGTCTTCTCGTCGAACAGGGGCACGGCGGCCTCCGCCAGGGACTCGGATACCAGCAGCGTCCTGGTGGCAAAGCGGACGTTCTTCTCCGCCAGCTTGCCGAAGTCGATGTCAGGGGACAGGGCGACGATCTTTTTGGCGGCGTAGTAGAGGGCGTCCTGCTTGGCGCGGAGGTGGAAGACGCGGTCCAGCACGGCGTACTTTTTCAGAAGGATTGCGCCATCGGGGTAAGTCTGGATGGGACCGTTGATGGAGAAGCCCCCCAGCAGGCCCGCAACGCTGGTCGGGCAGATGACGGGACCGTTGACGACCATCCCGGCGCAGCTTTTCAGCGTCTCCTCGCAGCCGCTCTCGATGTCCACGCGGCCGTTGACGACCCAAAACACCTTTTCCTCCGGTACGGCCTGCTCTGCGGTAATGGACAGAGGGCCGTTGACGGTGGAGAAGCGGACGTTCTCCTCCAGGGCGATGGTGTTGGCGCAGTTGAGCTTGGCTCCGGCCCGGCCCAGCAGGGTTTGGGCGGCGGGACTGGTGATGATGGTGGCGGCGTTGATCTTCACCGACTCATAGGCGCTCAGCAGCTCCTCGGTGATGCCCCGCACGTCGCAGGCGGCGCAGTTGACCTTCAGATTTTTCTTGTTCTCCATGATATGTTCCTCCTAAATTGATTTGTATCGTTTTGGTTTACAGCTTCTCCCGGTACATCCGGCAGTAGGACTCCAGCAGGGACCGCGCCTCCCGGTCCGCACCCATGCGGACCAGACCGTTCTCCATGCGGCAGCGCCGCCCGCTCTTCTCCACGGGGTTGTACCACAGCGGGGTCTTCTTCGTCTTCTTCATATCGCATTCATCCTTTCTAATCCTCAAGCCACTCCCGCAGCCGCCGCTTGGCGGAGGCCAGCCGGGAACGGACGGTGGCGGCGGGGAGAGCGAACAGGTCCCCCAGCTCCTTGGAATTGTACCCCTCGAAGTACCGCATGGTGAAGAGCGTCTTCTCCCCCGCCGGAAGGCGGGCGATGAGCTGGGCCACGGCGGCCTGGCTGAGGTCCTCCTCGAAGGCGGCCAGGGGGAAGTATTCCTCCTCCATGGGCGTCTCGTGGGACTGCCGCCGGGCCTGGTCGATGAACAGGTTCCGGGCGGTCTTGTACAGCCAGGCCCGGCACTGCCCTCCGGACAGGTCCTCCAGGTCCTCCCAGTGGGTGAAGGACCGCAGGTAGGTCTCCTGAACCAGGTCCTCAGCTGCGGACCGGCTTTTCGTCATCGCGGTGCAGTAGGCCAGCAGATCCTTCCGGAAGGCGCCGTATAGCTCCTCAAGTTCCATTGCTGTGGGCTCCTCTCTTGCGTGTTCAATGATAGAACGGATGAGAGCGGCGAAGTGTTGACGGGAAATCAAAAAAATTTTTCCCCGCGCCGCCGGGGCGCGGGGAAAAGCGGTAAAAATCTCCGATGAAAGGCGAGGTATCGTTACCGGGCGGAGATTTTGGAACAGAAATGGCTTTAGTCCCGTGTTAAAGTTCTTTTTGGTACTTTTTCTTTCAAGAAAAAGTATCATCCGAAGATCGACAACCCGGGCGAGCCGTCGTCCGGGGGCAGCTGCGGTTCGTCGGAGGGGATGTCCGGGGGCAGATCCGAGGGGAGCGTGGGGCCGTCCCCGCCAGTGCCGCCGAAGTCGGGGATGGTGGTCCCCCCGGAGGCGGGCTTGCCGTTGGTGCCCACCATGATGATCTCGTTGCGGCTCTTATAGTTGCTGTTGGCCTCCTTGGCGCTGGAGATCAGCTTGCCGTCGCCGCTGTAGACGTTGCGGTAGGACACCACCTGGTGACCGGTATAGGGGCTCTGCTTCTGCTGCTGGGTGCCCCAGTCCAGCTCGTCCGTCTCCACGTACTCCGTCTCATAGGGGGTATCGCTGAGGACCTTGTTGGTCATCTTGACATATGTGTCGTCGGTCTTGGTGCCCATGACGGTCACCGTGATCCGGTTGTTCTCGTACTTGACATCCAGGCGGATGGGGTATCCCGTGTCGTTCCTGAACCGGAACTCGGGGCCGCCCCAGCTGACGGTGGCGTCCATGCCCCAGGTGATGTAGCTGGGCGCATAGCGGTGGGCGTAGCGCTCCACGATCTCCAGGTTGGACAGAAGCGTGGCATAATAGATGGTGCTGGACACCTGGCAGATGCCGCCGCCCACGGTCTCCACGGTCTCGCCGTTGACGTAGGCCGGGGCCGCGCCGAAGCCCCGTGCGGTGGTCCGCTTGCCCACCACGGCGTTGTAGTCAAATATGTCCCCGTCGTTAAGGATCACGCCGTTGCAGCACTCCCCCGCCAGCCGGACGTTGTTGCGCCGCACGCTGGTGCCCCCCACCTTGGTGGTGGCTGTGCCCAGCTCATCCCGGAACAGGACCGCCTCCAGCTCCGCCGCAGTCATGGTGGGATAGGTCACGTCGGCGGGCAGCCGGATGGTTTCGCCGGGGGCCGCCGCATCCAGGGCGAACTGGGCCGCCTGGGGGTCCAGGTCCACGCCGATGGTGCCGTCCACCACCTTGCCGGTGGGGATGTCGTACCGGGCGGGACTGGGCTCGGCGTTCAGCTCCCGGGCGATGGCCTCAAAATCCAGGTCCTGCCCCGGGACGGACTCGAAGGGGGCCTCCACGGTGCCCGCCGCGCCGTTGAGGTCCGTCAGGGCCCGGATCAGCCCCGGCTGGTCCAGCGCGCGCCCATCGGCGGGCTTGGTGGCATAGATGCCGTCGGCGGTGAGCGCATAGCTGCCGTCCACCTGGTCCTGGTCAAAGGACGCGGCGAGGGCCTCCGCCTTGGCGCGGAGCATATCGTCATCGTAAAAGACGGTCAGGTCCATGGGGACGTCCACGCCCACCAGGCCGCAGAACATGGTCCAGCCATTTTTCAGCCAGCCCGCGGCGCCCTCCTCCCGGCCCACGCTCCAGGCCGCGTCGGCCAGGGCCTCCTCGTCCACATAGGCCCCCAGCTCCCGCTGAGTGAACCGGCCCAGGGTCTCGTCCCCGGCGGAGACGGTGACCTGCCCCGCCAGCAGCGCGTCCGCCGATACCGTCTGCCGCAGCTCCCCCTCGGAGAGCCCCGACAGATCCTGCTCCCCCAGCGTCACGCCGGGGAACACCTTCTCATAGCGGTCCGTATACACACAGAAACCGGCGACGCCGACGACGATCAGCGCCGCAACAATTCCCAGGGCGACCCATACCGCCCCGGAGCTCCTTCTTCTGGTCTGCACCTCCGGGGCAACCCGCTTTCCAGCCATGGCAACCTCCTCCTTCCCCGCGCCGGGGGAAGCATCTGCATAAAATCACATAATCCAGTGTACCACAAAATAAAGAAAAAAGATTTACAATTTTGTAACAAGTGGGCGGAAAATTTTTTGCCCTTTTGAAGATTTTTCCGGGGCCTCCTTGACATTTCCCGGGGATAGGTCTAACATAAAGTCTTAATTTATTGCCTCGCCGGACAGAATAAGCGCGAGGCAGAGGAGGGATTGTCGTGTCCGTCAAATATATCTTTGTCACCGGCGGCGTCGTGTCCGGTCTGGGCAAGGGGATCACCGCCGCATCCCTGGGCCGTCTGCTCAAGCAGCGGGGGCTGCGGGTGAAGGTTCAGAAGCTGGACCCCTATCTCAATGTGGACCCCGGCACCATGAATCCCTACCAGCACGGGGAGGTCTTCGTCACCGACGACGGCGCGGAGACGGACCTGGACCTGGGCCACTATGAGCGCTTCATCGACGAGAACCTGGACGTGAACTCCTCCGTGTCCTCCGGCAAGGTGTATTGGGACGTGCTCAACCGGGAGCGCCGGGGGGACTACCTGGGGGGCACGGTGCAGATCATCCCCCATATTACCGGGGAAATCAAGCGCCGCATCTACCAGCTGGACACCCCGGACACCGACGTGGCCATCGTGGAGATCGGCGGCACGGTGGGCGACATCGAGTCCCAGCCCTTCCTGGAGTCCATCCGCCAGGTGGCCGCGGAGCGGGGGCGGCACAACGTGATGTTCATCCACGTCTCCCTCATCGTCTCCATCCCCGGCACCGGGGAGCTGAAGAGCAAGCCCACCCAGCACTCCGCCAAGGAGCTTCTGAGACTGGGCATCCAGCCGGACGTCATCATGTGCCGGTGTGACCGCCCCGTGCCCCGGGAGATCCTGGAGAAGATCTCCCTCTTCTGCAATATCCCTGTGGAAAACGCCATCCCCAACCTGACGGCGGAGCTGCTCTATGAGGTCCCTCTGATGCTGGAGCGGGAGGGTCTGGCGGACGTGGTGGTCAGGCGGCTGGGGCTGATCTGCCACATGCCGGACCTCACCGAGTGGGCCACCATGGTCCACCGGGCCAAGCACCCCGCCGGAGCGGTGACCATCGCCCTGGTGGGCAAGTACGTGGCCCTTCACGACGCCTACCTCTCCGTAGTGGAGGCCCTGACCCACGGCGGCATTGAAAACGGCGTAAAGGTGGACATCCGCTGGCTCGACAGCGAGACGGTGACGGACGAAAACGCCGCCTCCCTTCTGGCGGGCTGTGACGGCATCCTCGTCCCCGGCGGCTTCGGCAGCCGGGGCGTGGAGGGGAAGATCTCCGCCATCCGCTGCGCCCGGGAGAACAAGGTCCCCTTCCTGGGTATCTGCCTGGGGATGCAGATGGCGGTGGTGGAGTTTGCCCGCCACGCCGCGGGCCTGCCCGGGGCCCACTCCAGCGAGCTGGACCCCCACACGAGGCATCCCGTCATCGACCTGATGCCGGACCAGGCGGACGTGACGGACAAGGGCGGCACCATGCGCCTGGGGAGCTACCCCTGTCGGCTCTCGCCGGACAGCCGCGCCCTGTCGGCCTACGGCCGGGAGGAGATCGCCGAGCGCCACCGCCACCGCTACGAGTTCAACAACGACTACCGGCAGGTCCTGACGGACGCCGGTCTGCGCCTCTCCGGCCTGTCCCCCGACGGGAGGCTGGTGGAGATCGTGGAGCTGGCGGACCACCCCTGGTTCGTAGGCGTCCAGTTCCACCCGGAGCTCAAGAGCCGTCCCAACCGGGCCCACCCCCTGTTCCGGGAGTTTATCCGCGCCGCAAAGGCCTGCATATAGTCACCCCTGCCATTATATAAAAGGGGGAGCATCGCCGCCGGGCTAAGGTTTTTTGTGGCAGAGTGCCACATGCTGGGGCATTGCCAGTTAGGTGACGGCCCTGCAATGGGGGTTGAACACCAATTGACTTTGTGCTATACTTTGAATAGGTTAGTTCGACAAATCGGGAGTTATGGAGGGTAATCGAGTATGAAATGGTATATTGATATGCCTGAAAAAGAGAAGCATGATTTTTGGAAAGTAATCGTTGTAAGTGTACTGGGAGCAATTAGTGTTTTGCTTGCACCTATATTCTTTTATCATTAAGGTAATAAATCCCGATTTGCAGGGGGCTTTCATCTTTTGGGTGAAAGCCCCCTTGGCACATGCACTCTTGAGAAAAAGGGCGGAACCACAATATCTTGGGGCTTGACGGGGAGGGAAAAATAGGGTAAAATAAATCTGTAACTATTTTGTAACCCTTTACCCCGTTTTGTAACACACGCGGAGGATTTTATATGGCCCGAAAGGATAGTAAAAATAAAGCGCAGCAAAAAAAGATGAAGAAGACGCCCGGCGAGGCCCCACAGACCAGACATGCGGCCCGCATCCTGGACTACCGTGCCCGCCGCCGCTTCCCGGAATCCAGCAACCCCTATCGTCAGATCCGGCTCCTGCTGCGGGGCAGTATGCCGCTGGTGCGGCAGAAGATGGGCGGACTGAAGTACCGCATCCGCTCCTTTTTCTCCAAGCTGGCGGCCCGGGCCCGGGCAAGGACGCCGAAGCACCGGTTCATCCAGGCGGCCGTGTTCCTCACGGCGGGCCTGGCGCTGGCGGTGTATGCCGCCTTCCAGGTGCTGTATACCACCGCCACCACCCTGACCTTCGACGGCCGTGAGCTGGGCACCGTGGCCAGCGAGGAGGAGGCCCAGGCCGCCGTCAAGGAGGTGGAGAACTCCATCTCCAGGGTGCTGGGCAGCAGCTACACCTTGGACAGCGTATCCTATACCACCGGCCTGACCTTCCGCAGCGCACTGGTAGAGGAAAAGGACCTGGAGGAGGCCCTCAGCGACTCCCTGCGGGTGGTGGAGAACGGGTACGCACTGTATGTCAACGGCGAACAGATCGGCGCGACGCAGACCAGAGAGGCGCTGGAGGAAGCGCTCAATCTGGTATCCGCCAATTACCGCAATGAAAATACGCTCTCCATCGATTTTGTGGAGGATGTGGAGATCAAGGAATGTGAGCTTCCGGTGGAGAGCTTTATCAATCTGGGCGAAACACTGGAATTGATCACCAGCGAGAAGGCGGGCGAGGTCTACTATACCGTGGAGAAGGGCGACTGCTGGTCCGTGATCGCTCAGGACCACAACATGACCAACGACGACCTGCTCCGCCTGAATCCCGGCTACGACATCGACAAGCTCCAGATCGGCGACGAGCTCCTCATCAGCAACGCCGTCCCCTATCTGACCGTCCGGGCCGTCCAGATGGAATACTATGAGGAGAGCATCCCCTACGAAATCGAGTATCGGGACGACAACACCATGTGGGAGGGCGACACGAAGGTCATCTCCAAGGGTGAGTACGGCAAGGCCAACACGGAGGCGAAGGTCACCTACGAGGGGGTGACGGAGGTCGAGCGGGAAATCATTTCCCAGGACATCTTCCAGGAGCCCGTCACCGAGATCCAGGCCCGGGGCACCAAGGAGCGGCCCAGCTGGGCGCCCACCGGCTCCTTCCGCTGGCCCGTCAGCGGCGGCACCATCACCTCCCGATACGGTTCCCGCAAGATCTTTGGAGGCACCTCCTTCCACGGCGGCATTGACATTGCCAAATCCTATGGCACTGACGTGGTGGCCGCAGACGGCGGTGAGGTCATCTATGCCGGGTGGATGGGCAGCTATGGCTACCTGGTCCAGATCGACCACCAGAATGGCTATGTCACCTACTACGCCCATAACAGCAGTCTGCTGGTCAGCGTGGGCGACAAGGTCTACAAGGGCCAGCACATCGCAGAGATGGGTTCCACTGGCCGTTCCACCGGAAACCACTGCCATTTTGAGGTCCGCTACAACGGCGAGCGGCGCAATCCCATGGATTATCTGCCCTGAATCTTTGAACCGTCCCCACGATTTTGCACGGCCACATCGAGTGGCCGTGCAAAATTTTTATCGTTTCAGACCGCCGCTCACCGTCAACCGGAACGATAAGGCAAGGGAATTTTGTGACACGCAGAGAGGGGCCCCGGCTATAAAGCCGGGGCCCCTCTGCTCTGTCTAATGAAAAACAACCGTTACCGGGCGAAAATCTAAGAGCAGCAACCGCTTCAGGCCCGTGTTAAAGTTCTTTTTGATCCTTTTTCTTTCAAGAAAAAGGATGGTTAATGAACTTGGCCAGCTGATGACAGACTTCGCGGACGTCGATGGGCTTGGCCACGTGGGCGTTCATTCCGGCGTCCAGACACTTTTGGACATCCTCCGCGAAGGCGTCCGCCGTCATGGCAATGATGGGGATGGTTTTGGCGTCGGGGTGGTCCGAAGTGCGGATGGCCTCCGTGGCCTCGTATCCTGTCATGACCGGCATCCGCAGGTCCATCAGGACCGCGTCGTAGTACCCGGGCTGCGCACCCAGGAACTTATCCACGCAGATCTGGCCGTTCTCTGCCCAATCCAGCTCCAGACCCTCGGCGCTCAGCAGCTCCTCGGCAATCTCCCAGTTGAGCTCGTTGTCCTCCGCCAGGAGCACCCGGCGTCCGGTGAGCTCGGGGGGCTTCTTCACGGCCTCCTCCGCTTCGCTGTCCTTCAGGGACCCCGCAAAGGGCTTCAGCCCATAGAACAGGGTGGATTTGAACAGGGGCTTGGAGATAAAGCCCGTGACCCCGGCCGCCCTGGCCTCGCTTTCGATCTCGCTCCAGTCGTAGGCCGAGATCAGTAGAATTGGGATCTCATTCCCATACCGGCGGCGCAGCTCCCGGGCGGCCGAGATGCCGTCCATCCCGGGCAGCTTCCAGTCCAGCAAAATGATCCGGTAGGGGTCGCTCCGGCGGTGATCCACCATCTCCAGGGCGCTCTCCGCGGCCAGGGTCCAGTCCGCCTTGATGCCGATGGACTGGAGCGCCGAAACGGTGCTCTCGCACAGCTGTCGGTCGTCGTCCACCACCAGCATGTTCCACGGGGGCAGGACCATGTCCGCCTCCGCGATCTCCGCCTTCTCCAGGTCCAGGGTTACATGGAAGCGGGTCCCTTCGCCCGGGGCGCTCTCCACCTCGATGAGACCGCCCATGGCGTCCACAATATACTTTGTGATAGCCATGCCCAGGCCGCTTCCCTCGGTCTTGCGCACCCGGGTGTTGTCCTCCCGGACGAAGGATTCAAAAATGTGCTCCTTGAACTCCTCGGTCATGCCGATGCCGGTGTCCGAGATGTGGAAGTGGATGCGCACAAAGTTTTCCCCCTTGTCGGAGGGCTCCTCATACATGGATACGCCGATTTTGCCGCCGTCGGGGGTGAACTTGACCGCGTTGCCCAGAATATTCAGCAGCACCTGGTTGAGCCGCACCCCGTCGCAGCACACGGTCTCCGCCGTGATGTCGTGGATGGAGACGTCGAACTGCTGGCGCTTGGAGCGCACCTGGGGCTGCACGATGCTGACAATGCCCTCCATGACCTCCCGCAGGGAGACCTGGTCCACGCTCAGCGTCATCCGGCCGCTCTCGATCTTGGACATATCCAATACGTCGTTGATGAGCCCCAGGAGATGCCGACTGGACAGGGTAATCTTTTTCAAACAGTTCTGCACCTGCTGGGAGTCGCTGATATTGGCGGTTGCGATGGCCGTCATACCCACAATGGCATTCATGGGGGTACGAATGTCGTGGCTCATGTTGGAGAGAAATTCACTCTTGGCCTTGTTGGCCCTGACGGCATCCTTCCGGGCCTGCTCCAGCTCCTCCATCTGCTGCCGGGCCATCTGGAAATATTTCAGGAACACCAGCACCAACACCATGAGGATCAGTGCGCAGGCCCCGAATACCATGTAGGTCCACCGGCTGGTGAAGCCGTTGACCATCACGTCCAGCTCGTCGTAGGGCATGAAGGTCAGCAGGAACCACTCGGAGTGGGCCAGCTTGTTGCAATACACCTGGCGGGACTGGCCGTTGACGCTGATCTCATCGGAGTAGGACTCCCCCCTGGCCATTGCGTCGGACAGCGCCTCGATGTAGAGCTCCGGCGTCTTTCCGTCCACGGTGTCGTACTGGCTGAGTACCCGCTCGAAGTAGCTCTTCCGGTAGGCGTCCCCGGTGCGAATGACGAAGCTGCCGTCCTTGCGGATGATAAAGGAGTAGACGTGGTTGCCGTCCTCCTCCAGGGCCAGGGTGTCGCTGATGTACGAGGCGGGAAGCCCTGCCACCAGGGCGGCGCAGGGGTATTCCTCTGTGGGCGCATGGGTGGAGGGGACCCCCAGGAGGATCACCCGCTTGCCCTGGGCGTCACGGCCGATGGCCACCTTCTTCTGCCCTGCGGTGACAGAGTCCATGAAGGGATCCGGGTCCATGAGCTCCAGCGGCGAACCGTAGAGCATATCAAATGTCCCGTCCGTGCGGTAGAAGGCCATATAGCTGAAATCCCGCGCCTTGGCATTGATGATAAGCTCCTCCTCCTGCTCCGTGCTGGCGTGGGCATCATCGGGCAGGACGGTCTCCACCAGGGCCACCAGCTGGTCCAGCCGCAGGCCAATGGCGGTCTCAAAGTGCATCGCGATCTGGTCCCCCATGCTGGACATGTACAGCTGGCTGACCTGGCGGATGGTACTGGCGCTCTGGCGGTTCATAAAGATGGCCAGGAACGAGAAAATGGTCAGGCTGAGAGCCAGCACCAGAATCAGACTGGTCCTCAGGAATTGGGGCGTCTTTTTGTTCGCTTTCCCGCGCATACGGCCGGGCCTCCTTCCTTGCCTTGCTCACCGGAGTGGGTTACACTCCAACGGTCTCCTGGAAAGCCCGAATGGCCGAGATGGTCTGGGCATAGTCTGACTTGACCTGCTCCACCAGGGCGGGGGCCTCCGGGGTGAAGCCGTTGCGCAGGGCCTCGCTGAGCTGGTTGCTGGAGCGGTACAGTCTGGTAAAGTCCAGATTCTGGCACACGCCCTTGATGGTGTGGGCCGCGCGGAAAGCCTCGGGGTAGTTCTCCTCCTCCATGGAGCGGACCAGCAGGTCATAGCTGCCGTCGTTGAGAAACTTCAAAACGAACTTCTGGACCATCCGCTCGCTGGTCAGGCGGCCCAACACTCCCTGATAGTCGCCCTCCAGGGCGGCATAGCATTCCTGTAACGTCATTGTTCCTGCTCTCCTTTCGCGTCGCCGGACTCTTCACCGGCATCCGGACTGCCCTCGATGGGCGAGATGACCGAGAGCATGTCCTTCATGCTCTCATCGTAGAAGGCGTACCGGCCCCTGCCGGAGCGCTTGACCTGGTAGAGGGCTTGGTCCGCCGCGTGGAACAGGGCCTCGTAGTCCGTGCCCACCACGTCCGTGGGGGCAATGCCCATGCTCAGGCAGATGGGGAAGTCCTCGAATATGCTGCCGGAAATGGAGTGGTAGATACGGGAGATGATGGGGTCCAGCTCCCCGCCGTACTCCAGGAACAGCAGGAACTCGTCCCCGCCCACCCGGGCGGCGATGTCCGCCCCGCGGATACTCTCCTGCAGCCGGTCCGCCAGGAACTTCAGCACGTTGTCGCCGAAGATGTGCCCGTAGGTGTTGTTGGCGTTCTTGAAATGGTCCAGATCGACGATCACCATGGCAAACTGACTGCCGGGCCGGTCCTCGATGCGCTGGATGATCTGCTTCTTGGCGCTGGCGTGGTTGAGAAGGCCCGTCAGCGTGTCGTGGGAGGCCAGGCGCTCCAGGGCGGCCAACTTCATCTGGGAGTCGTGGATGTCCACGGCCTTGCCGATGGCCCCGGTGTACCGGGGGGGCTCGTCGGCGCTCCAGGTGGCCCGGGCGATGATCCGGCACCAGCGGGCCTCCCCGTCCAGGACGATTTTGCACTGGTATTTCACGACCGGCTGGGACGGGGTGGTGGCGCGGAGGGCTTCCACCAGACCGTCCAGGCTCTCCCCCTGGAGGATGGCGCGGACCTTGTCGTTATGTAGGGGGTCCATGACCGTCTCGCGCAGGCCCAGGCGGTTGGCCCCCCAGGTGTTCAGGGTCACGATGGAAGGATCCACGGTGTACTCGAACTGGATCTCCTGGCTCATGGCGGCGAAGAAGCTGTACTTCATCCGCTCGTGCTCCAGCAGCTGTAGCGTCCGCTCGGAGGCGGAAAGCTCCTCGTAGTGGTGCATCTCCTGGGCCACGGAGCGCATCTCCATCTGGGCGGTACGGCTCTCGTCCCCGGCCTGGAGCTGGCCGGGCAACTCGGGGGCCACCTCCTGCAAGATCTCCATGAGCAGGGGATTGAAGGAGCCGCACTGGTTGCCCAGGATCATCTCGATGGCCTTCTCATGGGGGAAGGCGGGCTTATAGACCCGGGGGCTGGTCAGGGCGTCGTACACGTCCGCCAGGGCCACGATCTGGGCGGAAATGGGAATATCGTCCCCCTCCAGGCCGTCGGGATAGCCCCGGCCGTCCCAGCGCTCGTGGTGCCAGCGGCAGATGTCCCGGGCCACCTTGATGAGGGGCTCAGAGCCGTGGACGGTGGCGGTCTCCATCATGCTGGAGCCGATGGTGGTGTGCTCCTTCATGATGGCGAACTCCTCCTCGGTGAACCGGCCGGGCTTGTTGAGGATCTCGCCGGGGAT
>CAJUPS010000087.1 GCA_910588045.1 uncultured Oscillospiraceae bacterium | reverse complement strand
CTTTTGAAGAGTACATTTTCTCAGAAGGAGAAAAGGATGCTGCCTATATGCGGGAGCAGGCCAACGCTGTCTGCTTTATTCAAGGAAGGTACTCCTGGTTTTTAACGGAGGCGTTCCAGAGGACAGCCTCTGAAAAAAAGAAAGGCCAGAGGAAGATTCCTCTGGCCCAGCAGATCTATGAAAACTGTTTGGATGCTTTTGTGAGCGGCGTGAGTCTTGGAAAATCGCCAGAGGTAGATGCGCCCCAAGTGAACATCCAGTATGCTGTGCTGGAGATTGATGAAGAGCATCATGAGCTGGTGGAGAAGCTGTACTTCGACCGACTGGAAGATTTCGTTTATGTAGAGTTGATGCGGGGTCTGCAGAGAGGCTTTGTTCCCAAGCGGTGCGCCAACTGCGGACGCTGGTTTTTGCAGACGCCGGGCGCCAGCTACAACTACTGCGACCGTCCGGCGCCCAACAGTGAGGAGGGTAAGACCTGCCGGGAGGTGGGCTCCACCAAGAACTTCCGGGCCAAGGTACTCAACAATGAGATCTGGGCCATCCACCAGCGAGCCTATAAAAAATATTTTGCCCGAACAAAAAAGGGAACTATGACCAAACCGGACTTTCTGGCATGGGAGACGAAGTCTGAGGGGCTCCGGGATGAGGCACTCTCAAAGTACGAGCGGGCAAAGACAGAGGACGAGAAGACCGCCGTTGCGGAATGGCTGCGTGAAGAATTGAATCGGTTGTGAGTGAGGCTCTATCTTTGAAGACACTGGTGCAGATCACGTACGCCAAATGGCAGGATAGAAGCAGCTGGTATGGCGCGTTGCCCGTGGTGTCTAGGAAATAAAAGGATGCACTGTTGTCGCGATGAGGGGTGGGAGCCAGTATAAAGCGGTGCAGCTATCCCTGCTCCCGGGTCGGGAACATACCCTCGTTGGCGATGCGCTTGTCCAGTTCCCGGGCGAATTCTTCCGGGTTGCAAGGATTATCCACTTCCCGGCCAGTCCAGGATGAGAGCTGAGACGAGTTGGCCAGATTGACTCCGTTGATGCCTTCTGTGCCGGGAGCCAGCAGTGGACTGCCGGTCAGGCAATGCAGGGCAAAGTCCTCCATCACCGTCAGATGCTGGAGTCCCCAACTGTCCGTGCCCTCGATCACCTGCGTGTCCAGTTGGCGGGCGTCGGCAAGCTGGTCCATGCGCAGATGGTCGTTGAGATATGTTTCGGTGACACGGTGGCCAGTTGCATCCAGATAGCGGGAGACTGTGGCAGTTCTGCTGTTGTCCACTACGATCTTTCCGCCGTCCAGGTCGATCTCCAGCCGGTCAGTGCCGTTGGCGTCATGGGTGCAGGTAATGAAAGTGCCTGTTGCGCCGTTGGCAAAGGTGGCCAGCATCGTTACATCGTTTTCCACCGCGATCTTCCGATAGCGCCCGGTGAGGTTTTTGGAGAACACCTTCACCGGTGTGCCGCAGATCCACTGCCATAGATCCAATTGATGAGGGGCCTGGTTGACCAGGACCCCGCCGCCCTCGCCGCCCCAGGTGGCACGCCAGGTACTTTGCTGATAGTAGCTGTCCGGACGCCACCAGGTGTTGATGATCCATTGGCTGCGGCGGATTTCTCCCATCTCACTGGATGCCACGATCTCACGCACCTTCTGGTACAGCTTGTTAGCGCGTTGGTTGAACATGATGCCGAAGCCCGCTTCCGGGTGGGCTGCGGCACAGGCGTTCATGGCCGCAACATCCTTGGCCCGGACGCCCGCGGGTTTTTCCACCAGCACGTTCATACCGTGTTCAAGACAGTAAATAGCAATCTCATGGTGCAGGTAGTGGGGAACGGTCGTAATAACGGCGTCGATACTGCCAGATGCAATCATTTCCTTCCAGTCCCGGAAAAAGGGGTACTCCGGATAGACCCCGGCACACATTTTCTCCTTCTCCGGGTCGGTATCGCACAGCGCCCCCAGGGCACAGTGGGGCGGGCACTGAGGTGCAGAGGGACCGGCCTTGCCGCTGAGGAATCCCGCGTAGGCGCTGCCCTGCCCGCCCATGCCTACAATGCCATATCGAATTTTGTCCACAGCTTATGATCTCCTTTGACTTCAAATACGGGTAAGGATGGCCTGGAGGGCTTCGTATTGCAGACGGTATCCCTCCGCGCCATCCTTTGCTTTGCTTATAGAGAGTCCTCCGCTGGATGTTTGCTGCTCCAAGGTCTTGAAGCTGTCAAACAAAGCCAGATGAGGCTCCAGCGTCAGAAAGCCCTGGTAGCCGTCCTGACGGATGGCCCGGCGCAGCAGCGGCTCGATCTGTCCGTCGCCGGTGCCGCAGACTACATTTTCCCCACCGGATGCCAGGGCGTCCTTGACGTGGATGTACGTTACATAGCTGTGCAGCAGCTGCCACGCCTGGACGGTATCCTGGCCGCACTGGACGAAGTTGGCATAGTCAAACGCGGCGCGCAGGTACGGACTGCCGATGGACCGCAGCAGGGTCAGGCACCGCCCGGCGGTGTCGCCGTAGATGCCTTTTTCGTTCTCGTGCAGCAGGATGATTCCATGCTGCCGGGCCGCCGACTCGAATTGCGCGAGTTTTTCAAGGACCCTGTCGCGGAAGGCTTCCGGGTCCTGCTCTGGGGGGATGAAGAAGCTGAAAACGCGGATATACCGGCAGTCCAGCAGCTTGCAGATCCCGCACAGGCTTTCCAGCTGGGCCAGCTGCCGCTGAAAGGCGGGTTCGTCCTGAATGTCGATTTTGCCGATTGGACTGCCCAGGGAGGATACCTTGACACCGGCTGTCTGCAAACAGGGCAGGACGGTTTCCCGGATCTCGTCCGGGGTGTAGTCCGCAATGTTTTTCCCCCAGGCACTGCGAAGCGATATGTACGCCATGCCCAGCCGCTTCACAACTGTGAGCTGCTGGGCAAAATCATTGCAAATCTCATCGGCAAAGCCGGAAATAGTGATCCCTTGCATGAAATTTCACCCCTGTTTTTAATAAAAGAAGGACAGCACGATGTCCTGCTCATAATCCCCGAAATGTGCGCCGTACAGGTTGAAGCCGCCTGCGAACTCGGCGTCCTCCTTGTTCCCGATCCGCACGATAACGGGCTTTTCCGGGGAAAAATGGAAATCCTTCATGGTGATACCCGGCACATTTTCTTCATTGATTGCACAACCGTCCTCGGAGATTTCCACCCGCACCAGCTTCCCGTATTGGGAGCTGCCGCTGCTCCACCACTCCGGGCTGAGCCGCCCGCGGCGGCTCCCGAAATCCCCCGGGCACCGCCATGTCCCACATTCCACCCCGTCGATCCACACGGTAATATCGGAGGGCCAGTCCTCGTTGAAATTCAACGCCTCCGAACAGGCCTCGAAGGTCAGGATCATCCGCTTGACCTCCTTGTCCTCCGTTACCTGAAACGGGAATTTGTATTCCACATAACCGGCGGCACTCCAAAGGATCTGCGCCTGGGTGTGCTCCGGCAGATAAAAGCTCTGAAGGTCGTCGTCATACCCGATGGGGGCTGTGGCGGAAGCAAGCCCGCAGCTGGGAAAGACCTTGCAGTCCGTATAGTGCCCAACAGGCATGGAGACCGTACTGGCCCGCTCTACATCCGGGTTGTCCGCGGTGAGGCGGAGGTTGATCAGGTCGTAGCGCCAGCTGCAAATTTTCATTGCGCCCCGGCTGCCCTTTTTTACCTGGGTGTTGATCAGCCCCGCCGCCTCCAGTGAACGGATATATAACGCTGCGCTGGAGGCTGGGATTTGCAGCTTCTTGGCGATTTCACCTACGTTGAAGCTGTTGAAATACAGGAGCTTCAGAATTTGTATCCGAACCGGGGAGGAGAACGCAACACCCAGGTTGCACAACAGTTCCTCATCCTCTAAATCTATTTCAAGTTTTTTCCCCATAGGAATCTACCTCCCGGCAGCGCGGCTCTCTCCTCGTGGGATAGCCGCGCCGCAGCATATAATAGAGATCTGCGGCAATTACAGTGTAGCACGCCTTGGAAGGGATGTCCATATAGATAAAAGCACAAATTATGGTCAAAAGAATCGGGCGTTCTGCACAATAAAAACAGAGTACATGTAGAAAAAGCCATAATCCGCCGTATTTTCAAAGAGTTTTTGGAAATATTGACATCAAATATCTGCCCGGCTATAATAATGACATCGGGAATCAAACAGGATTCTTGTCTTAAACAAAACTCGAAACGGAGGACACACTATGAAAAAGCGTATTCTTGCCTTGCTTCTGGCCCTCGTGATGGCCCTGTTGCTGGCCGCCTGCTCTAAGTCTGACGGACAGCCGAATGCTCCCGCTGACAATCCTGCGTCTCCCGCCGCCCCGGCGGACAAAGACGATAAGCCCGCCAGTGAACCGTCCGGTGAAAAGACCAAGCTCACCTTCATGGGCTGGGGAACCGACGCGGAGATCGCTACCTTCACCACCATGATCGAGCAGTTTGAAAACGAGTATCAGGATGTGGAAGTGGAGTACATCGTTGTTCCCGACAACGACTTTGACACCCGCTTGCAGACCATGATCGGCGCGGGCCAGTGCCCCGACGTCTTCTACATCAACATTGACTGGCTGATGAAGTACGCCTCCACTGGCAGCCTCTATGACCTGACGGCCTACGCCGAGAGCAACGACATCTTCGACCCTGACAACGTCTGGAACTGCCTCAACAAGGTTTACCGCTACGACGGTGAGTACCAGGGCCAGGGTAATATCTATGCCTTCCCCAAGGACGTCAGCGCCTTCCCGATTTTCTACAATGTCGATCTGTTCAAGCAGGCCAGCGTTACGCCTCCCACCGCCGATGATCCCTGGGATTGGAACGATTTCATTGAGGCCGCCAAGAAGCTGACCAGCGGCGAGGGCGACTCCAAGATCTATGGTACTGGCGGATACTCCAGAGAAGCTGCCGTCTGGTCCAACGGCACGGAATGGGTCGATCAGGAAACCCTCACCCAGGTCAAGATCACGGACCCCGCCTTTATCGAAGCCATGCAGTTCTGCGCCGACCTGACGCTGGTACACGGCGTGGCGCCTACCCCCGAGGAAAGCACCGCCCTGGGCGACTATGACCGTTTCAAGCAGGGCAAGCTGGCCATGGTGGGCGCGGGCACCTGGAGCCTTGCGGACCTGTGGGCCAACTGCGATTTTGAATGGGACGTCATGCCCTGGCCTGTCAGCCCCAACACGGGAAAGACGGAGATCTGGTTCGGTACCGCTGGCCTGGCGGTTTCCGCGGCCACCAAGAACCCGGAGGCCGCCTGCAACCTGGCCGCTTACCTGGCCTACAACGAGGATACCCAGCGCACAGCCTATCAGATGGGTCAGGCCATCCCCACCCTGAAGGATATGGCCTATGGTGAGTTCGTGGACGCTGGCAAGGCCCCGGCCAACAAGCAGGTCCTGTTCGATATGATGGAGAACACGGCCCGTCTGGCCACCCAGTCCCGCACGTTTAACCAGGAGTGGTTTGCGGAGTTCAACTCTAATGCAGCGGCGGTCTACGAGGGGACGATGACCGCTGAGGAATATTGTAATTCTGTCGCTGGCACCTGCCAACAGCTGCTGGATGAGAGCATCGCGCTGAAAGCGGAGTATACGATTGATTGATCCATAGCCGGTTCGGGCGCCGACGGGCGGTAGGCCTGCCGGCGCCCAAACGTATGGACAGCGACATAGAAAGGAGCAGAGTGTATTGATGAAAGCTGAAAAGCGCCCGGCAAAGCGCGGCTCTCTCAGACGGCGCGAGGCCGCAGCAGGACTCCTGTTTGTTACGCCGCAGATTATCCATTTCTTTGTGTTCTTCCTGTTTCCCCTGTGCCTTTGCGTCTATGCAGCATTTACCAACTGGAATATTCTCTCGCCCAAGCAGACCTTTGTGGCCTTTCGCAATTTCCAGCGCATGTTTGCGGACCCCAAATTCTGGATCGCGCTGAAAAACACCTTTTATTATCTGATTCCCATTCCGTTCTATATGGTTCTCTCCCTTGCGTTTGCCCACTACTGCCATACGAAGAAGCCGGGGGAGCGGACATTCCGTGTGATCTACTATCTGCCCTATATTTCCTCCATTGTGGCGTTGACGCTGATCTGGAAGTGGCTGTTCAACTCGCAGTACGGGATCGTGAACAACTTCCTCGCCCTGTTCGGCATCAGCGGCCCCAACTGGCTGGGAGATCCGGTATGGACAAGGCGCATGATCGTATTCATGATTGCCTGGAAGATGATCGGCATTACCTCTATTTACTATATTGCCGCGCTGAAAAATGTACCTGTGTCCTATTATGAGGCGGCAAGGATCGATGGAGCATCCTCATGGCAGCAGTTCCGCCAGATCACGCTTCCCCTGATCACGCCGACCACCTTCTATCTGCTGCTGACCTGCCTGATCGGCTCTCTACAGACGTTTTTGGAGGTACAGTTGTTTACGGAGGACGGCGGGCGGAACTACGGCGTCGCATCGGTGATCTACTATGTGTGGCAGAAGGCGTTCCAAAGCAGTCAGATGGGCTACGCCTGTGCCGCCGCGCTGGTATTCGGCTCGTTTATTATGATCGTGACCATTATTCAGTTCGTGGCTTCGCGCAAATGGGTCTATGAGGGGGAATAATGTATGAATTTGAAAAAGAAATGGTCCCCGGGGACGATTTTTGCCTTTACCATCGTCTTCCTGGGCGCGTGTACCATGATCCTGCCCTTTGTGTGGATGATTTCCACCTCCCTCAAGGAGGCAAACCTGGTATACAAGATTCCGCCGGAGTGGCTCCCCAACCCGGTGGACTGGAAAAACTATATTGAGATCTGGAAGGCGGCGGATCTGGTGACCGGCATCTTCAACAGCTGCCTGATCACCGCCGTGGTTTTGACGTGCAGCACCCTGACGTCGACCATGTCCGCCTTCGCTTTTTCCAAGCTGCGTTTTCCCGGCTCCTCGGTGATCTTCCTGATGCTTATGTCCACCATGATGGTCCCGGGCGTGGTGCTTTTGGTGCCAAGCTTTATCCTCTACTCAAAATTGGGGTGGATCGACACACTGCTGCCGCTGATCGTGCCGGTGTCGCTGTGCAATATCTCCAATATCTTCTTTATGCGCCAATTCATGACAGGGCTTCCCAAGGGATACCTGGATGCGGCGCTGATAGACGGGTGCAGCTACTTCAAGGCATACTGGCGTATTTTCCTGCCCATGTGCAAGCCTGCCATTGTCACCAACGGCATCATGCTTTTCATGGGCACATGGAACGATTATATGGGGCCAATGATCTATACGCACAGCCCGGAGAAGCGGACGATCCAGCTGGCCATCGCACTGCTGAGTTCCCACTATGAACAGCAGACGGATATTCCGCTGGTGATGGCGGCGTCGCTGATCGCATTGCTGCCGGTGCTGATCTTATTTATTACCTGCCAGAAGTATTTTGTGGATTCCCTGGCGCTGACCGGAATTAAGGGATAATGATGGAAACATATATAAATCCAATTAAAAAGCACGGCGATTTTGCCGATCCATTCATTCTGCGGTATAACGGGCAGTATTATCTCTATTGCACGAATCCGCAGGTGCGTTGCTGGCGCTCGGACGATCTGCTCCATTGGGAATATGCCGGTACGGTCGTGCCCGAAAGCGAATTGGGGGATCGGTCCCCCTTTGCGCCGGAGGTCGTCTATTCAGAGGGACAGTTTTATATGTACACCTCACCCGACGGCCTGGGGCATTATGTACTGTGCAGCAGTTCCCCTACAGGCCCGTTTCATAAGATTACGGACAACATAGGGCACAACATCGATCTATCTGTTTTCGTGGACGACGACGGGAGATGGTATGCTTACTGGGCGGATGACAACGGGATCCTCGGGTGTGAAATGTCCTCCCCCACCCAGTTCGGGGAGCCGCACTATATCGGAGCGTACCTCCATGGATGGACGGAGGGCCCCTTTGTGGTGAAGCGGAATGGGAAGTACCATCTGACCTACACGGGCAACCACTATTTGTCCAAGGGGTACCGCATTCATGCCGCGGTCAGCGATCACCCCTTGGGGCCGTTTCATGACAATCCCCGAAACCCGCTGCTTGTACGCACAGAGGACGGTCCGGTGGGTCTGGGCCACAGCAGTACGGTGCTGGGCCCTGACCTGAGTACGTATTACATCGCCTACCACAATCTGAACCCGGACCAGACCCGCGACCTCAATATCGACCCGATCCTGCTGTGTGAGGACGGCGCTTATGTCCAGGGACCAAGCAGAACGCCCCAGCCTGAACCCTTGCGTCCGGCCTGGGAGGATGTATTCGATGAGGCGGGGTCCGGCTGGGAGGTTTGCGCGGGCAGCTGGCACGTGGACGGCAGATGCCGCAGTGTAAACGGCCCGTTCCGTTGCCAGACCCGGGAGGCGCTGCCCGCCGCCGGGGCGGCGGAGTTCCATTTGGCGCTGGACAGTTCGCAGACGTGCGGCATCCTTCTGGGTGGGGTGGAGCTGACTTTCCGGTTGGCGGAGGGAAAAGTCCTGCTTTCCGGGCATTCCTGCCAGGAAGAGATACCGCTGCCGGAAACCTTCCGTCCGGAGGCGCTCCACCGTATCTACGCGGAGTGGGACACCGCGCCGGGTACTGTGCAGCTGTATCTGGACGGGCGGCGCCTGCCGTCGATAGCGGCGGATATATCGGGACTTCCGGTGGGCTATTTCTCTGATGGCGGCAGCATACAAATCGGATATACGGCTTTTAGCGGGAAAGGGGAGAACAGTCCGGTATTTCCGGTGCCAGCGGTTCTCCCGAACGGGGCAGATTTTCGGGTAAGCATTCCCCGCAGCGGCACGTATACGCTTATGTTCCCAGATGTGCTTTCCACCCCGGAGGTGCTGCTGGATGGACAGATATGCCACTGCGTGGCGGAGTGTAGCGGACAAGTGACCTTTTTACAGATACAGATGCCTTCCGGTATCCACCGCGTGACTATGCCACATGTGCACAGACAGGCTGCGGAGTTCTATGAGCAGCCGCCCCGTCAAGAAGAGACCATGTGCGTAGAGAATTTCGGCCCCTTTGACAAGCGTCACGGAAAATTTATCTATACGGATGGGACGATCGAAGCCACGCTTATCGCAAATGAAGTGCACCCAGGTGGACAGGCCGGGGTCTTGCTCCGTGCCACAGCCCTGGCTGACGGCGGAGAGGGTGGAGATAAGGAATTGGGGACCAACTTCTTTATTGGCTACCGCCTCAGCTTGGGGGCGGAGGGGATCAGCCTGTGGCGGCACCGTTACGATGCGGCCCTGCTCTGTCGTTTCTCCCAAAAGATGACTGGGCAGGCGGTACTCCGCATCGAAATGCGCGGTGATACGCTCAAGGTGGCGCTGGATGGCAAGGAGGTCCTGTCCTACCGTGACCCAGCCCCTATTCTATATGGATATGTTGGCTTCCATGCACAAAACTGCGTGATCTGCAGCGGGGAAATAAGAGCGTTCTCATAGGTGGAGGGAATTTGATTTGAAAAGATTTCGATTGATTCTATGCGCTGCTATCCTTTGCATATCTGTCTCAGCCTGTGCACCGAAAGCAGCGCCTCTTGACGCTGGTGTTATAATGGCCGCCGTAGAGGATTTGAGCGGGACGGCTCCGGCTTATAGGACCGCCATCTATGGCGATGTGGAAGACAACCGCTGTTTTTATGAGCGCGCTGTTGTTCTGCCAAACGGGAATCTTCTGGCCACATGGCAGCGCAGTTTTCCGCTGGTAACAAGCTGGCGGGGCATGAAGAGCTTCTATTTTTATGAGAGCGCCGATCTTGGAAAGACCTGGACGAAGGTGTCGGAGCTGGATGCCTCGGAATTTCCAGGACTCTCCAGGGATAAGGTGGGGATGTGCGGGCTGTATGTCCTGCCCCAGGACCTGGGAGACTTTGCCGCCGGGACAATCCTGTTCGCAGTGTCGGATTGGGATGCTGCAGCGGAATACTGCATCCACATCTGGCGCAGCGAGGATGACGGGCGGACATGGACCCGCCACAGCGACCTCGCACCCTGGGGTGGGGCGAAGAGAAGCGTATGGGAACCGGAGTTTGCCGTCAGCGGGGACGGCCGCCTGGTCTGCTACTATTCAGACGAAAGGCAGGATGGCTATGACCAGTGCCTTGCCCAAGAGATCTCCACAGATGGAGGACTCACCTGGTCAGATTATACGATCATCGTAGGAAAAGGCAGTCCGAATTGGATTCTGGGCGTAAGCGAGACCATGTGGCGGCCCGGTATGCCGCGCGTCACCCGGCTTTGCGACGGCACCTACTTTATGGTCTATGAAAACATTGCCGGAGGGCACAACGGTATGGCGGCCTGCCGCACATCTGCGGACGGTATTCATTGGGGCGACCCGGAGGACCCAGGCATCCCCATTATGACAGCCAGCGGTGAGGCGGCGTACCAAAGCCCCATGCTGGCGAGCATGGATGACGGCAGTACATACGAGCGGTTGTTCGTGCGTGGTATGAACGATACCTGTTCGCCCAGCATGTGTTTCACCTCCGTGGATGGAGGGAAGTCGTGGGAGTTGACTGACGCACCCCTGACGGCGGTCCGGGATGAACCCACCGGAAGCGGCTGGAGCGGAACGTTCCTGGCGGTTGACGATCAGCTGATCGAACTGGGAAACTGCTACAACGGCGCGTTCAACGAAATTCAATGCGGGTATGGCCTGCTGTGCGGCGGACAGCTCCTGGTTTCCGGCGCGGAGTACAAGTTTGTCAACCAGTCCTCCGGCCTTTGCCTGGACGGTTCCGGAGAGCCGGAGCACAGCCTGGCCCTGGGGATAGACACCGGAGAGGATACGCAGACGTGGCGGATCGACCGTACATCGGGGACATGTTTTGTAATTTCTCAGGAAGGCAGCGCGTATGCTCTGCGGGAAAACTCTGCCAGCACGTCTGAAAGTGGTTGGGTATTCTGCCCGGACGGCAGCGGCGGGTATCAGATCCAGAGTGCAGCCAGCGGTCTGTGCTGGGATGCAGCCGGACAGTCCCCGGAGGAACTGCGCTTGAGTGCTCCAAGCGAAAGTCCCGCCCAGCGTTGGCAGATCGAGAGGGTCTACCGCATTGCACGACTGCGCTCCAGCAATCTTTCGGACTGTCATATCTACCACGACAAGGACGGCAGCGCAGTCATTGCCAACGCGTCGGGGCCGTATACGCTCACGCAGTCGCAATGGCGTGTGATCCCCGGTCTGGCGGACGGCAATGGAATCACTTTGGAATCCGTTGATATGCCGGGGTATTTCCTTCGGCACGACGGAGAGAGGGTGGTACTCTCCAAAGGTGACGGCAGCGAGGATCTTAGACAGGATGCAACCTGGATTCAGCATGAGTCACTGGATCACCGGGGCGGCATCTCACTGGAAGCGCAGAATATGCCAGGTTTGTACCTGAGACACCGCGATGGCGGGCTGGTTGTTTCAGAAATCAGTACGCCGCTTGATAAGCAGGACGCGTCATTTAGTATGACCGTCCAATAGACAGGAGGAAACGTCATGAATGAATTGCCCCGGAGCGAATACCCAAGGCCGGATTTTGTGCGGGAGGACTGGCTCTCACTAAATGGCGCCTGGGATTTTTCCTTTGATACAAAGACATATGATAAAACGATCCTTGTTCCATACGCGCCTGAAACCGTGCTGTCGGGGATTCATGATGCAGGTTTCCATAAGGCGGCGTGGTATCGCAAGGTCTTTGCACTGCCGCAGTCCATGGAGGGAAAACGCATATTGCTGCATTTCGGGGCGGTGGATTACCGCTGCCGCGTATGGGTCAATGGTGCATTTCAGGCGGAGCATATCGGAGGGCAGACAGGGTTCTCCGTGGATATTACAGAAGTTGTACACAAAGCGGGGGAAAATGTGATTGAATTGTGCGCCAAAGACGATCACCGAAATCTGGAGATCCCCCGCGGCAAACAGTATTGGGAACCCACAGGAAAAGGGATCTTCTATTCCCGTACCACCGGTATCTGGCAGAGTGTCTGGCTGGAAGCCGTGAATGAGGTGTATCTTGAGAAATGCCATATTACACCGCTGTTTGACCAGCGATCCGTACAGTTTGAATACAGACTGAACAAGGCGGCAGATGTTCGTCTGGAGGCGGCGATCGACTACCAGGGACAACGTGTAGCGTGTGTCTCCCATACGGCCTTCAGCCGAAAGGGAAGCTTTTCGGTACAGCTCGACCAGCAGGCCATGCAGGCGTGGAATTTCTGTGAGGATCTGACGTGGTCTCCTGAAACGCCCCGTTTATTTGATGTAACCTTCCGCCTGTGCGGTTCGGAAGGTGTATATGACACCGTGCAGTCCTATTTCGGTATGCGGAAGGTGTCTGTGGAAAACGGGGTTTTCATGCTCAATAACCGTCCCTACTACCAGAAGTTGATACTCGACCAAGGCTACTGGCCGGACTCGCTTCTGACGGCACCGGAGGATGGGGCGTTTATCCGGGACATCGAGTTGATCAAGGCAATGGGCTTTAACGGCGTTCGTAAGCATCAGAAGGCAGAGGACCCCAGGTTTCTCTATCACGCTGACCGGATGGGACTGCTTGTATGGGGAGAGATCGGGTCGGCCTATATATACTCAAGAGAGTATGCCCACAGCATGTATCAGGAATGGCAGGATGTTATAGAGCGCGACTACAACCATCCGTGCATTATTGCATGGACGCCGCTGAATGAATCGTGGGGTATCCAGGAAATTTCCTATGACAAGCGCCAGCAGGCCCACAGTGCCGCATTGTACTACCTCACAAAATCCATCGACCAGAGCCGCCTCGTCATAGATAACGACGGCTGGGAACATACCTGTGGAGATCTGCTGACAATCCATGACTATGCCTCTGCCGGAGAGGAGCTGGCGCGGCATTTCTGCGGCATGGAAACGATTCTGCATCTCCACCCGGGCGGGCGGCGGCTGTTTGCGGATGGTTGGGAATACAGCGGGCAGCCTGTGCTGGTGACAGAGTTTGGAGGGGTTCGCTATGCGCCGGGTTCTACTACAGAACACGCTTGGGGATATTGCGAGGTCAACGAACAAAATGCGTTTATCCAAAAGTATGCTGACCTGATACAGGCGTTGCGGGACAGCGAATGCGTACAGGGCTTTTGCTATACGCAGTTGACGGACATTGAAACGGAAGAAAACGGCCTTCTGTACTATGACCGGAGGCCGAAGGTCCCTCTGGAGGTCATTCGCACGATCAACGAGGGACGCTATAATGCACAGGTACAGTAGCGCGGAGTCCGGTTTGAAGGGTGGTTGCTGCTGAAAATTTATGCACTTGGACGAAGCCTGTAATACTAGGGCTTGTTTGAAAAATAAATATTGCACAAAGAGGTTGGGTGTGCAAA
>CAJUPS010000086.1 GCA_910588045.1 uncultured Oscillospiraceae bacterium | reverse complement strand
CTCCAACGGCTCCACCTCCCAGGGCTCCATCTGCGGCTCCACCCTGGCCCTCATGGACGCCGGCGTGCCCATCAAGGCCCCCGTGGCCGGCATCTCCTGCGGCCTCATCCAGGACGACGACGGCTCCTTCACCACCTTCATCGACATCCAGGGCGTGGAGGACTTCCACGGCGAGATGGACTTCAAGGTGGGCGGCACCAAGAAGGGCATCACCGCCATCCAGATGGACCTGAAGAACGACGGCCTGACCATGGAGATCATTAAAAACGCCCTGGACATCACCTACGACGCCCGGTGCGAGATTCTGGACCAGATCATGATCCCCTGCATCGCCAAGCCCCGGCCTGAGGTCAGCAAGTGGGCTCCCAAGATGATCACCATGCACATTGACCCCGACAACATCCGGGACGTCATCGGCAAGGGCGGCTCTGTCATCCAGAAGATCGTGGCCGACACCGGGGCCAAGATCGACATCGAGGACGACGGCACCATCCGCATTGCCTCCCCCAATACCGAGTCCGCCGAGGCCGCCAAGCACGCCATCGACCAGATCGTGTTTGTGCCCGAGGTTGGTTCCCTGTACTATGGCCGCGTCGTGCGCCTGATGCAGTTCGGCGCATTCGTGGAGCTGGCCCCCGGCAAGGACGGGCTGGTCCACATCTCCAAGCTGGCGAACCACCGGGTGGAGAAGGTGGAGGATGTGTGCAAGATCGGCGACATGATGTGGGTCAAGGTCACCGAGATCGACGAGAAGGGCCGCGTGAATCTCAGCCACAAGGACGCCCTCCGGGAGATCGAGGAGAAGAAGGCCCGGGGAGAAATTATCAAGTGATCTTACCGCCTCGACGGCGGTGGGGACGTACTTTTCCCTTGCAGGAAAAGTACCAAAAGTGCCCTCAAGGGGACCTTGGTCCCCTTGAGAATCCCCTGATGTTTTGATTATTTACGCTGCGACCTGTTGGACTGGTTGTCCTGCGGGGTGCTTTGGGCCGATGCCGGATCGTGCGTCTATCCTTTCGCGCTATTGAGACGCTTACGCTGCCCTGTGGCGCGTGCTTTGAAAATCTATAACCGGGCGGGGTGTCGATACCCGCCCGGTTTCTGTTTAGGAGGAATGAAAATGCTATACTTACAGCCCCTATCCCTGACCGACGGCAGGGAGTTCTACGACATGCTCCAGTGCATTCCGCCGGAAAACGGCTTTCTAAATTCTGCATACCAGATGGATTATGCCGCATTTCCCGCATGGCTGGAGAAAAAGGTTCATATAGCCCGGGGGATTGGCCTGGAGGACTGGATGGTTCCCGCTAGCACCTTCTGGCTCATGGCGGATGGCGTCCCCGTGGGCATGGGCAATCTGCGCCACCGCCTCACGGACGCGCTCCGGGAGGCGGGAGGCCACATCGGTTATGCCGTCGCCTCCGACCAGCACGGGAAGGGCTATGGAAAGGCGCTTCTGCGTCTGATGCTGGAGGAGGCCCGCCGCATAGGCATCACCGAAGAGATCCTGGTGACAGTCTACCCCGACAACACCGCCTCCCGCCGTGTAGCGGAGACCAACGGCGGCGAGCTCCGCCGTGAGACGGAGAAGCGAGCGTACTACTGGTTCCGATAAGGCCCAGCGGTTGACATCGCCGCCGGTAGATGGTATATTTGAGGCAGACAGAGGGAGGTGCGGACCTTGGAATTATCTCTGGAGGAACTGCAAAAGCTATGTACACTGGAGAAAATCGTCATCACCCTCCATGCTGTTAAACGGCTGGAGCAGCGCGGGATACGCTCTAATGATGTTCTTCACTGCATCATGTCGGGAGAGATCATCGAGCAGTATCCGGATGATTATCCCTACCCAAGCTGCCTGATTTTGGGAAGTTGCAGTAAAAAGAGGCCGCTCCATGCGGTGATTGGTTCAAACGGAGAGCAGCTGTGGATTATTACAGCATATTATCCCTCCCCTGAACAGTGGGAGAACGATTGGAGAACAAGGAAGGAGCAGGTGGAATGAAGTGCCTTTTGTGCAAAGACAGCGCTGCGGACCCCGGGACGACAGTTTATATGACATCCTGCGACGGATGCTATATCATCATCAAAAATGTTCCCTGTCTTCGATGCAGGCAGTGCGGAGAGGAGTATATTGACGGCGTAACATTTCAAAAAATTGAGGAAATTATAGGCAAACTAAAAAATATGCTGACGGAGATTGCAGTTGTAGATTTCCGAAATGCCGCATGACCCTCCAATGCCGCCGATACTTTTGCTCCGGCTGTGCCTGCGCAAAAGTCCTCGCTTCGCTTGCGGAACGCCTGCTGTGCAGGCTTTTCCGTGAAGCGCCGCAAAGCGGCGCTTTTAGCGCTAAGGCTGGCCATAGGCCAGCCCACGGGGGCGGATGATTACATTCGGGGCGGGCTTCGCCCCCCTCGAGCTCCCCCCACACAAGGAGAGAATCCCTTCATAGTTTTTTGACACGCAGGGAATCCCGGACGGACCGCTCACCGGTCCGTCCGGGATTCTTTTGGGCTGATAATGGTATATAGTGGCAGCCCTAAGCGTTGAAATTCCTGCGTAATCAAATACCGTATGTATCCAGGGACCGTCCGCCCTGTCTCCGTAGCTATTTTTTGCAGCTGTTCATGCGCAGCCTCCGGAATGGAAACAGAAAGAACTTTTGATTTAGTATAATGGCCTTGCATAATGTATTCACCTCGACAAATAATCTATATCAGACTAATCATACTCCGAAACAGATTAAATGTAAATAGTCGGATTCGGAATATTTATGATGACCACGAGGTGAAATCTTATGGATTATGTTGATCGTCTCACAGCGCTCCGTCAAGACCGGGACATTGTGCAGAAGGAGGTGGCGGCCGTTTTGGGGTGTGAGCAGGCTGCCGTCTCAAAATATGAATTGCGGGTATCACGGTATGGTATAGATGACCTGATCAAGCTCTGCAAGTTCTATAATGTATCCGCCGATTACGTCCTTGGACTGCCGAAGGGCATGGACTTTCCGGAGCGATGAAAAAGCCGGACGCGCTGCCAGCGCGTCCGGTTTTTTCCTTTAGAGCAATTTATCTGTTGTATCCTCTCGAAATCTGTGTTATGCTGACCACAGGAAAGAATCATCTTTCAGCGCTGCCAGTAACGGTGGACGGTTAGCCTCTCCATCCCGGGGAGGGACTTCTTTCCCTCTCCGATGAAAGGAGGGGGATGCCTGTGTTGACATACTCAGAATTTTTCCAGTTCTGTCTCGTTATCATTGGCATTTGCGGCCTGTTTCTTCAGGTACATAACGGCAAAAAGAAGTAACCGCCCTCGGTTCCCCAACCCGGCGGTTACTTCAATCGCAATGTAGGGGGGCTAACCGTCTACCGGCAGCGCCCTTTCTGGTTTCAGTATACCCTCCCGGTATGGATTTGTCAAGCCTCCGTCTAGTGGTTGACTACCCCATCCGGATAAGGGCCGGTGAGGCTCGTCAGGACAGGTCCGTACTCCGTCTCCTTTATCCCGTCGTAGCTCACATAGAGGTCCCCGTTCTCCAGCCAGAGGTTCTCAAATTCCACACGGGAGACCGATTCGGTGCTGAAAATCTTCATCCGGTCGTAGTACCACAGTAAAGCGTTCTCCTTCTCGACCCCGCTTCCCGGTTTGTCCGCCTCCGCCAGGGACAGCGGGGACCAGTCGTTGTCCAGCTCTTTCCAGCTGATATGAATACTTGGGATATTGTCCGAGCTGCCATATCGGGTGTTGAAACCAAAATGGAAAAATCCCCTCTGATTGAACCCGTCCGGCAGGAGAGAAAAATTTACTCCGAACTCGCTGGCGGCGCAGTAGCACTCGTCCACCTTCAGTCCCGTTATATGATACAGCTCCTGCAAGGCCAAGTATGCCTGCTGCCGGTGGGTGATACGGATGTCTGGGGTGTACGGGAGGATGTCGTCCGGGTCGATTTTGTCCGATAGACTGCCCGCCCGGTCATCAGTGATAAAGGTGAGCTTCGTCCCCGCCACATCCGGGTAATCCGCCACAGAGAAGTCCGTGGGCGGTAAACGGACCAGCTCGCCGTCCCGCAGCACATACCGGCTGACCACCGCGTTGTCCCCGTCCACCAGAAGGAAGCCGCCCCGCTCCGGATTGAAATCGAACATCACTTCTAAGGGAAGCGCCTTGTTGATGCTGTTGTAATCCACCTCATAGGTGAAAGAGCCCTCCTCGCCCTCAGTGGTGTCGATAATCTCCCAGCCGGGGAGATACCGGTTGAAGCTGACGATCTCCAGCACGCCGTCGTCGTCTATGTCAGCCTCGTGTCCGGTTTCTCCGGAGGAGGTCATCATACGCGGCACGCCATCGGGCCCCGGCGCGATATAGGTGCTGTCCCGGTAAAAATTGTCCGCATGGGACATGGTGATCTTAAATCCGTCATAGCCCAGCACATTTTCAAAGGGCCCGGCCTCCAGGTCGCCGCAGTCCTCCCCGAAATAATCCTCTCCGATGCGGAGGAGAATGTGATATTCCAGCTCTCCGCCCGTCGTCTCCACCGGCGGGGCCCATAAGAGGTAGATGTTGGCGCGGGCGGCGGTCTGATCCCAGTAGGAGCTTGCCTTTACCAGACTGAGCCGCGTCCCGTCCGGGAACCAATCGCACCAGAGCTCGTTTTCCATGACCTTCTCCCCATCCTCCAGGTAGGGCACCTCCGCCGGGTCATACTCCCCCAGGGTCCAATCCCCGAAGTCAAAATCCCGCCGGACGGAGAGGGGCAGGGCATCCGGGAAAGCGGCGTAGGCATCCTCCACCTCCTCCGGAACGGGGACGACGGGCAAGTCCACCTCCGGCGGCGGATCCTCCGGTGCCGGGGCCGGTTTTGCCCGGAGGGAGACGGCCAGACAGACCGCCAGAATCAGGCACACCGCCGCCAGCGCCGCCGTAGCAAATTTCCAGGGCCGTGAAGTATCCGGGGGCCTGCGGGCGGCCTCCTCCTCCGCGTCGATAGCCGTCCAGGTCTCAGCTGGGATGTCCAGAATCTCGGAGAGCCTGTCCAGCTTTTCCCGTGTAGGCCGCGAGAGGTCGGCCTCCCACTTGCTGACCGCCTGACGGGAAACGTCCAACTGTTCCGCCAACTGCTCCTGGGTGAGCCGTTGGTCCTCCCGGGCCTGTTTGATGATGGTTCCATAGGTCATTGAGGTGTCCTCCTTGGGAATAGATTTGCACTGAGGATACCGGTTTCCGGTGCAAAAATCAACCAACCGGGCGCAACTATAGGCGGTTGCGCCCGGCTTTTGACAAAAAATCCCTCAAATTTTCAGAGAAGTCCGCTAGGCGGGCCCCCCAGCGCGGCGTGAGCCGTGCGGCCGACGATAGACCCCTATAAACCGCGCGAAGCGCACGCTTCGCGCCGCAGGCATTCCCCCGCGCAGAAGTCCCGCCATAGGAGTATGCACCAAAGCAAGAGGCCCGTAGGGCATACGCAAAGTTTTTCTTTTGGTTCTTTTCTTTGTTCACAAAGAAAGGAACGGTCTTCGCGCCTTACCTCCCCACGAACACCATAACGCTCCTGGGCCGGATGGTAAATCCGCCGGAGACGTGCTGGCCCTTGCTGGGGGCGCCCTCCTCCCAGGTGTCCACGGCCAGGGTCCATCCGGCGGAGACGGGGAGGTCGGGGAGGCGGACGCTGAGCTCCTCCCACCAGGCGTTGGAGGCCACGTAGACCGCCTCGGGGCCCACGCCCCGCTCGCCTCCGGTATAGAGGACGCCCACATAGCGCTCGTGGGGTCCATAGCCGCCGCAGGGCCCATTCACGCCATAAAAGCTGACGTCGGGCTGACCCCAGCAGCCGTCGCTGATGTTGGCGCGGAGAACCCGGTGGGCCTTGCGGAAGCGGATCATGTGCTGGAAAAAGAGGAACATATCCTGGTTCTTCTCCAGCAGCGTCCAGTCCAGCCAGGAGGTGATGTTGTCCTGGCAGTAGGCGTTGTTGTTGCCGAACTGGGTGTTGGAGAACTCGTCCCCCGCCAGAAACATGGGGATGCCCCGGGAGCACATGAGCAGGGCAAAGGCGTTGCGGCACATTCTCCGCCGCAGCGCGTTGATCCCCGGGTCGCCGGAGCGCCCCTCCGCGCCGCAGTTCCAGCTGTTGTTGTCGTTGGCCCCGTCGGTGTTGTTCCACCCGTTCTTCAGGTTGTGCTTCTCGTTGTAGGAGAACAGATCCCAAAGCGTAAATCCGTCGTGGCAGGTAATAAAGTTGACCGAGGCGTCCTTCCGCCCGGCCTGGCCGTAGATGTCCCAGGAGCCCGTCAGGCGCAGGGCCGCCCCCTGGGCGGCGCCCTCGTCCCCCTTGAGATAGCGCCTCATGTCGTCCCGATAGCGCCCGTTCCACTCCGCCCAGCGGTTCCAGGAGGGAAAGGAGCCCACCTGGTAGAGCCCGCCCGCGTCCCACGCCTCGGCGATCAGCTTCACGTCCCCCAGGATGGGGTCGAAGGCCATGGCCTGGAGCAGCGGGGGCTTGATCATGGGGGACCCGTCCTCGTTGCGCCCCAGGATGGAGGCCAGATCGAACCGGAAGCCGTCCACCCGGTAGGTGGTCACCCAGTACCGCAGGCAGTTCATGATCATCTGGTGAACGATGGGGTGGTTGCAGTTGAGGGTGTTGCCGCAGCCGCTGAAGTTATAATATTTCCCGTCCGGGGTCAGCAGATAGTAGATGTTGTTGTCAAAGCCCTTGAAGGAGAAGAAGGGACCCCGCTCGTTGCCCTCGGCCGTGTGGTTGAATACCACATCCAGATAGACCTCGATCCCCTGCCGGTGGCAGTCCAGGATCAGCTTTTTCAGCTCTGTACCCTCCCGGTTGAACTCGGTTTCGGCGGCGTAGCTGGTGTTGGGGGCGAAGAAACTGACGGTGCTGTACCCCCAGTAGTTGTACAGCTTCTGCCCGTCCACCTCCCGGTAGTCCTGCATCTCGTCGAACTCAAAAATGGGCATCAGCTCGATGGCGTTGACGCCCAATTTCTTGAGGTAGGGCAGCTTCTCCATCAGCCCGGCGAAGGTGCCCGGGTGCTTCACGCCGGAGGAGGCGTCCCTGGTGAAGCCCCTCACGTGGAGCTCGTAGATCACCAGATCCTCCATGGGGATCAGGGGGGCCGCCTGGTCGCCCCAGTCGAAGTCGTCCTTCACCACCCGGGCCTTGTAGTGCTGGCCCCGGGGCGCGGTGGCGCCCCACTCGCTCTGGCCGGTGACCGCCTTGGCGTAGGGGTCCAGCAGGAACTTGCTCTTGTCGAAGATCTTCCCCTTCTCCGGCTCATAGGGGCCGTCCACCCGGTAGGCGTACTCAAACTCCTCGATGTTCAGCTTGAAGACGATCATGGAGTACACGTTGCCGATGCGGTATCGCTGGGGGAAGGGGAGCACGGCGAAGGGCTCCTCCTCCTCCCGGTGGAAGAGCAGCAGCTCGATGGAGGAGGCCCCGTGGGAGTAGATTGTAAAGTTCACGCCGCCGGGGATAGCGGTGGCCCCGTTGATGTCGTAGAAGCCCGGACGCACGTCGAAGCCGTCGATGGTGTCCAGGGGGACCAGGTGGATGGTCCGCGGCAGCGTGGTGTCTACCGTCAGTCCGCCTTTCAGGGGTGGGACGCTTTTTTCGCGCATAGTCAGTTTCCTCCTGTTCAATGGATGTGCGTAAAGATCAGCGCCATGCCCAGCAGCATCCCCAGCATGGTGGACAGGCCGGACAGACGGTTCTGCCAGAGGTGCTCCGCCTCCGGCAGCAGCTCGCCGAAGATCACGTACAGCATCGCTCCGGCGGCGAAGCTCAAAGAGATGGCCAGTAGCAGGGGATTCATGGTTCCCGCGCCGTAGCCAATGAGGGCCCCCAGGATGGTGGGCAGGCCGCTGAGGGCGGCGATGCCCACGGCGTTGCCGGGCCTGGAGCCCCCCGCCAGCAGGGGCGCGGCGATGCTCATGCCCTCGGGGATGTTGTGCAGGCAGATGATGAGCGCGGCCAGGACGCCGCCCTCCCGGGAGGCGAAGGTAGCCCCGATGGCCATGCCCACGGGCATGTTGTGCAGCGCCACCGCCGCGGCCAGCACCAGTCCCGCCGTGTGCAGGGTGTGGTGGCCGCAGGCGCACAGCTCGCCGTTGTCCGGGCCGATGGGGATGTTGTGGTCCGGGGTGTGGTCGTGCTTGTGGGGATGGTCATGTTCGTGGTCATGTCCCCCGTGGCTGTGGGTGTGGTGGGCCTGCTTGTCGATCCAGCAGTTGAGGAGATAGGTGCACAGATACCCGATCATGATCCAGCACAGCACGGGCACCATGCCGGACCCCTCCAGGGCATCCTCCACCAGGTCGAAGCACACCACGCTGCACATCACCCCCGCAGTAAACCGCAGCAGGAGGCTCACCGTCCGGTCGGAGGGACTGTGGACCATGGCGGCCATGCCGCCGCCCAGGGCCAGCCCCCCCGCCCCGGTGAGGGCGGTGATGAGAAAAATTTGCAGATAGTTGGAATCCATATCGTTGCTCCTGTTTTCCTTTTTATGCGCGGGAAAAGACTGCTCAGGCCATCCGCCGCAGCTTCTCCAACAATGCCGTGAACTCCGGTTCCAGCGGGCACTTCAGCTCCACCGCCTCCCCGGTCCGGGGGTGGAGAAACCGCAGCCCCACCGCGTGGAGGCACTGCCCGGTCAACCCCGCCACGGGCTTTTTCGCCCCGTACATCGTGTCCCCATAGATGGGGTGCCCGATGTAGGCCATGTGGACCCGGATCTGATGGGTCCGCCCCGTCTCCAGGCGGCAGCGGACGTGGGTGTACCCCGGAAAGCGCTCCAAGACCTCCCAGTGGGTGACGGCGCTCTTGCCGCCCCGGTCCGTCACGGCCATCTTCTTCCGGTCCGCGTGGTGCCGCCCGATGGGTGCGTCCACCGTCCCGCTGTCCTCCCGCAGATTCCCCACCACTACGGCCTCATAGGTCCGGGCCAGGGTGTGGTCCTGGAGCTGGGCGGAGAGGGAGAGGTGGGCGGCGTCGTTCTTGGCGGCGATGATCAGCCCGCTGGTGTCCCGGTCGATGCGGTGGACGACGCCCGGGCGCAGGGCGCCCCCCACGCCGCTGAGGCTGTCCCCGCAGTGGTGGAGCAGCGCGTTGACCAGGGTGCCGTCCGGGTGTCCCGGGGCCGGGTGGACCACCAGGCCCACCGGCTTGTTGACCACGATGACGTCCTCGTCCTCGTACACCACGTCCAGCGGGATGTCCTGGGGCGCGGCCTCGATGGGTTCCGGGTCCGGCAGGTCCACGGAAATCGCCTCCCCGCCGGAGAGCTTGCAGCTCTTGGAGACGGCCCTGCCGTCCACCGCCACGTGCCCGGCCGCAATGAGCCGCGCGGCGGCGGAGCGGGTCACCTCCGGCAGCGCACCGGCCAGGAAGCTGTCCAGCCGGACCCCGGCGCAGTCACTGCCCGCCGTCAGCCGGATCATGTTCCGTCTCCTTCTCCGCGCCCTTCTCCCTCCTGTCGTGGAGCAGCAGGTAGTAGATGGCAAACCCGATGACGCCGCACACCACCAGGATGTCCGCCACGTTGAACACCGGGTAGCTCATGAACTGGAAGTTGAACATGTCCACCACGTATCCCAGCCGCACCCGGTCAATGAGGTTCCCCAGTCCGCCCCCCAGGATGGCCGTCAGGGTCCACATCGCCAGCGGGTGGGGGAACTTTTTCTTCACCAGCACCCAGGCGATACCGGCCATCAGCACCGCCGTGAGCGCCGTCAGGATCCAGGTGTGCCCCGCCAGGATGGAGAAGCCGCCTCCGGTGTTCTGGATGTGGAACAGCTCCACCACCCCCGGCAGCAGCGGGGCGCTCTCGTAGAGCGCCAGGTGGGAGACCACGTAGTATTTCACCGCCTGGTCCGCGGCGACGCACAAAACGATGGCAAGGATATAGGGCATCGGCTTATACCTCCAGCTCTCTGAGCAGATCGCGGTTCACCCGGTTGCTGGCCCACACGCTGCACCGGTCCGAGAGGGACAGGGGGTCCCCCTCCAGGGTGGAGACGAAGCCCCCCGCCTCGGTGACGATCAGTCCCGCCGCCGCGTGGTCCCAGGGGCACAGGCTGTACTCGAAAAACAGCTCCAGCCGTCCGCAGGCCACGTCGCACAGGTCCAGCGACGCCGCCCCCAGGCGGCGGAAGTCACAGCTGCGCCGGAAGAGCTGCTCCGTCACGCGCATGGTGGGTTCCAGGTATTCCCGGCGATAGATGGCGGTGCCCATGCCGAACACCCCCTGCGCAAGGGGGCGCTCACTGACGTGGATGGGTGCGCCGTTGCAGAACGCGCCCCCGCCCCGCCGCGCCGAGAAGAGCTCCTCCTTGAAGGGGTCGTAGACCACGGCGCATTCCACCGCGCCGTCGCAGGCCAGGGCCACGGAGACGGCGCTCTGCTTCAGCCCCCGGACAAAGTTGGTAGTGCCGTCGATGGGGTCCACGATGAAGGCCCAGCCCCGGGTGGGGTCGGCGTTTTCCGCCTCCTCCTCGCCGAAGAACACGGACCCCGGAACCAGGGGCGGCAGCTTTTCCTTTAGAAAATTCTCCACCGCCAGGTCGTACTCCGTCACCAGGTCGGCGGCGGAGGTCTTCTCATGGGTGTGGGACCAGATGTCCCGGGCGGAGAGGACGATGTCCCCCGCCTCCCGGACAATGGGGATGATTTGTTCCAGCATACTGATTCCTTCCTTTGCGGAAATATATGGACACGGACAGTGTTTTTTGATAAACTATCCGCAGAAAACAACAGGAGGACCTGCCGAGGCTGTCAAAAAAGCCCTCCGCAGGCGTTTTCGCCGAAGGCGAAAATAAATGATGATTGCTTTTTCGGCGGCGTGTACGTCCGTGAAGCGTCGCATGGCGGCGCTTTTAGCGCTAAGCCACGCAAAGCGTGGCCCACGGAAAAAGCACTTTGCGAGCCGCACTCGGCCCGGACCCCATTCTCAAGAAAGATGCTTCGCATCTTTTTTGACACCCATAACAGGAGGACCTGCCATGAAAACGCTTATTCTGAACGGATCTCCCCGCCCCCACGGCGATACCGCCGCTCTTCTCCGCATTCTGAAGGAGAATCTGGACGGGGAATACCGTCAGATCGACGCCTACCGCTGCAATATCTCCCCCTGCATCGACTGCCGGTACTGCAAGACCCACAGCGGCTGTGCCATTCCGGACGAAATGCAGGAGGTCTACCCCCTGATCCAGGAATGTGACAATATTGTCCTTGCGTCCCCCATCTACTTCTCCGAGGTAACCGGGCGGGTCCTGGACGTGTGCAGCCGCTTACAGACCTACTTCTGCGCCCGCATCTACCGGGGGGAGACGCCCATCCCAAAGCCCAAGCGGGGCGCGGTCCTGCTGGCAGGCGGCGGCGACGGCTCGCCGGAGAAGGCATACGGCACCGCGTGTACCCTCCTCCACCAGATGAACTGCCGGGAGATCCACCCCCTGGTCTGTTCCCACGACACGGACCACCGCCCCGCCATGGAGGACGAATCCGCCCTGGCGGGGGCGGCGCACGCGGCGGCGTTCCTCAACCGGGAGATGTAGAAGCTATGCCCGCCGCGCCCGCTTTCGGAGGGCCCAGCCGAGCAGAATGACCGCAAGGAGCGCTATGACATTGTACTTCGCGGGCGCGAGCCAACATACATTGCACGTCATATGCAGCAGCGCGGCGGAAACAATATTGGAAAACCTGCCATAGAACAAGGACAGCGCCATACCCAGCAGGAGCGCCCAGAGCAGCAGCGCCGCGATCTCCGCCGGGGCCAGCGCGTTCCGGATCCACCACATGGGGATATGCCAGACCGCCCAGAGGCCGCCGGAGACCGCCGCCGCTGTCAGCCGGTCCCCTCCCGCGGCCATGCGCCGGAACAGGAAGCCTCTCCACGCCGCCTCCTCCGCCAGAGCCGTGGCAAACAGGTAGACGCAGCTGCCGACAAGCGACAGGACGGAGGGATACGCATCACCGAACAGCCCAACCCCCTCCGCAAGGGAGTATCCCCCGGTGACCGCGATGCCGGAGAGCGCCATGATGCCGCATCCCCCGGCCTCCTTGAGGGATATGCGCTTGCACTGCCGGAGCAGGCCGGTTTTCAGGCAGCCCTCCCGCAGCCAGAAGACGAACGAAACCGCCGCCGGGACAAGGACAAACCCATACCGCAGCAGGAGCAGTCCGCCGGGGACCGCTTTCCCGCAGCGTTCCAGCAGCAGGGGGAGGTAGCAGGCAAAGGACATCAGGTAGACCGCACAGACCCACACCGGGATCGTCCCATCGATGGGGGCCATTCTCTTGCCGCTCACAGCAGGGTCCACTCAAAATTTTCCCACAGGAGTCTGCTGCCCACATCGGTGCCCTCCGGCAGCAGGAACATAGCCACCTGGTTCTCCACGCCGCTGTCGCTGGTCATGTAGGCGTAATCTCCGTTGATGGTGTTGACGGTATAGCAGATCGGCTCCATGGGGAAATCCTCCTGATTTTGGATAGGGTCAGGGGAAGTATATCACAAAACCCGCCGCTTTACAAGGCGGCGGGCCATTCTTTTTCTGTTCACAAAAAATTCACTTGACTTTTTGGGGAGGATGCAGTATATTCTTTTTAGGATTTAATCCCAGTAAGGAGCCAGACCTATGGCGGATAGAAATACGATACAAAAGGAGATTATCCATCATACGCTCTGCGCGATGGGATGCCATCCCACCGCCGCGATGGTCTACGAGCATGTCCACCGGGACCATCCCACTATCAGCCGTTCCACCGTGTACCGGGTGCTCTCCCGGATGGCGGAGGAGGGGAAGATTCTGCGATTGGACCTGGCGGGGGGCGACAGCCGCTATGACGGTCGGCTCCAGCCCCACAGTCACGTCCGCTGCCGCCTGTGCGGCGCGGTGGCGGATCTCCCGGCGGTCCGGGTGGAGCGGCCCTCCGACAGCGGCGGGTTTCTCCTGGAGGACTGTGCGGTGGTATACCGGGGCTTATGCGCCGGGTGCCGCCAGGCCGGACGATCAGTTGGTTAGCTACGCCGCAAGGCGTCTATAAAATTCATGCAGGATATTATATTGAAAAGGAGATTTTTACTATGAAGAAGTGGGTTTGCCCTGTCTGCGGTTATGTTCATGAGGGTGACATGCCCCCCGAGAAGTGCCCCCAGTGCGGCGTCCCCGGTTCCAAGTTCACCGAGCAGAAGGGTGAGATGAGCTGGGCGGCCGAGCACGTGGTCGGCGTGGCCAAGGGCGTTGACGAGAAGATCATCGAGGGTCTGCGCGCCAACTTCAACGGCGAGTGCACCGAGGTGGGCATGTACCTGGCCATGGCCCGCGTGGCCCACCGCGAGGGCTATCCCGAGATCGGCCTGTACTGGGAGAAGGCCGCCT
>CAJUPS010000085.1 GCA_910588045.1 uncultured Oscillospiraceae bacterium | reverse complement strand
CGGGCCAGGTGCAGGATGGTCCCGTCCCCGCCGAAGGCCACCACCAGGTCGCTGCTGCGCAGCTCCTGCTGTAGGGGGCGCAGGGGCACCCCGAACTGGGCCTCGCCGTTCTCCGGCTTGAAGGGCAGGCAGTACACCGTACTCAGCCCTGCGCTCTTCAGAATCTCCTCCGCCGCCTTCGCCGCAGCCAGGCCCTTGTCCCGGTAGGGGTTGGGGCATAGGATCACTCGCCTCATCGCATCAAACACCTCCGTAAAGGCTGTCATACTTTTTCTTGAAAGAAAAAGTATCAAAAAGAACTTTAACATGCTCTTCAGACGGATGTTATTCCGGCCTTCGCGCACGGTAACGCTTTATTACCGCAGGGAGTCGCTGAATGCTTTCAGCTTCTGTTTCTTTCCCTCCGACAGGCTGTTGAACTCCGTCTGGGAGACTGCGCCCTCCAGGGCGTACAGGTGCACCAGGCAGACCCGGGGATACTTCTCCTTGAGCCGCGCAAAGGCACGCTCAGGGCCCAGGTTCAGCAACTCCTCCGCTGAACCTATCCCAACGGATTCCAGCTTTCTCGCCATCTCCCGGCCAATATTCATCATGGATGTCAGCTCCGCCATAGGATCACTCCTTCCTCTCCAGCTCGGCGTGGGACGCCTCCACCAGCGCGGCCAGGTCGAACGTCCTTTCCTCCCCCGCGCCTTTCCGCAGCCAGCCCAGGTACTCGATATTTCCCTCCGGTCCACGGACGGGAGAGTAGCTTAAAGCAAGGACTGTAAAGCCGTTCTCCTTTGCATGGCTCAGGAAGTGCTCCAGCACCTCCCGGTGGACGGCGGGGTCACGGACGACCCCCTTCTTGCCCACCTTCTCGCGTCCCGCCTCGAACTGGGGCTTGACGAGACAGACCACCTCTCCCCCCTCCTTGAGCACACCGGCAATGGCGGGGAGGATCAGTCTCAGCGAAATGAAGCTCACGTCCACGCTGGAGAAATCCGGCTCCTCCGGGATCATCCCGTGGTCCAGATACCGGGCGTTGGTCCGCTCCAGACACACCACCCGTTCGTCGCTCCGCAGGCTCCAGGCCAGTTGGCCGTAGCCCACGTCCACCGCGTAGACCTTCGCAGCGCCGTTCTGGAGCATACAGTCCGTAAATCCCCCGGTGGACGCACCCACGTCCATACAGATTTTACCCGCCAGTGCAATGGGCCAAACCGCCATCGCCTTCTCCAGCTTCAGGCCGCCCCGGCTGACGTACCGCAGGGCGCTCCCTCGGATTTCGACCTCCGCCGACCGGTCCACCGCCGTCCCGGGCTTGTCCACTCGCCGGCCGCCGACGTACACCAGTCCGCTCATGATGGTCCCCTGGGCCTTCTGACGGCTCTCCTGGAGACCGCGCTCCGTCAGGAGGACATCCAGTCTGATTTTTTTACTCATGCTCCTCCCCCGCGGTCACAGCCGCCAGCTCTAGCTCCAGCGCGTGGTAGAAGTCCGCAATGTGCCTCCCGTCCACCAGCGCGTGGTTGCACAGCAGGGATACGGGGAGCAGGACCTTCCCCTCCTGGGGGAAATATTTCCCGAAGGTGATCCGCGGGTTGCTGTCCGCCGGGTTGGGGACGGGCTGAATCAGCGCCGTATAGCTCAGCCAGGGCAGGGAGGACACAAAAAATTTCTCCAGCGCCTCCTCCTGGTTCTCCTCGATGCTGGCGTGCCGCTTCGCCTCCTCCTGGGCCCGGCGGCCCTCCTTGAGATAGGCGTAAAAATCGGGCTTGTCCTCCAGGGTGCAGTAGCAGAAGGTCCCGTCCTCCAGGGCCACCGTGTGGGAGACCCGGCAGCGGTCATATTCGACAATCCGTCCCTCCCGGATCCTCTGCCGCAGCTCCGGAACACAGTTGGCGGCCCGGGCGGCACAGTAACAGGCGGAAAGGAAAAACGGGAGCTTTTCGGTCTTTACTTTGCTCAGAAGCGCCGTTATGTCCACGTTGGCCGTGGTCCCCACATAGGGGTACGCCAAACTGCTGAAATAGTCAAAATGCGCCCTGCGCGGGAAGGTCTCCATATCAATCCATCGAAAAGCCATTTGATGCCCCTCCTATATGTGGTTTTTTGACAGCCAGTGCTCCAGCGGCCTCCGGCTGGGCGGCGAGATATTTTCCGGCAGGCGGTCCGCATCGAAAAAGCGGAGCTCGTCCACCTCTCCCTCCTGGGGCCTCAGCTGGCCGGAATATGCCCGGCAGATATACACGATGTCCACGTTATACACCTCGTCGCCGTTGGGGTAGACGTAGTGCATATCCCTCCCGGAAAACACGCCCAGCAGCTCCAGACTGCGGGCCGTCAGGCCCGTCTCCTCCAGCAGCTCCCGCCGGGCCGTCTCCTCGGCCTCCTCCCCCAGCTCCATGGAGCCGCCCGCATAGTCCCAGCAGCCATTGTCGCTGCGCCGCTGCAATAGCACGCGTCCCCCTCCGTCTACCACGATCACACCGGCGCCCACCTGGAGCAGCGGCCTGTGGCCCACAAGCTCCCGCAGGTCCATGATATAGTCCGCCATGTCACTCCGCCCTTTCCGCCAGCTTTGCCGCCAGCTCCAGAGCCAGCAGCGCGGCCTTGTCCTTTCCGGTGATGTTGGCGCTCTGGCTGAGACTCCACGCCTCCCACTCCCCGCCGTCCAGATTGTCGGAGGCGTGGAAGAATTGGAACACCTCTTTCCCCCGGAACTGCGCCAGCGCGGCCACCGCCGCGCACTCCATATCCACGCACACGCAGCCCGCCGCCTTCCGGCGGGCCGCTTTCTCCGCCGTCTCCCGGTAGAAGGCGCCCGTGGTCCAGACCTTGCCCTGGGTGTAGGTGTATTCATGACGGTGCAAGATCTCGATAAACTCTTCCCGGTATTTCGGATTCACTTCTATCTCATCCGAGGGCGGCGCATAGTGGAAGCTGGTCCCCTCGTCCCGCAGGGCGGCGGTGGGGATGATGATGCCACAGTCGCCGACGGACCGGTCCAGCACCCCGCAGGTGCCGAAGAGTACCAGCTTCTCCACTCCGGCGGCAAACAGCTCCTCCAGGTCCCCCACGCAGCCCGCAGCGCCCACATATGCCTCAAACAGAGCGATCTCCGCACTCCGATACTTTGTCCGGTAGACCGGGGTCTGCAAATTGGCCTTCCTGAGCCGCATGATCTCCACACCGCCCAGCCGGTCCAGCATCCGATCAAAGGTGCTCCGCTCGAAGCAGGACACCGCCACCCTGGGGCAGTCCGGTATTGGCTGGATTATGCCCCAGGGATTGATGACCGCCGCCGGATTGGGGTCAAATTCATGCAGCAGCATATCGTTCTCCTCATACATCCCAATAAAAGAGGATGTCGGCCTTGCCCTCCTGCTTGGTGCCCTTGTAGACTTCCGTGTCCAGTCCGCCGATGCGGAACCCGGCCTTCAAATAGAACCGGCAGGCCCCCAGGTTGTTGTCCTGACCCTGGGTGTAGATGCCCCGGTAGCCCCGGGCCTTGCAGACCTCCCCGGCCTTCGCCATCAGGGCGCGTCCCACGCCCTGCCCCCGGCAGGACCCGGACACCTTCAAATCGTAGAGATACATATACTTGAAAAATGCCTTCTGGAGGATCGCCAGCCCTACGCACTTCTCTCCGTCGTAGGCCCCCAGGAACACCGTGTTCTCCTGCATCGCCTCAAAGTCGTAATTCTCGTCCGGAAAGCACATTTCCGAGACATCTTCTTCGGCAAAAAGGACTTCGCTGTGCCCCCATTTCCCGTCCGCGCGGGACACCTCCATCCTGCCGAACAGGGCGAAGGGCTCGTTGGGGATGTTGATGTCGGCCTTATGGGCCGCGGTGATCTCTCGTACTTCTATCATGGTTTCTCTCTCCTCACTTTTCCAGCTGCGCCCACAGTTCTTGGTATACCCGGTTGCACAGTGCGGTCACAGCCTCCCGGTTGCCTGTCAGATAAGCGTACAGGTACGTACAAGCCGCGTCCGCCCGGCTCCACTCCTCCGCCGTGACCGTCCCTTCCTCCAGGGCCTGGTCCAGCTCGTCCCGGTCCATCACGTACAGCTCGCCCCGACTGTTGACCACGATGTCCAGATACATATCCTCAAACGTCGGGTTCTCCGGGTCGTCGAACCGGTTGCCGTTTGTGATGTCAAAATAAATCTGAATGAGCTTCCCCTGGGCGTCGTACATGGCGGTCAGCCAGAAGGGCTGTCCCTCCTGGGCAATCTGTACCCAGGCGTAGTCCGTATCCACGATGAGCACGTCCTCTCCCGCGTCGTGGACGGTCAGCGGACCGGTCACCTCCCGGATGACCAGCAGGCTCTCCTTGCCACGGATGCCGCAGATCTCGCAGTCCCGGCTGACGTACTCCCGCCGGAGGATACGCTGCCAGTCGCTGCGGCGCATGTCTCGGTTTTCTCTCATGTTATCAGCTCCTGTTCCAGCTTCCAAAGCAGTACGGGCACACGTCCCGGCAGGCGTGGCAGGAAATCCGCCAGACCTTCTTCTCCGGGTCATCTCCGAAGGCGTGGTTCCAACAGACCTGCTGGGCCATCTCCGCGCTCTCCAGCGCGTTCGCCGGGCAGACCTCCACACACTTCCCGCAGTCGTTGCACAGCGACTCCGGCAGCGGGTCCGCCTCCAGCGCCGCGCCGCACAGGACGCACCCCAGCCAGACCATGCTCCCCAGCTCCGGGGTGATGAGCAGAGAGTGCCGCCCGATGGTCCCCAGGCCCGCCGCCTGGGCGGCGTGCTTCTGGGAGACGATGGAGCGGAACCGCCCCGTCTTCTCGTCCCACTGGCTCTCGTTGGTGGGGATGGGGGCGCAGGGAACGCTCCGCTTCTCCATTTCGATACAGAGGTCCAGCGCGATGGCGTCCATCTTCGCCGTGATGGAGTTGCGCACCCGGGTATACACCACGTCGGACCCGCAGGTGATCGCCGCCGTCGGGAACCGGCAGGCAAAGGAGATCACCGACTGGCACTCCGGCCATACGTCCAGGGGGTGGTAGCCCTCCGGCGCGGCCGAAAAGCGGTCCAGGCCGGCGATCCCGCACAGCTCCGCACCCAGGGAATATGCGATTTTCTTTGCTTCCTGACTGGTCATATCGGACCTCCTCTCCTGGTCATCGCAGCTTCCTGACCAAATACAAGTTCAGCTCATCATCATTGCAATAGGATTTATGAGGCTCACAGGGCTTGTCTCCGTACCACACGCCGCTGCCGTCGGGGATGTATCCCCGGCGGGCATAGAGCCGCTGGGCCGGACCATAAAATTTGTGGAGCCCCACGGCCAGATACACCAATCCAGCCAGCTTCCCCGCCACGGCCTCCGCCGCGTCCATCAGCCTCGTACCCACGCCCCGCCGCCGGAATTTCTCCAGCACGCCGAAGTCCACGATCTCCGGACAGCCCTGGCCGCCCAGGGGACCCCACTTGGAATCCGGGTACACGTGGATGTATCCCGCAATCTGTCCGCCGTATTCCGCCGCGATGGCGACGCATGTTCCCTCCTCCTGCTCCCGCAGGCGGGAAAGGAACCGGTCCGGGGTGGTGTCGTATCCCTGGGCCTGCTCCCCTGCCGCGATGGCGTGGGCGTCCGCTTCCGTCATGGTGCGGATGGTCAGTTCACCGTCTGAATAGTAGATCATAGCATCTCCCGTACTTGTTCCGCTACGCTCTCTGCATCCAATTTCAGCAGTCTGCGCAGCTGGGCCACCGTCCCCTGGGGGGCGAAGGCGTTCTTTAAGTTCTTCAGAATCAGCGCCCTGGGCGCAACGCCCGCCTGGGCCAGCGCCGAGGCCAGCTGCTGCCCTACAGACCCGTTCTCGTTGCAGTCCTCCAGCACCAGCATCCGCCCGGTCTTTCGGACCGACTCCACCACCGGTCCGGCGTCCAGGGGCGCGATGCGGTGGAGCTGGACGACCTCCGCGCGAACGCCCTCCGCCGCCAGCAGCTCCGATGCCGCCAGAATCTCGTCCATCAGCGTTCCGTAGGAAACCAGCGTCACATACGTCCCCTGCCGCAGGATGGCCGCAGCTTCTCCGCTCCACGCGGGATACTGCCGCCCCTCGCCGCCCCGGGGATACCGGACCGCCACAGGGCCCTCCATGTCTATGGCGGAGCGCAGCATCGCCTTCAATTCCTCAAAGCAGGCCGGACACAGCACCGTCATACCCGGAATCTGGGTCAGATACCCCACGTCCTGACAGCCGTGGTGGGTGGGTCCGTCGGCCCCCACCAGTCCCGCCCGGTCCACCGCCAACACCACGTGCAAGCCTTGCAGCGCCACATCGTGGAGCAGCATGTCAAACCCTCTCTGTAAAAACGTGGCGTACACCGCAAACACCGGGACCATCCCCTGCTTCGCCAGTCCCGCCGACATGGCCACGGCGTGGCCCTCGGCAATGCCCACGTCAAAAAATCGCTTGGGCCAGGCGGAGGCGAACTCCTGCAGCCCCGTGCCCTCCGCCATGGCGGCGGTGACGGCGCAGATGCGCCGGTCCTTCCCCGCCAGCTCCACCAGCTCGTGGCCCAGGATATAGGAGAAATCCACCTTTCGCTCCAGCCCCGGCCCTACAGCCGGGTCGAAGGGCGACACCCCGTGGCTGCGCTCCGGCTGGGTCTCCGCGGGCGTATAGCCCTTCCCCTTTACCGTGCGCACATGGACCAGCACCGGTCCCCCCATCTCCTTCGCCCAGGCCAGGGTGGTACATAGCTGCTCTACCTTGTGCCCGTTCACCGGGCCCAGGTAGGTAAACCCCATATCCTCAAACATGGAGCAGGGGTAGATCGCCTTCTTCACCGCCGTCTTCAGCCGGTGGGTAAATCGGTACACCCACCGCCCGCCGGGGAGACGTCCCAGCACGGCCCGATAGAGCTTCTTGAAGCGGTAATACCCGGGCCTTAGCCGCAGGCGGCCGAGATGGGTCGCCACGCCCCCCACGTTGGGGTCGATGGACATCCCGTTATCGTTGAGGATCACCACCATGGACTCCCCGGAGGCCCCCGCATCGTTGAGCCCCTCGTAGGCCAGCCCGCCGGTCAGAGCCCCGTCCCCCAGCAGCGCCACCACCGCATAGTCCTCCCCACGCAGCGTCCTGGCCCGGGCCATACCCAGAGCCGCGGACACGGCGTTGGAGGCGTGGCCCGCCACGAAGGCGTCGTGGACGCTCTCCTCCGGCTTGGGGAACCCCGCCAGCCCTCCCAGCTGCCGCAGGGTGCCGAACAGCTCCCGCCGCCCGGTGAGAGCCTTGTGGACGTAGCACTGGTGGCCCACGTCGAAGACCAGCCGGTCCCGGGAGGTGTCGTACACCCGGTGCAGCGCCACCGTCAGCTCCACCGCCCCCAGGTTGGAGGCCAGATGGCCCCCCGTGCGGGCCACGCTCTCCACCAGGAACTCCCGCAGCTCCCCGCACAGCGTATTCAGTTCATCCAGGCCCAGCGCCTTCACGTCCGCCGGAGAGGATATATGCTCCAGGATCACGGTTCGTTTCACCTCTTTTTATTGCCCTTGAATACATGCAGGATCCGTCCCACCAGCTGGAGGACGGCGGTACTGTTCTCAATGGCAACGGCCTTGCCCAGGGCCTTGCCCCCGATGGTCAGCCCGGAGGTCAGCGCCGTCACCGCCAGGGAGATCACCATGGCGGGCAGAAAGCCAAACGCCGCCTGCATCTGCACCACGATCACCGCGCCGGTAGAACCGGAGATAATGCCGCAGATGTCCCCCACCACGTCGTTGCAGAAGCTGGACACCTTGTCGGCCTTTCGGATGAGGCCCAGCGCCTCCCGGGCCCCGGGGGTCCTTCGCGCGGCCATGGAGTGAAAGGGCTTCTCGTCCGCCGCCGTCACCGCCACACCGATAATGTCAAACAAAATCCCCAGCAGGATAAACGCCAGCAGCACTGTAAAGGCCACCGCCAGTCCCGCCCCGTTCAGCGCCTGGTCGGAGGCAAAGCTCAGTGCCGCCGACAGCACCACTGCGATGAAAAACACCTGCACCGCCCAGCGGAACCTGGGCTCCTTCTTCTTTTTCTCCTGCTTTTTCTTACTGTCTCCCGCGTCCAAAGAAATCTCTCCTGCCTTTCTCTATACGATACAATTTGTTCTTATTTCTGCTCATTTACGTACAGCTGCGCCCGGTTCTGGATCAGCGCCGCCGTCTCGTCGAGAGTCTTGTCCCCGGCGAGGTAGGCCCCGGCAATCTCCATGATGATCTCCCCCAGGCTGTCGTCCCAGCGGTACACGCTGTCCACCGCCTCGTAGAGGGCCAGCACCTGCTCATACTCCTTCTCGGTGGCCTTGCGGTAAGTGTGGAACCGCCCGCTGGCGTCTGAATAGCCGTACTCCGTCCAGCCGTAGCTCTTGCCGTCCATCTGGGCCATCTCCTCGAACGCCTCCCTGTTGATGGAAAAGTTGATGAAATACGGATGGGAGGCCCGTCTTCCGGGCAGGAGCATCGTGCGCAGGAAGGTCCAGACCCCCTCCTTGTGCTGCCCGCCGCTGGACATGGCCAGGCCGCCGTTCACATCGAAGGCGCTTCCCACCGCCCCCCAGGGGTTGGGGAAGCCCACGAAGGACACGTCTCCACGGAGGTCCGTCTTGATCTCCTGCAAACCCCAGAAGTTGCGGGGATGCTGGCTCACCAGCAGCAGCGCCCGGTCGCCGAACAGCTCCATCTGCTCGTTGTAGTTCGCGTGCTCCTTCGGGAGCCCGGCGCAGAAGGCCAGAATTTCCCGGAACTCCGGGGTGTCAAAGCTGCATGTCCCGCTCTCCCAGTCCACCAGCCGGTCCCAGAACATATGCAGCATCATATACAGCGTATTCTCTCCGTCGGAGGGCGACACACGGCAGCCCTCGGGCATCCCTTCCAGAGCCTGCCACATCTCCTCCTCCGTCCAGGCTATCCGGTCGCCCACGGCGTCCGCCGCCCCGGCCATCGTGGCAAAGCCAAAGCCGTCGGAGAGCTCGTAGAGCTTGCCGTCGATGGAGTCCGCTTCCAGGACCCGGGTCATCAGGTCCTCCCGGTCGATGTCACGGTCCAGATCGATCCAGGGCCACAGGTCCTCCAGCACCCCCGAGGCGGCCCAGGTATACAGCGGCATCCCGTTCATGTCCAGGATGTCCGGGATATGCCCCGCGCCCACCTCCGTGGCCAGGCGGAGCTGGGCCTCCTCCCAGCTCTCCCCGGCGTCGTAGTCAATGTACTCCCGGACCTCGATGCAGTAGTCGTGGCTCTCCCGGTTGAACCTCCAGACGGCCTCCTCCAGATCGCTGAGCAGCTGGGCCGTGCCCAGGGTCAGCACAGTCCGCTCCGGCGGGTCGTCCGTGGGCGTCAGCACGGCCAGCTCAGGCGCCCTATTGGAGGTACTCCACCGGCCGCCGCCCTGGACCACCACCAGCCGCCCGTCGGGCAGAAACTGGGTCACCGACCGGTCCCCGCCGCCCTCCAGGCCCGTGTTGACCCAGCTGAGCAGGGGCGTGTTCTCCTCCGGCTCCCCGCCCTCCGCACTCTCCGCGGGAGCGCTCTCCCGCCAGGCCAACAGGTCGCTGCCCGCGTTGTAGTAGAACAGGTGGTTCGCGTCGCCGTCAAAGACGGAGGTGTACTCCGGCAGCTCCCAGTTCTCCTCCCAGGCGTCCCCCTTCCGGGAGAGGGCCTGGAGGTCCGTGTGGTAGTTCCCGGCCCCGTAGTAGGAGCTGGACATGGCCAGCCGCCCGTCGCCCAGGCGAATCAGGCCGTTCCAGTTCTGATTCTGATCCTCCTTGGTCACCCGGCCGGACAACTCTCCGGTCCGGTCCACCGTCACCAGCGCTTCCTTGTCGTAGCGGTTCCAGAAAGTGAGCTCGCCGCCGGGGCCGATGTATGCCTCGTCGATGAACTTCATCCCCAGACGGGCCTCCAGATCCTTCCTGGGCCACTCCTGGCGGGAGAGCTCGTTTCCGTCCCCGTCCAGCTGGTGCAGAACGTAATTGCTCTCGCTGCTGATGTAATACTCCCCCCGGATCCCCTGGGATATGTCGTAGGGGTCGAAGTCCTCCGGGAAGTTGTAGGTCATGCGCCCCACGTTCTCCAGCAGCCACAGGGTGTCCCCCTCCCCGGCCGCTACGGCGATGCCTTCACTGTTGCAGATGACGTTCCGGTCGTCGCTGGAGGCCCCGCACCAGGGCAGGCTCTCGATCTCCCCGCCGTCCAGGGGGACCCGCAGCAGCCGGGCCTCCCGGTCGTAGTAGTCCTCGTTGAGCGTAACGGACCCGGTGAGGTACACATAGTCCCCCACGACACAGCCGCTGCGGATCACGCTCATATCCGTCTCCAGCTCCCGGAACACGGGGAGATACCGGATGCCGCCGTAGCGGTCCGGCTCCTTCTCCGCCTCCTCCTTCTTCCCGCAGGCCGTCAAGCCCAGCAGCAGGCTCAGCGCCAGCAAAAGTGACAATCCTCTTTTCATATTCCCCTCCGTCGTCTATTTCTTTTCGTTCATGTACAGGCTGGCCCGGTTCTGGATCAGCGCCGCCGCCTCGTCGAGAGTCTTGTCCCCGGCGAAATAGGCCCCGGCAATCTCGCTGATGATGTCCGCCAGGCCGCGGTCGTAGTCGCTCAAGCCCTCCGTGGCCTCATACAGCGCCATAAGCTGGTCGTAATCCTCCTGAGTGGTGGCATAGAAGTCACAGTGGTAATAGCCATTCCCGGCAAAACCGAGGCCGTTCTTGGGATCCTCGATCCGGTTCCCCTCCGCGTCCAGGCGGTAGTTTCCCTGTTGGTCCACCGCGTAGACCGGCGTCATGGCCTGCTCCACCATGCGCTGGAAGTCCTCCCTGTTGATCGAAAACTCCGCCTGGTCGAAAGCATCCTCATAGTCCACTTCCCTTCCCCGGGGCAGCAGCAGCGTCCGCAGGAAGGACCACGCGCCCTCCTTGTCCTCACAGGCGGCGGTCATGGCCAGCTTATGACCCAATCCGAAGGCGCTGCCCACCTGCCCTGACGCCGTAGGATAGCCGATATACGTCATATCGCCGCCACAGAGCCCCTTATAGAGGGAAACGCCGCCAAATATTCCATCAAAGGACCCCATATTGACGTCCATGACCAGGGCCTCGCCGTCAAACATGGCGGTCCAAATCCATTCATCCGTCTCTTCCTCGGGGAGACGGCGGCAAAATTCCAGCATCGCGCGAAACGCCTCGCTGTCAAAACGGCACGTTCCGGCGTCCCAGTCCAGGTAGGCGTCGGCGTTCACGCGGAGCAGCATTTGCAGCATCCCCGTCCTCGTCACACCCACCATGCCGCCCGGCGGCATGGCCTCCCACGCGGCCAGAAAATCCCCGTAGGTCCAGCCCGTCCGGTCCCCCACCAGGCTTCTGCGGCCCACCAGGGTCTCCATCCCAAATGCGTCGCTGATCAGGTACAGCTTACCATCCTGGGCCGCCGCCTCCAGAGGCCGCAGCATCAGGTCCTCCCGACGCAGCTCCGGGTCGTTGTCAATATAGGGCCACAGGTCCTCCAGAATCCCCCGGCTCCCGAACTGCCGCAGGGGGAGGCCGTCCAGATTCAGCAGATCCGGAATCTCTCCGGCAGCGATTTTCGTCGCCATCCGCGTCCGGCTGGCATTCCAGTCGATGTAGCCGGTGTCCTCGGCATAGACGGCGTAGTCCTCCACCGCGATATAGCAGGCGCCGCCGCCGCTGTTGAACCGGTTGATCAGCGCCCGCTCCCCGGAGCTGAGGGCAATGCAGCCATAGGTCAGCTCCTTCCTGGGCGGGACCTGAGAGGCATCCACCGCCGAGAGGACGGCATACCGGACGTCCTCCGCAGGGGCGTGTGTTTCGTAGCAGAGCACGCCGACCCGGCCGTCCGGCCAAAAGGCCAGCGCCCCCACGTCGCCGCCGTCCATCCGGGAATCCATCCAGTCCAGCACATGCCGGGCCTCCGTGTCCCCCTCCCGCCAGGCGTACAGGGTGTCGCCGTCCTGGCAGTAAAACAGAGCGCTCCCGTCGCCGGGCCACACCCTCTGCACGCCCACCGGCAGAAGATACGCCTCACCCCATCCGCGGGCTTCCGCGTCGATGGTTTGCAGCCATATCTCCCGGCCGCCGCTCTCACCCTTCCGAGGCGTCAGGATCCCCAGTCGGCCGTCCCCCAGGGGGACGAAGCGGAGAGTAGCGATCCCATACAGGTCCTCCTCCATATCCGCCTTCAGCGTATAGAGGATATTGCCCTCCCAGTCCAGCGCCGCAACCTGGCTTTCGGACCGGGCAAACAGTCTCCCGGCGGCATCCGCCATGAGGTCGTCCAGACTCCAGACAGAGGGCCCCATCCGGGAGAGCAGGTCCCCCTCCCCCGCCCGGGAGTCAAAGCGGCAGAGCTCCTCCCCCTCCCCGTTCAGCTGCCGGAGGATGTAGACGGGATCATACCCGCCTATGACCGTATCATCCAGCACCCAGACCGTCCCGTCCGCTCCGGCGCGGAGAGAGGCGCGGTACAGATCGTCGTCATTCCCCTGCGGGAAGGCGGGCGCAAAGGGGACCCGCTCCCCCGCTCCGCCCTCCGGCGGAACGCGGAAAAGGCTCCAACAGTCCCGGTGCCCTCCCTCGCCCATAGGCTCCCTGACGGCACCCAGCAGGTAGAGAGAATCCCCGGAGATGCAGGCGCTCTCCACCCGGTCCAACTCTGTGGTGAAAGCAACATCCTCCGGCAGATACCGCAGCTCCCGGTCGGTCCCATCCCTCTCCCCGCAGGCCGCCAGCGCCAGAAGGGCCAGTGTCAGGAGCACAAAAATTCGTTTTTTCACGGCGCAGCCTCTCATTTCATCGCATTAGTGCCCAATATAAATCAGGCGAGGGCAAAGCCCTCGCTGAAAAAGCTAAACGCCGGCAGCAAATGAGGTAAATCTTACGGCTTAGGTACGGGCTGGCTTTCCCCGGAACGCACCCCTCGTTGCCGATCGGGCGGTTTCCCTTTCAGCGCCCCGGCGCGGCGTTGCCCACCGCGCTGCCCGACTGCCACTTAGTCCGCACTGCAATCCCTTATCTGCCCAGTGACGACAGCCTAGGTGTTTTCCACCGCAGTCAAACCGCTTCTTAGCCTCTTTTGCAGCCATGGTTTCAAGGAGCGATCCGGGCCCCTCCCTGGCCGGGGAGAGACGAGGTAGTTCTCCTATCCGCCATGCCCACGCAAGGCAGGCTACATCTGCACACAGCGTTCACGGCTCAAGGCCGGGTAGCACCGCAATACAGGTTTCTACCCTGAGTCGTACACGGGTCGAAGTACCGCAAAGGGAGTACGCCCGTGCACAAGTACAGGTCTCCACGACCGCAGGGTCGGCTTCCCCATGCCATTGGAGAACGCCCTACGGCCGCAAGCGCGGGGAGTCCGCGCTTCCCGCCCAGCACCCACCCCAAACTGGGCGTTTGCAGCAGGCACCAGGGGTTTCACAGCT
>CAJUPS010000084.1 GCA_910588045.1 uncultured Oscillospiraceae bacterium | reverse complement strand
TGCTGGTGACGCCCCAGTTCCTGCTCATCACCGTGCAGATCAACGAGTTTGCGGAGAAGGGCTCCTACTCCATCGCCTGCGCGTTCGCCAGCATCCTGATCCTGATCACCTACGGCGCGGTGCTGCTGATGAATCTGTTCATCAAGTTCTTCGGCACCAGCAAGAAACTCAAGGAGGTCGAATAAGCCATGTCAAAAATCAAGAAAGGCGTCCGTCTGGACCATATCTCCAAAATCTATCAGGACCCCAAGACCGGCAAGGATTTTTACGCGGTGAAGGACACCTCCCTGACCATCGAGCCCGGCTCCTTCGTGACCCTGCTGGGCCCTTCCGGCTGCGGGAAGACCACCACGCTGCGGATGATCGCCGGATTCGAGAGCCCCGACGCGGGCGAGATCTACTTAGGGGACCAGGCCATCAACGCCCTGACCCCCAACAAGCGGGACACCGCCATGGTGTTCCAGTCCTACGCCCTGCTGCCCCACTACAACGTCTTCGACAACGTGGCCTACGGCCTCAAGCTCCGTAAGGTCCCCAAGGAGGAGATCAAAAACCGCGTCATGAAGATTCTGGACCTGGTGGAGCTCACCGGTATGGAGGGCCGCATGACCAACCAGCTCTCCGGCGGACAGCAGCAGCGGGTGGCCCTGGCCCGGGCCCTGGTCATCGAGCCCAGCGTGCTCCTCTTCGACGAGCCCCTCTCCAACCTGGACGCCAAGCTGCGCGTCTCCATGCGCACGGAGATCCGCCGCATCCAGCAGGAGGTAGGGATCACCGCCATCTACGTCACCCACGACCAGAGCGAGGCCATGGCCCTCTCGGACAACATCATCATCATGAACAAGGGCGTGGTGGCCCAGATGGGCTCCCCCCAGGAGATCTACTACCACCCCAACAGTGAGTTTGTCGCGGACTTCATTGGCGAGGCTAACTTCCTCAAAGGGACGTTCCAAAATCAGGACGGCGACCACGCCATCCTGCACATCGAGGGCCACGCCACCCGGGTCCCCGCCAAGGCGGGGATGACGTCCGGGACGGAGTACACCGTGGTCCTGCGCCCCGAATCCGCCCTCCTGGCGGACGAGGGCGGCCTGCCCTGCAAGGTGATCCTCTCCTGCTTCATGGGTTCCTATCAGAACTACCACGTCATGGTGGGGAACACCCTGGTGAAGCTGACGGACTACAACCCCAAGAATAAAAAGATTTACGCCGTGGGGGACAAGTGCTCCCTGGTGTTCGATCCAGAATCGGTGCATATCCTATAACAGGGAAGAAGCCCGGAGCATTTGCTCCGGGCTTCTTCGGCGCAAAAGGCGCCCTACTCGACGGTAAAAATCTCCTCAATGGAGACGTGGAACGCCTTTGCAATATTCCACGCCAGGACAAGGGAGGGATTGTATCTCCCTTTTTCCAGGTTTCCAATGGTCTCTCTGCGAACGCCCACAAGCCGGGCCAGCTCATCCTGCTTCATGTCGTATCTGGCGCGGTATTCCCTAATCCGGTTCTTAATCATTTGCGATACCCCTTCGCTCTCTCCACTCCAGGATGATCAGCGCGGCGGTAAAGGCAAGAATGGCGGCGGCAAAGCTCAGGCCAAAAGCGGCTGGAACCGCTCTGACAGCCCCGTAAGTGCAGAAGCAGGCAAACATGAGGGGTACAAGAGAAATCATTTCCGTCATGAATGCAAAGGTGGCGGCCTTCTGCGTATTGAGCAGGAAAAATTCGTCCGGAATGACCCAAAAGTACCGCAGATAGTAAGCAAAGCCGAAAAAACCGAAGAATCCTCTGTTTTCCGTCCAGAACCCCAGAACTGCGAGTAGCGCCAGCAAAGACAGGAATCCCAGGTAGTTGATTTTGTGTTTCATCAGTTGCCCTCCTATGATATGTGGTAAATTTCGCTCTTAATGATAAAAATATACCACACTCCGATGGAAAAGTCAATAGCAAATCGATAATGCTCCCGGCATTCAAAAACGCCCCCGCCGATGAAAACGGCGGGGGCGGATACGATCATATTCTTTCAATATACGCCATCCCCAGCGCCCCCGGTCCGATGTGGGTCCCGATGGCCGGACCGATGCCGCAGTAGTGGAGCCGCAGGGGCAGCTTGCCCTGCTCCTTCAGCTTCGGCAGCAGCAGCTCCTCCCGCCCCTTGTCGTCGGAGTAGAGGAAGTAGGAGGGGTAGTCGTCGTCAACAGGGTGCTCTTCCAGCATTTTCATGAGATGCTTCACCGCCGCAGCCGTACCGAAGGACTTGCCCGCGATGGAGACCTCCCCGTTCCGGACGGCGATGGTGGGTTTCAGCTTCGCCACGGTGCCCAGACCCGCGGCAAAGCCGCTGAGCCGCCCGCCACGGCGCAGATACTCCAGGGTGTCGATGACGGCGAAAATGCGGACCTTATCCTTCAGCTTCTCCACCTCCCCCGCGATCGCGGCGGCGGATAGGCCGCTGTCCCGGAGCTTGCAGGCGTAGTTGACCAGGATCTGGATCCCGGCGGAGGCGCTGCGGCTGTCCACCAGGTAGATGGGGTCGTACTCACACATGCCCCTGGCGATTTCGGCGCTCTGTAGGGTCCCGCTGAGCGCCCCGCTCAACAGGATGGCCACCACCTGGTCCCCCGCCGCCTTGGCCTCCTCGAAGAGCCGGAGGAAGGCCGCCGGTGTGGGCTGAGAGGTGGAGGGATTCTCCTTCCCCTCCCGGAGAAGCTGGAAAAACACCTCGTTGGACAGGTTCTTGCCTGACAGGAAGGAGGCCGCGCCGAACTGCACGGTCATCGGGACGATGCTGATCTTGCGCCGCCGGGCGACCGCTGGGTCGAAGTCGGCGGCGGCATCGGTGATAAGTCGGACTGCCATAGGTTTTATGCCTCCTGTATGTTCTCATACTATTTTCGAGTAGAAGTATATTGTCGTTACCGGGCAAACAGCTAAAAATAGCAACCATTATAGGCCCGTGTTAAAGTTCTTTTTGGTACTTTTTCTTTCAAGAAAAAGTATCGAAAATAGCCGCCGCGCGGCGGAGCAGGGGGAGGAGCGCCCGGGCGTCGTCCTCGCCCAGCTCGCGGATCAGGCGGTCCACGATAGCGATACTGTGACGGTGGCTCTCCCGGTAGAGCGCCAGTCCCTCGGGCAGCAGCCGCAGCGCCACCCGCCGCCGGTCCTCCGGGTCCGGCCGCCGGGCGATCAGCCCCCGACGCTCCAGGGAGCGGAGGATGGCGTTCATCTGGGATTTCAGGATGCAGGTCCGGCGGCAGAGGTCGCTTGCGGTCAGCGTGCCGTCCTGCTCAAGCAGCCCGCAGACCATGGCCTCGTTGAAGGACAGCCGGTCCCGGGACGCCTCGTAGGACGCCGCCAGGCGCTGGTTATCAATGACGCTGGTCAGCCGCAGCCACACCGCCAGCAGCTCCTCGTTGAGCATAGGCGACACTCCTTTTCGATTGGTTCACAAAGTGAACTATATACCTGCATACCGGTTTTGTCAAGGGGGAAACGGCGAAAGTAAATAAAAACGTCCGCTGGAAATTCCAGCGGACGTCAGAATGCAGGCTGTCAGGAGAGGACCCCCTTGGGGGAACAGGTCAGGGAGAGGGTGACGGAATGGGGAATCATGGAATGGGTAAAACTCCCCGCAGCGGTTGCAGTTGCGCCGGAGTAAGAGGCGCAGCCGCCGTTAAAGGACCATTGAGAATGATATATATCATATGAATAATCCGCAGAAGTAGCTTCTGCACGATTGCCGTCATAGTCAAACGTTCCATGCACCCGGAAGGTCCACATAAGCTGACGGGACCCGTTATAGTAGTCCTGGTGTTTTGTCCCGCTTTTTTGGTTTGCGCGGTTTGTAAATCCGGAATCATATGTAATTCTCGTAACAAGGTAGGAGCCATCCTCAAAGCAGGTGATGGTTTCCGCAGATTCCGGTGTCTCCGCCGCCAGAGCGGGTGCGCATATCGTCCCAGTAAACAACAGAGAGGCTAAAATGATTGTACAAAGAAGCTGCAATTTTTTCATGGATTGAAACCTCCCAAATCTGGAATATCCTCAGTAATATAGGTATCAACGTATTTTACTTGTGAAGATTCCGTACAGAACCAGAATATTACCATTGCAATGAGCAGCGCCGCTAAAATAGCGATCACCGCCACCAGCCGCCGCCGCTTTCTCCGGCGTACCGCCGCGACTTCGGCGGGGTCGCACTCCGCCAGCAGCTCGGCGGCGCAGCGCTCGGGCGTACCGAAGACGGAGGACAGCTCCTCCGCCGCAGCGCCCGGGTTTTCCTCCGCATAGGCGGAAACGGCGTGGGACAGCCGGGCCAGCAATCGCTCCCGGTCCTTTCCCGGCGCGTCCAGCAGCAGCCGGACGGCTTGCAGGTAGGCGTCCGCCGCCGGATGCAGCTGCGTCATGACTTGTCCTCCTCTCGTTCCTCCTCCGGGCACACGGCGGCCACCAGCCGGTCCACCCCGGCGGTGAAGCGCCTGTATACTGCCCAGGTCTCCCGGAAGTACCGCCGTCCCGCCTCGGAGACGGCGTAGTATTGCCTGCGCCGCCCGTCCGGGGCCTTGCGTTTGGGCAGCTCCAGGATGTACCCCTGCTCGATCATGCGGTAGAGCGCCGCATAGGGGAAGGAGATGTTGACCGCGCCCCCGCTGCGGTCCGCGAGGGCCTGGGTCAGCTCCGGCGCGTGGTATTCCCGCTCGTGCAGCAGGGCCAGCACCAGCATTTCCACCAGAGCTTTTTTCAGATTTTCCTCTATGACCGCCGGTGTCCGGTCCGTACTCATGGCCACCTCTTTCTGCATGGGTGTGACGTCACGGGACTATAATAGCATACCTGATTTGAAAATGCAAGAAATTTTTGAAAAAATAATTTTTGTTATTGACAAAATATTTTCTATGCTATATGATGATGGTGGCAGAGGGAGGTGACTGCGGGCAGAGAGAAAAACATGTTTCATCACGTTTGGCTGACACAAAATCTTGACAACAAATTTGAAAGGATGTACAATGATGAAAAAGTATTGGAAGCGTTTGTTTAGCTTGCTGATGACCCTGTGCATGATGAGCACGGTCCTCGTCCCGTCTGCGCTGGCGGGGGAAGTGGCGGTTTCTGGTAATGGGGTGGGCATATCTGCTGGCTCTGGGATTTTAGAAGATGGGAATGATAGTGCGTTTCCCCAGAACGTTATTGTTCCAAATGGTGTGCGCGTTAGCGTTCGATACATATATGTTTATCCGGCCTACCACGACAAAGCCACAGGTTCGTTTATTTGTAACGAATCGATTGTATCCAAAGTCATATACCAAAATGCGACACAATACGGAGGGGCAAATCGTCTTAGCGTAGCGGAGACAGAGAAACTGCTTGCTGACTTTGAGGCTAAGTATGGTGTAGCCGCTAATGCGTGGCAACTTCAACAAGGATATACGATTTATTTGGATGGAAAAGGATCCTATGGTAAATATTTTGAAGTTACAACGAATGGCGGAACTTGCCTGGAGGGGAAGACAATCCGGTACAATCTTAGCCGAACACAGACCACCTTTACCTTGACGCTTAGGTTTGATATGCCGGAAAACACTTCCAGTAACTATACTTTGGGTGCGAGCGCCGATCTCTACTATTATAGGGCAGACAACAGGAAGACTTTGAGCACAGGGACGTCAATGTCGGCTTTGTTCAACTGGCCCACTTGAAATATATTTTGAAGGAGCAATGTATTGTGCAAATCATCAATCGAGTGTTCAACTGCCAGCCCCCGGTGAAAAATGTAGGAATCACGTCCCATGCCTCCCGCGCCTCCACCTTCGGCCAGCAGCTGGATATTGCCACCAGCCGACGCATGGACCGCTGTGAGTTTCCAAAGAATCGGGTCTGCCCGGACAGTGAGTGGGAGCTCTCCCCATACGTCAATCTGATGGCCGCTTATGACGAGTGGAAGGCGCAGCAGCCACCGCAGGCCCTCCCGGATTCACAGGGGCGGACAGCGGAAAACATCGCCTATTTGAAGGAACGCTATTCTGGCCGCCTCTCCTGGGTGGAGCGCGTCGATATGCTGAATACCATGATGGATATGGGCGTGATTACCCGCGAGCAGAGAAATTCCGCCTATGGGGACGATACCGTTATCCTTACCCCTGACATGACTCTGGCTGAGATGGACGCGGCCAGGGAAGCGCACAGGAAAAAAGATCCCTGGAATCAGGACTGGAATGTCTATTTCAGCGAGGACCCCGTCAATGGCTTCAAGACTGCGGATGATGTATTCGCCTGGCTGAATACGCTCCGTCCGTAGAAAAACGATGGCTGACCGTCACCAGAAAAACACAGGGCCGCTGGCATTCATCAGCTGGCGGCCTGTTCGTACACAGCTCAGCGCTTGTTCTGGTTGTTGTTCTGATTCTGGTTCTGGTTGTTCTGATTCTGATTGATCGAATGACAAACACGGAGCGAAATGCATACATAAGCAAGATTGCAAGCGAAGTACAAACAGCAAAAACTAGCAGCATGCCGGGTCAGAACACTAAAGAGGAGCTTTTGAGATTAGCTTGGTATGCAGCTGCCAAAATTGTAGAGGCGAAATTTCCGTGTGCATCCATTCTTGTTCAGTATTCCGTTTTTGGTATTCCTTATACAGAAAACGGTGGGCGCATATCCTACGCAATCCTCAATTCAAGTGAATACAAGGATTGGGCAATAGATTACAAGGATGAATCGCTAACTTTTAACTCTGGTGATTTATACTATGCTATTCATAATGCTTATATTAAGCTGGTAAGCCACAGTGCACGAGGCGGGGTCGTACAAGTTGATGATACATTTGATTTTGCATTTGATTTTGAATTTGGGACAGATCTGGGCACGATCTTCAATACTTCTGTGAATGATTGGGGCTGGCTGTCTCAGCAGATGGGGGTATTGAACGTAATCAAAGTCACCATTACCTTTACTGACCCTCTGTTTGGTACATATTCCTTGCGGGAAACCGCCTGAAGTCGCCGTTTTATAGAATTGAGGTTCTGAAATGCAGCACAAAAAATATCAAGCCTCCCGGCTTGCCATGACCCTGCTCCTTATTTCCATGATTCTGTCTGCTTGCAGTGGTGTGGGTGATTGGACGGTGTCAAATCTTCCCGGAGGATATGCTGTATGGAGGATCAACAGCGATAATGTGATTCTGTGTCTCCCGCGCGAGAATCGGTCTACGGCGGCGACGGTTATAGAAACATATGTATTCGAGCTCGCGTTCAACGAGGACTATATCTTCGCAAAACGTGCAGATGTCCCGGAGGGGGGGTGGCGCTACATGGATAAATCCAATCCGGACTACTACATTGTGACGGTTGCGGACCGCTCTTGCAGCGGGCCCCTTGATGAGACCGCGTTTGCCGAGGCGCTCCAGGCGCTGGAGCTGGACGAACCTCCGGAGTGGATGAATATGCAGACGCTACGCAGGCGTGTAGGATAGAAGAAATACAAAACACAGGGCCGCCGGCATTCATCAGCCGGCGGCCTGTTCGTTCACAGCTCAGCGCTTGTTCTGGTTGTTGTTCTGATTCTGGTTCTGGTTGTTCTGATTCTGGTTGTTGTTCTGGTTCCGATTCTGGTTGTTCTGGTTGTTGTTCTGGTTGTTGTTCATGGTCAAGAAACCTCCTTTCCAAAAACGGTACAGCCCTATTCTTGCCCTGAAATCCTCTGATTATACATGGTTTCAGGAAGTTCTTTCCCTGTGGCGGCGGTTTTCCTGCATAAAGGGGAAATTCCGGTAAAGAATAGGGTTATCCTACATTGAAAAAGGAGCGACACCATGGAACTGAAAGACAGCGTTACCAAAGAAAATCTTCTCCGCGCCTTCGCCGGGGAGAGCCAGGCCCGCAACCGCTACACCTTCGCTGCCGGTGTCTGCCAGGAGAAGAAGCTCCAGCTGTTGGAGCAGATTTTCCTCTACACCGCCGGGCAGGAGAAGGAGCACGCGGAAATTTTCTACAACCACCTCAAGCAGGGCAAGTGCGAGAACATCACCATCACCGCCAACTATCCCATCGACCTGCCGGACCAGCCCCTCCAGCTGCTGGAGCTGGCGCGGCAGCACGAGATGGACGAGTTCGGCGACATCTACCCCGCCTTCGCCGAGAAGGCCCAGGAGGAGGGCTTTGCCGAGATTGCCCGGCACTTCCGCCAGATTGCGGACATCGAGAAGATCCACGCCGAGCGGTTTGAGCGTTTTGCGAAGTTCCTGCGGGACAACAAGCTCTTTGTCAGCGACGTGGAGACCGGCTGGATGTGCCTCAACTGCGGCCACGTGTTCACCGGGAAGCAGGTCCCGGCCAAGTGCCCGGTCTGCTCCCACGACCAGGGGTATTTTATCCGCCTGGAGCTGTCGCCATACGAGAGATGATCACAAGGGCCGTCCCTCCGGGGACGGCCTTTTGCACATATCTTCCACAATTTACCTTGACGGAAAAGACGCTGGAATCTATAATAGGGGTAACGATTGATTCAGAGAGGAGGATGCCGCCATGCCCGCGCCCCGCGTTGCCGCGATCCACGATCTCAGCGGCTTTGGCCGCTGCTCGCTGACCGTTGTGATTCCCACGCTTTCCGCCATGGGGGTGCAGTGCTGTCCCGTGCCGACGGCGTACCTCTCCACCCACACCGGAGGGTTCGGAGACAACACTTTTTTAGACCTCACGGACCAGCTGGAGCCAGTGACGGCCCACTGGAAAAGCCTGGGGCTCGCCTTCGATGCGGTCTATACCGGTTTCATGGGTTCCCGGGAGCAGATGGCGCGGACGGCGGACTTCATCCGCGCCTTCCGCCGCCCGGAATGCAGGATCGTGATCGACCCCGTCATGGGGGACCACGGCAGACCCTACCGGACCTACACCCCGGAGATGTGCCAGTCGATGGCCGAGCTGGCGCAGCTGGCGGACGTCCTCACCCCCAACCGCACCGAGGCCGCGCTGCTGCTGGGGGAGGACTACGAAACCATCCGTCTGAACACAGAATCGGATTGCCGCCGCTGGGCGGAAGCTCTGAGCCGGGACGGGACCCGCTCTGTGGTGCTCAAGGGCGCATCCCTGACGCCGGGAACGGTGGGTGCGGCGTGCTTCGACCGCGAGAGCGGGGAGACCTCCTTCGTCTCCGCACCCCTGGTCCCCGGCCAGTTCCACGGCACCGGGGACCTGTTCGCCAGCGTGCTGACTGGCGCACTGGTCCTGGGCTGGCCCCTGCAAGAGGCAGCGCAGCTGTCAGCCGAGTTCACCAGTCAGTGCGCCCGGCGCCAGGGGACCCCCTGCCGGGAGGGCCTGGACTTCGAGCCCCTGCTGTGGCGTCTGGGACAGCAGGCGGAGGAGCGCGCCCCGCTCTGCCGCGGAGAAAGGGAGGACCCCCATGCCGGAGCTGACCACTGACGTCCGATACGTCAAAGGCATTGGGGAGCAGCGGGCCAAGGCCCTGGAGAAACTGGGCATCCGGACGCTGAAGGACCTGATCTCCTACTTTCCCCGGGCCTACGATGACCGGCGGAACCGGCGGGAAATTGCAGACCTGGCCGACGGCGAGAGCGCCTGCGTGGAGGCCATGGTGTCCTTTCCGCCCACCCTCAGCCGCATCCGCCGGGGGCTGGAGCTGGTGAAGCTCCAGGCGACGGATGATACGGGGGCGCTGGATGTCGTTTTTTTCAATCAGGCGTACATGCGGGACAGCTTGCAGGCGGGAAAGACCTACACCTTTTTCGGCAAGGTCCAGGCGTCGGGCCGGAAGCGCTCCATGGCCAACCCCATTGTGGAGCGGGAGGGGGGCCGGATGCAGACGGGGCGCATCGTGCCCGTCTACCCCCTGACCGCCGGAGTGACCCAGTTCACCATGATGAACGCCGTGCGGCAGGGTCTGGACGCCTGCCAAAAGCTGCTGCCCGACCCGCTGCCGGACGAGGTCCGGCGGGAGCACGAGCTGTGCGGCATTGATTACGCCTACCAGCGGATCCACTTCCCCGAGGGGGAGGAGGACCTGGCGATTGCCCGGCGGCGGATGGTCTTTGAGGAGCTGTTCCTGCTGGCCGCCGGACAGTACCGCCTGCGGAGCAGGCGCAGCGGACAGAGCTGTACCCCCTGGCGCGAGACGGACCTGACAGAGTTCACCGCCGCGCTGCCCTTCTCCCTCACCGCCGCCCAGGAGCGGGCCATCCGGGACATCCAGGGGGACCTTGCCTCCGGCCGCCCCATGAACCGGCTGGTCCAGGGGGACGTGGGCTCTGGCAAGACCATGGTGGCCGCCGCCGCCCTGCTCTGCGCCGTCCGGAACGGGAAGCAGGCCGCCTTGATGGCCCCCACCGAGATTTTGGCGGAGCAGCACCACAAGGGCCTCTCTCCGCTGCTGGAGAAGCTGGGAGTCCGCTGCGCCCTCCTCACGGGGGCCACAGGCGCACGGGCCAGAAGGGAGGTCCTGGCCGGGCTGGAGAGCAGGGAGATCCAGGTGGTGATCGGCACCCACGCCTTGATCTCCGGCGATGTGGTCTACCGGGCGCTGGGCCTGGTGGTGACGGATGAGCAGCACCGCTTCGGCGTGGCCCAGCGGGCCGCGCTGGCGGGGAAGGGGGACAGGCCCCACCTGCTGGTCATGTCGGCCACCCCCATCCCCCGGACGCTGGCGCTGATGATCTACGGCGATCTGGACGTATCGGTCATCAACGAGCTGCCCCCCGGGCGGCAGGAGATCGACACCTTCGCCGTCCCGGGCAGCTACCATCAGCGGATTTACCGCTTCATTGACAAGGAGGTGGCCGCAGGGCGGCAGGTCTATATGATCTGTTCCATGGTGGAGGAGAACGACCAGATCCCCGACGAGCGCAAGGCGGCGGCGGCCTACGCGAAAATGCTCCAGGAGCAGGTTTTTCCCCACCTGACCGTCGCCTGCGTCCACGGGCGCATGAAGAGCAAGGAGAAGGAGCGGGTGATGGCCTCCTTTGCCGCCGGACAGATTCACATCCTGGTCTCCACCACGGTGGTGGAGGTGGGGGTGGACGTCCCCAACGCCACCGTCATGGTGGTGGAGGACGCCGACCGCTTCGGGCTCAGTCAGCTCCACCAGCTGCGGGGCCGGGTGGGGCGGGGGCGGTACAAGTCCTACTGCATTCTGATTTCCGACAACCGCAGCGAGGAGGCCCGGGCCCGCTTGAAGGTCATGACCCGGACCCGCGACGGGTTCAAGATTGCGGAGGAGGACCTCCGCCTCCGGGGCCCCGGCGACTTCTTCGGTCACCGGCAGCACGGTTTGCCCGCCCTGAAGGTGGCCGACCTCTCCTGTGACATGGAGCTGCTGTATGAGGCGAAGTCCGCCGCCGCGAAAGTGCTGGAGCGGGACCCGGAGCTATCCGGGGAGCCTGCGATGGCGGCGCGGGTGGAGGAGATGTTCCGCGCCAGCGAGGATGCCATGAACTGACCCTTTTCGGGAAAAGAGTCCACAAAAGAACTTTTTAAGAAATAAGGAGGAATAAAGTATGCCAAAGTGGTTGGACAACGCGATTTTCTATGAGATTTACCCTCAGACCTTCCGGGATTCCAATGCCGACGGCATTGGAGATTTCCAGGGGATTTTGGAGAAGCTGGACTATGTACGGGACCTGGGGTGTAACGCCATCTGGCTGAATCCCTGCTTTGCATCACCCTTTGGGGACGCGGGGTACGACGTGGCCGACTACTATAGGGCGGCCCCGCGGTACGGGACCAACGAGGATTTGAAGAGACTTTTTGAGGAGGCCCACCGGCGGGGGATCCGGGTCCTGCTGGACCTGGTGCCGGGGCACACCTCCTGGGAGCACCCCTGGTTCAAGGCGTCCATGGAGGCGGAGCGGAACGAGTTCACCGACCGGTACGTCTGGACGGACGACATCTGGGAGCGCCCCGAGGGCATGGACTGCCTGCGGGGGATTTCCCAGCGGAACGGGGCCTGCGCGGTGAATTTCTTCTCCAATCAACCCGCGCTGAACTACGGCTACTATCAAGTGGAGAAGCCCTGGCAGCAGAGCGTGGACGCCCCCGGTCCCCGGGCCACCCTGGAGGCCATGAAGGATGTCATGCGCTTCTGGCTGCGGATGGGGTGCGACGGCTTCCGGGTGGATATGGCCATGTCCCTGGTGAAGAACGACCCCGAGAGCAAAGGGACCATCGCCCTGTGGCAGGAGGTCATGGACTTTTTAGGCCGGGAGTTCCCCGACGCCGCCATGATCTCCGAGTGGGGCGAGCCGGACAAGTCCCTGGCGGGCGGATTCCACATGGACTTCCTGCTCCACGGCGGACCGTCCCACTATGACGATCTCTTCCGCTGTGCGGAGCCCTTTTTCTCCAGCCGGGGGAGGGGGGACGCCTCCAAATTTGCCGGTCAGTACCAGCGGTACGTGGAGAAAACCGGCGGTAAGGGCCTGATCTGCATCCCCTCCGGCAACCACGACACCGCTCGTCTGGCCCCGCTGCTTGGAGAGGAGGAGCTGAAGATTGCCTTCGCCTTCCTGCTGACCATGCCCGGCGCGCCCTTCCTCTACTACGGGGACGAGATCGGGATGCGCTACGTGGAGGGCCTGACCTCGGTGGAGGGAGGGTTCCACCGCACGGGCGCCCGCACCCCCATGCAGTGGGACGACTCCGTCAATGCCGGGTTCAGTGCCGCGCCCGCCGACCGGCTGTACATCCCCGTGGACCCGTCCCCCGACCGGCCCACGGTCCAGGCGCAGATGGCCGACCCCAACTCGCTGTACCATGAGATCAAGCGCCTGATCTCCATCCGCCAGGCCCACGAGGCGCTTCAGAGCAACGCCTCCGTCTCCTTCGTCTATGCGCAGGAGAACGCCTACCCCCTGGCCTATGTCCGCCGCAGCGGCAGCGAGGAGCTGCTGGTCATTCTGAATCCCTCCGCGTCGGAGGCGTCCTTCCCCGCCACCTTCGCGCCGTCGGAGACGGTCTACAGCTTCGGCGGCAGCGCGAAATTCAGTCCAGGGCTGGTAAGCGTCCCGGCCTCCTCGGCGGGCATCTACCGTTTGTAACGCAGGGTCCCCTCCCCCGCATAGAATAAAGAAATACGTGCGGGGGAGGGGGGACCGCGATGGACCCGAGGGAGCTGACCTTATTTGTCTCGGCGGCAGCGAACTGTCTCTACGAATGTCTGGAAGCGGAGCAGCTGGCGGTGCTGGCCGCTGTCTTCACGCAGTTGGGGGACACCCTGGCGACCCTGACGGCGGCGGCGGTTCTGGGGGAGGAAAGACATTCCTCCTGCTGACAAAGCGCAGAAAAAGGCCCGGTATCCTGCGATACCGGGCACTTTTGTATTCTCTTAATAAAACTTACGCGGCCTTCTTGGCCATTTCGACCAGCTGCTTGAAGGCGGCCTCGTTGTTGATGGCCAGCTCGGAGAGCATCTTGCGGTCGATGGTCACACCGGCGGCCTTCAGGCCGTGCATGAAGGTGGAGTAGTTCATCCCGTTCAGCTTGCAGGCGGCGCTGATCCGGGTGATCCACAGGCGGCGGAAATCCCGCTTCTTCAGGCGGCGTCCGGTATATGCGTAGGTCAGGGACTTCATCACCTGCTGGTTGGCCATCTTGAAGTGCTTGCTCTTGGCGCCCCAGTAGCCCTTGGCCATCTTCAGGATCTTGTTTCTTCTCTTGCGGGTCATCATCGCGCCCTTAACTCTTGCCATTGTATAAGCCTCCTATTCTAAAGCGTATCGTATTTTCTTACTTGTAGGGGATCATCTTGCGGATGGCGGACTCGTTGGTCACATCGGCATAGCCGCCAGCGCGCAGACGACGGGTACGCTTGGTATCCTTCTTGGTGA
>CAJUPS010000083.1 GCA_910588045.1 uncultured Oscillospiraceae bacterium | reverse complement strand
CCGCCGATGCTCTTGAGGTACTTGAACACCTTGCCGCAGCAGTAGATGGCCCAGCAGTTGGGGGTGTTGTACATGGAGCCGTTGTCGGCGTGGGTCTTGTAGCTCATGTAGATGGGCGTCCTGGGGTCCAGGTCCTCCCGGATCAGGTCCTCCCGGATGATCACCACCACCATACCGGCGGGGCCCACGTTCTTTTGCACACCGGCGTAAATCAGGCCGTAATCGCTGACGTTGCAGGGCCGGGACAGGAACATGGAGCTCTGGTCGCTGACCAGGATGTGCCCCTTGGTGTCCGGCAGCTTGCTCCAGGTCACGCCGTGGATGGTCTCGTTCTCGCAGATATACACGTAGTCGGCGTTCTCCGGGATGTCCAGGTCGCTGCAATCGGGCACATAGCAGAAATTCCGGTCCTTGCTGGAGGCCACCACGCGGACGTCGCCGTACTTCTTCGCCTCGGCGATGGCCTTCTTGGACCACGCGCCGGTCTCCACGTAGCAGGCCACCCCGTTTTTCATCAGGTTCATGGGGATCATGGCGAACTGTAGGGTCGCGCCGCCCTGGATGAACAGGACCTTGTAGTTGTCGGGGATGTGCATCAGGTCCCGCAGATCCTGCTCCGCCTCGTCGATGATCTGCTGGTAGACCGGGGAGCGGTGGCTCATCTCCATGACGCACATACCGGACCCCCGGTAGTTCATCATCTCATCCCGGATCTCCTCCAGGACGGGCTCGGGCATGGTGGCAGGACCGGCGGAGAAATTATATGTGCGGTTGTATTTCATAGTTTTCGTCCTCCTCGTATTCTTGAGAGCCTCGCTCTCTCCATCTGTTCCCAGTATAATACAAGCCGGGAAAATAATCAACAGGTAAATAGAAAAGATTTTCAGTTGACCTAACAGATTTTTTGGTCCCGCAGCAAAAACCCCCGCTTCGGCCGAAGCGGGGGCGCTTTTGCCATGCGCAGTGCACCGTGCAGAGAAATTCCAGCGGTCCGCCCGCGCCCTCATAGCGCAGGGTGACGACCGCCTCGCCCGGGCTTACAGCGGTGACGATGCCGCCGTCGTCCACGCTCGCCACGGCCGGGTCGGAGGATTCGTAGGACAGGGCGTAAACCCCGGAGGCGTTCACCAGCTGGAAATAGAAGGTGTGGCCCTCTCCTTCCAGCGTCATTTCGCTGGGCGTAGCCGAGACGCCCACCGCCAGGTCGGCCTCCAGCTGTTCGATGGCCTCCTCCCGGGTGGGGGCCGCCGGGCCGGTGCTGACCCGGTGGTGATGCCACTCGAAGCGGAAGAGGTCCAGCGCCGCGTTCCGCTGCGCCTCGGGCAGCTGCTCCAGCACCACGTAGGCGAACTGGCTGGGGTTCACGGCGTACAGCCGGTAGAGCGTGACGGCGTAGCCCTCCGCCGGAGCGCCGTCAAGACCCTCCGTTGCGGAGAGGAGGGAGAGGTATTCCGCCTGCGTCATGGACGGCCCCTGCCGGTCGATGTACCGGTCGATGGCTCCTATGACGTCAACAACGGCCCCGGACCCGTCGCCGTCGTCCATCCCGGCGTTTACCGCCGCCCGGGCGACGGCCTGCCAGTCCATGTAGGTCAGCAGGGACAGCCACTCGGCGGGGTCCGCGCCCTGCTGGACCTGTGCGACGATCTCGTCCGCGTTGTAGTAGACCTGCGGGTCCACGTCGTCGTAGGGGCCGAAGTTGGTGAAGACATAGTGGGTCCCGTTCCAGGTGTAGAAGTAGTCGTGCCGCTTATAGCCCAGCACGGTCTCCAGGTCCTCCCCCAGCACCGGCGTCTGTGCGAAGATGTGGCCGTCGTACCCATACTGCGCCGCCTCTTCGGCGGACATAGGAAATACGCGGCAGGTCTCCTCCCCGGCGTAGATGCTGGCGGACAGGTCGCCGGACAGGAAGTGCAATCTCCCGTCCTTCTCCCGGAGGGGGTGCATGGACAGCAGGTACTCCGCAAGCTCCGGGGAGAACATGGTCTCCAGGTATCCCCGAAAATCCTCGACGCTCTCGAAGAACCCCACGGAGGGCCAGCTGCCCTCCTCCGTCTCAAACATACCGGTATACCGGGCGAACATCCAGCCGAATTGGACGGAGTTCCACTCATTCCGGGCTGCATCGTAGAGGTACATCGCCTTCTTTTCCTCCAGAGTGTGAGCGGTGTCGGTGTCGTATTGCAGCGCCGCCTGCACCGTCACCCAGCCCTCCGGGACATAGTACCACTCATCGGTTTTACCGCAGTAGGCATAGGAGTGGCCGTCGTAAAAGGTGAACGGACCCACGGTCACGCTGTTCCAGTAGGGGTAGTCCTCCATCCGGGCGATGGAGCTCTCCCGGATGTCCCCGTACTCATCCACCGCCGGATGCTCCTCCGCCTTCGTCCAGCGGCAGGCGCGGAACGCCTCCTCCAGCACTGGCAGGATGGACTCCGGGGAGTATCCCGCATTGGCGGGCGCGCCGAGCTTGCTGGAGAAGTTGTAGCCGACGACATCCTCCCCCCGCAGCCCGTCCAGACAGGCCAGGACCTCGGCCAGCGCGTCCGTTTCGGCGGGGTCCGGGCTGTCGGACGCAGTGGGTTCGGTTCGGGCCAGGCGGAGAAATTCGGCGTAGATCGCATCAATATCCTTGAGCCGCAGGTTCTCGCCGTTCTGGGTATAAATCCCGTGCTGCGAGAGAATAAAAAAGGTATCCCCGTCATCCGGCGTATCCCCATATAGAAAGGAGACCAAAACGGGCCAGCCTCCCATCCCGGTGGGGTCGTAAGCACCTTCGTACTCGAAGCTCTGGTACAGCTCCCACAGCCGCGCTACCTCAGCCGGATCGGTGATATAGGCGCCGTCATTACTGTTGGAGCTTGCGGACTGGCTGACGGCAACGGCAACAGGAATCTGCCCCTCCGGCGAGGGCTCCGTGCCATCCGGCGCTTTTACCTCACCGCCGCCGAAGGCGCACGCCGCCAGCAGGCAGGTCAGGACCGCCACCAGGGCCAGCGTGATTTTCCGCATCCGGGGCCGCTTGACGATCAGGGCGATGCGCTCGGTCATGGCCCGCTTCCCGGCGGTCATGGTGGTGGCCGTGTGGAGCAGGGCGGCGGGGGTGGCGCGGCGGGACACCATGCCCAACAGGGTCTGACCGTAGTCGATCCGGTCCGCCTCCCCCAGACGGCGGAGGGCGGCGGCGTCGCAGGCCAGCTCACAGTCCCGGCGGCTCAACGCCGCCGCCCACCACACCAGAGGGTTGTACCAGTGGACCACCAGGCAGACGCTGCGCAGAATGGACCACAGGTGGTCCCCGTGGCGGAAATGGGCGTACTCGTGGGCCAGGATGTGCTCGGGGTGCTCCGTCTCCATGGCCGCCTCATTTAAGTAAATCGCGGGCCGGAACAGGCCGAACAGGCAGGGGGAGGCCAGGCCCTCCGCCTCATAGACCGGCAGCTTCCCGGTCCAGGGGGCGGCGGGGAGGGTCAGGCGCTTCCGGGTTTTCCGCAGGCGGAGATAGAAGACCAGGTTGCTTGCCGCCATCACGCCGCCAACCACCGCCATACCGGCTTTCCAGATCACGTCCGGCCAGTCGATGAGGTCCCACCGGCTGAAGGAAGGGAGCGGAGCGTCGAGCTCCACCGGGGCCTCCGCGTCTGTCTCCGGACGCGCCGCCGGAGGTGTCTGCGCAGGCTGGGAGGGGCCATCGGGCCGGACCGCCGGGCTTACGGCGGGCGGCGAGGCGGGAACGCTTCCGGGGTCCGGGAAGGTCTCCCGGATGGTCGTCCGCAGCTCCTCCGCCGCGCCCATGACGCTCACCGGCGCGGGGAACAGGGTGCCGGGAATCAGCAATCTCGCCGCCACCAGCAACCACAGGGCGTATTGTACGCCGGGGTGGATCCTCCCCCGCAGGGCCCGCCGCAGAACGGCCAGAAGTAAAATCAAAACAGAGGACGTCAGAATGATCTCCTTCATTTCCGCTCCCTCCTCGCCTTCTCCAGCACGGCGGACAGCTCCGCGATGTCCTCGTCCGTGAGTCCGCGGCTGTCCGCCAGGGTGTTGACCATCATCCCCACGCTGCCCCGGTACACCCTCCGCAGCAGGGACTCCGTCTCCTCCAGCGCCGCCCGTTCCCGGGGGATGGCGGGGGCGTACTGCCGGGCCCGGCCCCCCTCGGCGTAGGTCACCGCCCCCTTGGCCTCCAGGCGGCCGACCATGGTCACGATGGTGGACTTGCTCCACCCGGTTTCCGGCCCCAGCGCCCGCACCAGCTCCGTCAGCGTCCTGGGTGACTTCTCCCAGAGCCGCTCCATGATCCGCCACTCCCCGGCGGACAGAGAGATCGACCGCTCCATATCCGTCCCGCTCCTTTCAGAATCTGTTTTCTCGGTTGGTTTACGTTTGTCGTACAAATTGTACCACATTGGTCTACACTTGTCAACTGCCAATTCCAGGCGGCATGACCAAACCTAACATCAATATGAAAATTATTCATGGATAGCGGCCCCGGTTTTTTTGCTTTTTCTGCGAGATACGGCCGTCCGGATGGTTTTTCAGCCTGTTTTGTGTGGAATGACAATAAACCCGGCGGTTTATCTGTGAATAAATTGTGTATAGAATGACGGTTGACAATTCGGTGATTAGGTTTTATCATGAACCTGCTTATTTCGAGAGAGATGGGCTGTACGATGGTTCCATCGTGAGATTGGTATATAAAAAGGAGGAAAAGGTTTTTTATGAAGAAGTTTCTTGCACTGCTTCTGGCGCTTGCCATGACCCTGGCCCTTGCGGCCTGCGGCGGCGACGGCCAGAAGGACAACGGCGCCTCCGGCAGCGGCGTGACCATCAAGGTGGGCGGCATCGGCCCCCTGACCGGCGACGCCGCGCAGTACGGCACCGCCACCGCCTGGGGCGCACAGATCGCCGTGGACGAGATCAACGCCCTGAACGGCCCCGTTCAGCTGGACTACCGCTTTGAGGATGACACCGGCGTGGCCGACACCGCCGTATCCGCCTACAACACCCTCAAGGACTGGGCCAAGGACGCCCCCCTGGTCATCTACGGCTGCACCACCACCACCCCCTGCGTGGCCGTGGCCTCCGAGGCCTATGCGGACCGCTACTTCCAGCTGACGCCCTCCGCCTCCTCCCCCGAGGTGGTCAACGGCAAGGATAACGTGTTCCAGATGTGCTTTACCGACCCCTACCTGGGCACCGCCGGGGCCGACTACCTCAGTGAGAACGGCCTGGGCACCAAGTACGGCATCATCTACAACAACGGCGACGCCTACTCCACCGGCATTGCCGAGGCCTTCCTGGAGGAGGCCAAGGCCAAGGGCCTGGATGTGGTCTCCACCCAGACCTACCCCGACGACACCACCACGGACTACACCGTTCAGCTCAACGCCTGCAAGGACGCCGGGGCCGACGTGGTGTTCCTGCCCATCTACTACACCCCCGCCTCCCTGATCCTGGCCCAGGCCAAGCAGATGAGCTACGCACCCCTGTTCATCGGCGGCGACGGCATGGACGGTATGCTGGACATGGACGGCTTCGACAAGTCCCTGGCCGAGGGTCTGCTGCTGATGACCCCCTTCAGCGCCGGGGCGGAGGACGAGCGCACGAAGTCCTTTGTGGAGAAGTACCAGGCGGAGCACGGCATCCTGCCCAACCAGTTTGCGGCCGACGGCTACGACTGCATGTACGCCATCTATGAGGCCTGCTCCCAGATCGACGGCGTGGCCGACATGGACAGCGCCCAGCTGTGCGACGCCCTGTCCGCCCTCTTCGGCGGCGGCTCCTTCAAGGTGGACGGCCTCACCGGCACCGGCATGACCTGGAAGAGCACCGGCGAGATCTCCAAGTCCCCCCTGATCTTCAAGGTGGAGAACGGCGCCTACGTGGGCGCGTAACCCCCTAAAAAGATATTCCAACCCGGAAAAGGGCTGCCGGAGCGGTCCGGCGGCCCTTTTTTCCGGCCATGGCGGAAGCGGTTCCGCCATGGCCTTGCGCTATTTTCAGAACCTGTATTCATAACCGGGGGATGCTGGATGGGCGAGGATTTTTCTCGCCGGACAAGGAAATTTTTTGAAGCAATCCTGACGGATTGCGAGGAAAATTGACGCCGTACGGCGGGGAAAAGACCGCCCAGACAGCGTGCAACGGTTGTGAATACAGGTTCTCAGATGTGTTTTTCGGCGCGAAGCGAGAAACAGAAGAGGTAAGAGTATGTCGTTTCTGAACAATGTGATTACCGGGATCAGCCTGGGGAGCATCTACGCCATCATCGCCCTGGGCTATACCATGGTGTACGGCATCGCCAAGATGCTTAACTTTGCCCACGGCGACGTGATTATGGTGGGGGGCTATATATGCTTTTTTGCCATGGGACGCTTCCACCTGCCCCCGGTGGTGGGGGTGCTGCTGGCGGTGGCGGTGTGTACGGCGCTGGGCATCGTCATTGAGCGCCTGGCGTACAAGCCCCTGCGGGCCGCCCCCTCCCTGGCGGTGCTGATCACCGCCATCGGCGTGAGCTATTTTCTGCAAAACAGCGCCCAGATCCTCTGGGGCGCCGCCACGAAGACCTTCACCCCCATCGTGGGCACGGTGGGAGACAGCAGTCTGGAGCTGATTCCCGGCCAGCTGAGTATCTCCTACGTGGCCATCCTGTCCATCGTGTGCTGCGTGGTGGTGATGATCGCCCTGACCGTCTTCACCGGCCGGACCAAGATGGGCAAGGCCATGCGGGCCTGCTCCGAGGACAAGGCCGCCGCCCAGCTGATGGGCATCAACGTGGACGCCACCATCTCCATGACCTTCGCCATCGGCTCCGCCCTGGCGGCCATCGCCGGGGTGCTCATGTGCTCGGCCTATCCCGTCCTCTCCCCCACCACCGGCTCCATGCCCGGCATCCGGGCCTTTACCGCCGCCGTGTTCGGGGGCATCGGCTCCATCCCCGGGGCGCTGCTGGGGGGCGTGCTGCTGGGGATCATCGAGACCTTCGGCAAGGCGTATATCTCCACGGACCTGTCCGACGCGGTGGTGTTTGCGGTGCTCATCGTGGTGCTGCTGGTGCGGCCCGCCGGACTGATGGGCAAGTATGTCCCCGAGAAAGTGTGAGGCGGCTATGAAGAAAACCATCAACAAGACGTCCCTGAACGGATTCATCAACTACGGCATGGTGATTGCCGCCTACGCCGTCATCCAGCTCCTCATCGGCGGAAAGCTGATTTCCAACTCCCTGCAAAGCCTGTTGGTGCCCGCCTGCTGCTATATCGTCATGACGGTATCCCTGAACCTGACGGTGGGCATCCTGGGCGAGCTGAGCCTGGGCCACGCCGGGTTCATGAGCCTGGGGGCCTTCTCGGGCATCGTGTCCTCGATCCTTCTCCAGGACGTGATCCCCTCTCCGCTCCTCCGGCTGGCGGCCGCCATGGTCATCGGCGCGCTGGCGGGGGCCCTGGGAGGGCTCGTTGTGGGCGTGCCGGTGCTGCGGCTCCAGGGGGACTACCTGGCCATCGTCACCCTGGCCTTCGGGCAGATCATCAAGAACATCATCATGGTGCTGTACGTGGGCGTGGACGAGAAGGGCCTCCACATGGCGGTGAAGGCGGACAGCTTCTACCTGTCCGACACCGGCACCGTCATCATCAAGGGGCCCATGGGGGCGGTGGGCGTGACCAAGCTGGCCTCCTTCACCGCGGGCTTTCTCCTCATCATGGTCACCCTCCTGGTGGTCCAGAACCTGGTGAACAGCCGGGCGGGCCGGGCCATTATGGCCCTGCGGGACAACCGCATCGCCGCCGAGAGCGTGGGCATCAACGTCACCAAATACAAGCTGATGGCCTTCGTCATCTCCGCCGCCCTGGCGGGGAGCGCCGGGGCCCTGTTCGGGCTGAACTACTCCTCCACCGTGGCCAGCAAGTTCGACTTCAACGCCTCCATCCTGGTGCTGGTGTTCGTGGTGCTGGGCGGACTGGGCTCCATCCGGGGCTCCATCATCGCCGCCGCCCTGCTCTACGTCCTGCCGGAGCTGCTGCGGGGCTTTGACATCGCCGAGTACCGGATGCTGATCTACGCCATCATCCTGATCCTGGTGATGCTGATTACCAACAACCCCGCCATCCAGAACTTTATCAACGCAAAATTCAAGAAAAAGAGGAAGGGGGCCGTCAAATGAGCGAGCAGAACAAGAACAGCTATCCCAAGCCCAAGCTGGTGCCGGTCCCCAGCACCAACATCATCCCCGAGCGGGACGTGGACAAGCGGCCCATCCTGGAGTGCCGCCACCTGGGCATCGACTTCGGCGGGCTCACGGCGGTGGACGACTTCAATATGGCCATCGGCCGCACGGAGATCGCGGGGCTCATCGGGCCCAACGGCGCGGGGAAGACCACCGTGTTCAACCTCCTGACCAAGGTCTACCAGCCCACCCGGGGCACCGTCATGGTCGACGGCCGGGACACGGCGGGCAAGACCACCATCCAGCTCAACCACATGGGCGTGGCCCGGACCTTCCAGAACATCCGGCTCTTCGGCAACCTGACGGTGGAGGAGAACGTGAAGGTGGGGCTCCACGAGCACACCCGGTACAACGCCCTCTCCGGCATCCTCCGGCTGCCCTCCTACTGGAAGAGGGAGCGGGAAGCCCACGAGAAGGCCCTGGAGCTGCTGTCCATCTTCGACATGCAGGACATGGCGAACTACCAGGCGGGTTCCCTGCCCTATGGGGCCCAGCGGCGTCTGGAGATCGTCCGGGCGCTGGCCACCAGGCCCAGCCTGCTGCTGCTGGACGAACCGGCGGCGGGGATGAACCCGTCGGAGACGGCGGAGCTGATGAACAACATCCGGAAAATCCGGGACACCTTCCAGATCGCCATCATGCTCATTGAGCACGACATGAATCTGGTCATGGGGGTCTGCGAGGGCATCTGCGTGCTGAACTTCGGTCGGATCATCGCCAAGGGGACGCCGGATGACATCCAGTCCAACCCCGCCGTGATCGAGGCGTATCTCGGAAAACAGAAGGAGGCGTGAGACGATGGCAATGCTGAAAGTGGATGACCTCCATGTGTACTACGGCAGCATCCACGCCGTGAAGGGCGTCTCCTTCGAGGTCAACGAGGGCGAGGTCGTCACCCTCATCGGGGCCAACGGCGCGGGGAAGTCCACGGTGCTCAATACGGTCTCCGGTCTGCTGCACCCGCGGACGGGGTCCGTGCGCTTCATGGACCAGGACCTCAAGGGCGTGGCCCCCCACAAGGTGGTGGAGCGGGGCCTGGCCCAAGTGCCGGAGGGGCGGCGGATCTTCTTGCAGATGACCGTGGAGGAGAACCTGGAGATGGGCGCGTACACCCAGCCCAATTCCGCCATTGCGCCCGGCATCGAGAACGTGTACCGGCGGTTCCCCCGGCTAGAGGAGCGCCGCAGGCAGGTGGCCGGGACCCTCTCCGGCGGGGAACAGCAGATGTTGGCCATGGGGCGGGCGCTGATGAGCAGCCCCAAGCTGCTGATGCTGGATGAGCCCTCCATGGGCCTGGCCCCGATCCTGGTGGAGCAGATTTTCGACATCATCAAGGAGCTCCACGCGGGGGGGACCACCATCCTGCTGGTGGAACAGAACGCCCAGGCGGCCCTGAGCGTAGCCGACCGGGCCTACGTGCTGGAGACCGGACGCATCTCCCTGTCCGGCACCGGGTCGGAACTCATGGCCAGCGACCAGGTGCGCAAGGCGTACCTGGGGGGATGAACCTTTTTCTTGAAAGAAAAAGGTTCCCCAAAAGAACTTTAGCGCGCTCTTTGGTGCGGTGCGATACCAACATTTCCGCACGGTGACGCACTTTGGAGGGAAACGATGACGAGGCGTGGAGTATTGCTCCACGCCTCGTCTGGTTTTGTTATTGGGGGATCAGGGTCCCTACGCAGCGGTTGATGGGCAGGCCCTCGGCGTAGAATTTCGCCTCGTAATCCGTCATGACGCCCTGAGGGCCGTGCTCGTGGAGATTCCGGGTCACCTCGGAGAGCTCGTAGCCCGCCTCCGGGAACTCCAGGACGGAGAACTCGAAGAGGGGCTGGTTGTCCGTCTTGAAATGGATCTGACCGCCGCCCTTGAGGACCTTGCGGTACAGCGTCAGGAAGCCCCGGTGGGTCAGGCGGCGCTTGGCCTGTCCCTTGGGGGGCCAGGGGTCGCAGAAATTGATGTAGATAAGGTCCACCTCGTCCTGGGCGAAGTAGTCCGGCAGCAGCGCCGCGTCCCCCACCACGAAGAAGACGTTTTTCAGCGCCAGCTCCGTGGCCCGCTCCATGGCTACCACCAGGGCGTCCGGCACCTTCTCGATGGCGATGAACAGAATCTCCGGATTCTGCCGGGCCGTCTCGACGGTGAAACGGCCCTTGCCGCAGCCCAGCTCCAGGCGCAGCTCCGTCGCGCCGGGCATCAGCGTTTCCCGCCAGCGGCCCTTCAGCGCGAAGCCGTCCTTCACTTGGCAGGCCGCGCAGCGCTCCATCCGGGGGACCAGATTTTTCTTTTTCCGCATCCGCATTTGTTCTACCTCCAGGCGTTTTCGCTTGATTATACCACCCTTTCCGGGAAATGACAAGGGCAGCCTGTGGGGTTGTCGAAGGGTGACCGATTTTTACGCTTGCGCCCATCCACCGGATATGGTATACTAAATACAGACCTACAACCAGATGGTCAAAAAAGCCCTCCGCAGGAGTTTTCGCCGAAGGCGAAAATAAATTGCAATCGCTTTTTCGGCGGCGTGTACGTCCGTGAAGCGCCGCATGGCGGCACTTTTAGCGCTAAGCCACGCAAAGCGTGGCCCACGGAAAAAGCACTTTGCGGGCCGAACTCGGCCCGGTCCCCTTTCTCAAAAAAGTGGCACAGCCACTTTTTTGACACACAGCTACAACATGTCCGGGGGTGCGCCTCCGGGACGGAAAGGCGGCCCATTGGATGAAGCGCTTTTTGTGCCTGTGTCTGGTATGCCTGCTGCTGTGCGGCGCGGCCCGCGCATCGGAGGAATACGAGGGCTTCGACATCGTGGTCAGCATCGCCGGGGATGTGATGCTGGCCTCCTATCGCAACGAGCTCACCGCCAGCAATTTCAGCGCCTACGCCAGAGCGCAGGAGGCCACCTACTTCTTGCAGAACGTGCGCTCCCTCTTCGAGGCCGACGACCTGACGGTGGTCAACCTGGAGAACGTCCTGACGGACCGGGCGCTGGAGGAGCGGGAGAAGGACCACGACCCCGCCTACTGGTACAGAGGACCCTCGTCCAACGCGGAGATCCTCACCTCCTCCGGCGTGGAGGCCGTGTCCCTGGCCAACAACCACACCGGGGACTATGGACCCGAGGGCGCCAGGGATACCGTCAAGGCGGTGGAGAAGGCCGGGCTCCTGTACGGCAGCAACGACAGGACCTTCTATTTTGAGAAGGAGGGCTACCGGATCGCCGTGATCTGCCACGGCCTGTGGAACGAGCGGCAGGCGGGCGACATCGTCCGGCGCATCCGCGCGGCGGAGGAGGAGTCCGATTTCCAGATCGTCTTCTACCACGGCGGCAAGGAGAAGGCCCACGCCCCGGAGGAGTGGCGGCAGCGGGCCTCCCGCAGACTGGTGGACGAGGGCGCTGACCTGGTCATCGGCAACCACCCCCACGTGCTCCAGCCCCGGGAGACCTACAACGGCACGGACATCGTGTACTCCATGGGCAACTTCTGCTACGGCGGCAGCAAGTACCCGGAGAACCGCACCATTATCTACCAGCTGACGCTCCACGTGGGAGCGGACGGCGCGCTGGAGACCAAATCCGGCGACATCATCCCCTGCTATGTCTACACCGGGGAGAGCGGCAACAACTACTGCCCCGGGATCATCGAGGACGAGACCGTCCGACAGCAGGTACTGGACTTCATGGATGGGAAAACCACATCTCCGATTCCCAAAACGACCTGACCGTTCCGGTCAGGGAAATTTGATCGTTTCGCAGACGTATGGCCCGCTCCCGGAGGAGCGGGCCATCGCACATATTTTATGAAAGGCGGTGCAGCATATGAGCTGGCAGGAAGAATTGAGGAAGGGTATCCGGACCGCAGAGGAGTTAGCGCCCCTGCTGGGCTGGTCCCCGGAGGAGACGGCCCGCCGCGCGGAGGTGGCCCGGCGGTTCCCCATGCTGATTACACCCTACTACCTCTCCCTGGTGGACCCCAAGGACCCCAGGGACCCCATCGGACGGATGTGCATCCCCTCCCTGGACGAGTTCGACCCCGGCGGGTCCTTCGACACCAGCGGGGAGGAATCCAACACCAAGCTGGAGGGCCTCCAGCACAAGTACGCGCAGACGGTGCTGCTGCTGAGCAGCAACCAGTGCGCCATGTACTGCCGCCACTGCTTCCGGAAGCGGATGGTGGGGCTCAGCGAGGATGAGCTCAACCGCCGGGTGGACGAGGCCGTATCCTACGTCAAGAGCCACGAGTCCGTCACGAACATCCTCATCACCGGCGGCGACGCCTTCATGAACGCCAACGAGATCATTGGCCGTTACCTCAGCGAGCTGACCGCCATCGACCGTCTGGACTTCATCCGCTTCGGCTCCCGGATCCCGGTGACGCTCCCGGAGCGCATCTACGGCGACCAGGAATTTCTGGACATGTTCGCCCACTACGCCCAGAAGAAGGCCCTGTACCTGGTGACCCAGTTCAACCACCCCCGGGAGATCACGCCCCAGGCCATCCGGGCCGTGCGGGCCATGATCGAGCGGGGCGTCCAGGTCCGCAACCAAACGGTGCTGCTGCGGGGCGTCAACGACAGCGGCGAAGTGCTGGGGCAGCTGCTCTCCCGGCTCACCCGGGTGGGGATCGCCCCCTACTACGTCTTCCAGTGCCGCCCCGTAACCGGCGTCAAGGAGCGCTTCCAGGTCCCCATTGCGGAGGGCCTCCGGATCATCGACGCCGCCAAGGCCCGGCAGAACGGCTTCGGGAAATCCGTCCGCTACGCCATGAGCCACCCCCGGGGCAAGATCGAGATCATCGGCGCGCTCGCCTCCGGCGAGACCGTCTTCAAGTTCCACCAGAGCAAGGACGACGCCGACAACGCCCGCATCTTCACCCGGGCGCTGCCCCCCTCCGCCACCTGGCTGGACGAGGATCTGAACGGAATCTAGCCTCGCCCCCGTCAGAAACACCCATCGTCACCGTGCGCGGGGAGATGCTAAACAGGCTCTCAAGAAAAAGGTTCAGAGCACCTTGGCGAGGAAGGAGCGCAGGCGTTCACTCCGGGGGTGGCCGAAGAGCTCCCCCGGCGTGTTCTCCTCCAGAACGACGCCCTCGTCCATGAAGAGCATGCGGCTGCCCACCTCCCGGGCGAAACCCATCTCGTGGGTCACCACCACCATGGTCATGCCCTCCCGGGCCAGCTCCTTCATCACGTCCAGCACCTCGCCCACCATCTCCGGGTCCAGGGCGGAGGTGGGCTCGTCGAAGAGCATCACCTTGGGCTTCATGGCCAGGGCCCGGACGATGGCCACGCGCTGCTTCTGCCCGCCGGAGAGCTGGTTGGGATAGGCGTCCGCCTTCTCCTCCAGCCCCACCCGGTGGAGCAGGGCCACGGCGGCCTCGTCGGCCTCCGCCTGCTTCATGAGCCCCGTGCGCACGGGGGCCAGGGTGATATTTTTCCGGATGGTCATGTTGGGGAACAGGTTGAAGTGCTGGAACACCATGCCCATCTGCTCCCGGACCTTGTCGATGTCCACCTTGGGGCCCGTGATCTCCTGGCCCTGGAAGGTGATGGTCCCCCCGGTGGGGGTCTCCAGGAGATTGAGGCACCGCAGGAACGTGGACTTCCCGGACCCGGAGGGCCCGATGATGACCACCTTCTCCCCGGGGGAGATGTGCTGGTCGATGCCGCGGAGTACCAGGTGGTCCCCGAAAGACTTGGAGAGGTTCTTAACATCGATCACTTTGCCGAAGCCTCCTTTCCAGCTTCCCCTGGAGCCAGGTGAAGACGATCACCACCACCAGGTACATCAGCGCAATCCCGATGAGGGGCGGCATGTAGTCGAAGGTCCGCCCCCCGATGGTGAAGGCGTAGTAGGTCAGCTCCGCCGCGCCGATGGCCTGGACCAGGGAGGTGTCCTTAAAGAGGGTGATGAACTCGTTGCCCAGGGAGGGCAGGATGTTCTTGAACGCCTGGGGGATGACAAT
>CAJUPS010000082.1 GCA_910588045.1 uncultured Oscillospiraceae bacterium | reverse complement strand
CCCCTCGGCAAACCATTGGAAACAGTGGGACGCAAAGCCAGGTGCGTCGGGGCAACGCTCCACGCTCGACCGGTTGCATGGCAAATTGCGGGAAACCGCAAGACGCAAAACCAGAGGCTGTGGGGCCCCTCGGGCTCTATGCTCGTTCGGTTACCGGACTCCCTTTGCGTCCGAATAATGCAAAGAAAGGATACAAACTATGAAAAAACGCATTTTTTCTCGGGTCCTCGCGCTTGTGATGGCGCTGTCCCTGCTGTCTACTACCGCGTTCGCGGCACAGGTACTTAACCAAGATAATATCGGCACATTTACCGATTCGACAACCGGTGCACTTCTTGCGCATGACAATAACGGAGGCGTAGCCGAAGCGAACGCGGCCGAAAAATACTATGATTATTACCTGGGCAGTGATGTTACGTTGAACCAATCTCTTGTCGTTAAGGACAACGTAAACGCAAGCCTCGACTTGAATGGATATACCTTACAGCTCAATGACAGCAGCCAGGTTATAAAGGATGCTGACGGCTACACCACCGGAATTAAAGTTGCTGACAGCAGCGGAACCGTCAAATACGGCTCTGTTATCATGGTTACTGGTGAGGATACAATGCTGACCGTGACAGATGCCGGTGTTGATGGCGTTCAAAGGGGAGATGGGGTCGGAACCATCACCGGTGGAAATAATTATGGCTACCCATCTTGGTATATCAGATATGGCAGCGGTGGTGGTGTGTTCGTCATTGACGGCGCTGCCTTTGAGATGACTGGCGGCAAAATTTCCGGAAATCTGTCATCCCAGCAAGGAGGCGGAGTTGCTGCAATCCGAAATACAGGCAATTTGTCTAAAGCGACTACTGTAATACTCAATGATGTTGAGGTTTCAGAAAATGTTTCGCTCGCACGTGATGACAGAAATGTGGGCGCTGGCGGCGGTGGCATATATATAGATCACGGCTGCGAAGGCACATTTACTAATACGAATGTCATGAATAATCGCTCTGATTGGTCTGGCGGCGGCATATATGGATATGGAAGTGCTAAGATCACTATCAATAACGGAGAAGTTTCACGCAACAGTTCATATGCCGCTGGCGGCGGTGTACGAGTAAGCGGAGTGAAAAGAGGAACTGAGTTAAAAGCTGACCTCAAAATGAATAATGTTAAACTGGATGAAAATTTTGTCAATGGAAGCGGTGGTGCAATTTCTGGAAATCTTTCCGATATTATGCTGAATAATGTCGTTTCTACAAACAACACAGCAAATGGAAGTGGCGGTGCGCTCCATTTTGCCGATAATGTAATGCTCACCTTAAAGGGCAACAACCAGGCGTATGACAACACAGCCGGTTTAACAGGAAAGGACATTTATAGTGATTCGCCAATAACTTCCGTTGATGGTGGCAACATCAATAATGTACTCCCGTGGGGATACATTGAAGATGAGGGCAACATCCAGGAGGGGGACAAGTGGTATGCCGGATGGAGCAAGGACCCCAATGCTCCGCCCGAGCCTGTTGATCCCGATGAGCCTACACCTCCAAACCAAGATGATACCAACAGTACCACCATCCCCGACACCGACACGCCGTTGACCACCCTGCCCACCGGCGGTGCTGACGCTGCTACCACCACCATCGAAGACGAGGAAACCCCTCTGGCGGGCCTCTTCACTCGCGCGGACGCCATCGGCTACCTGTGGGAGCAGACCGGCAGTCCTGAGGCGGAGTTGTCCGATTTTGCGGACGTTCCCGAGGACCACTACTGGGCGGTCGCCATTGGCTGGGCCCAGGATATGGGCATTGCCCTCCCTGACGAAGACGGCAATTTCCGTCCCGACGATTTGGTTCTTCGCACTTCCGACGAGCCTGAGGGCGAGCTCCAGGAGTTCTTGAACCGCTACGCGGCGTTCGCCAGTGTGGAGCTGGAGGACGGAGAGCTCTTCATCGAGTTGGACGGCGAGGCGGAGGATTTCATCATGGGTGAGGAGGCCCAGGTGATTTTTGACGAGTTCTTCGCCAAGCTGGAGGCCGCTCTTGCTACCCAGGCCGCGTAACCCCTGACCCGAGAAAAAGCAAGCACCCCAAGGCCCCCGGCGCGTATGCGCCGGGGGCCAAATTTTTGAAAATCTTCCAAATCAATTGCACAGCTCCGTACAATTATCGGCAGAATCGGGCCTATAAGTATAAAGGCCACAGCACCGAAGGGCAGCGCAAGACCCCCGATAGGGCGCATCCGCCAGCGCTTCGCCCTCTGACGGCCCATGGAACCATGGGGAAAAACGGTCCATCAGGTCGTAGCGTAAAAAATATCCCCCGTAATAAGGGATTCTTAAACCGTAGGTTTAAGCGCGTTTTTGCCTACTTTTGCCGCGCGGCAAAAGTAGGCGCGGAGTCCGGGGGCGCGTAGCTCCCGGGGTATCGATGAAGAAGAAGCTAAACAAACTGCACGCGGGGACGTCATTTAGCCGCCTTTGGCGTCTAAACGACCGTCCCGGCACTCGGCCGGTGGCCGAGCGCCTATGTAGCAACCCGGGAGCGCCCCCAGTTGACAGACCCCCTGGAACATGATACCATGAAGAAAACACCCCCAAACGGGGCGCAAGGAGGAAAAAAGATATGGATCTACTGACCAAGGCCAGCTATTCCGACGGAATGAACCAGCGGGAGAAGGACAACCTCGCCGTGGCCTACCAGGCCGCCTGCGAGGGGATGGTGCTCCTCAAGAACGACGGGGCCCTGCCCTTCCCCACCAAGCGGGTGGCCCTCTACGGCGCGGGCGCGGCCATGACCGTCAAGGGGGGCACCGGGTCCGGCGAGGTCAACGAGCGCCACGCGGTGACCATCCTGGAGGGCATGGAGGACCGGGGGTTCACCATCGCCAGCCGCCGGTGGCTGGAGGACTACCAGGCCGACTACGAGGACGCCAAGGCCCGCCACCTGGAGGAGAAGAAGAAGCAGCTCAACCCCCTGAAGGCGAAGAGCTTCATCGACCTGCTCTTTGACAACTTCCGGGCCCCCGCGGGCCGGGCGGTGACGGACCGGGACGTGGCGGAGAGCGAGACCGACTCCTGCGTCTACGTGCTCCGCCGCCAGGCCGGTGAGGGGGGCGACCGCCGGGCGGAGAAGGGGGACCTGTTCCTCACCGACGAGGAGGAGGAGGCCATCCGCGTGTGCGCGGAGAAGTATGCGCGCTTCCTGCTGGTCATCAACAGCGGGTCCGCCGTGGACATGGGCTTTCTGGAGCGGATTCCCGGCATCAACGCCGTGCTCTTCCTCTGCCAGCTGGGGCAGGAGGGCGGCCACGCCTTTGCCGACGTGCTCAGCGGCGCGGTGTCCCCCTCCGGGAAGCTGAGCGACACCTGGGCCAAGCGCTACGCCGACCTCCCCTTCTCCCAGGAGTACAGTTATCTCAACGGGGACCTGGAGAACGAATTTTACAAAGAGGGCATCTACGTGGGCTACCGGTTCTTCGACAGCTTCGGCGTGGAGCCCGCCTTCCCCTTCGGCTTCGGCCTGAGCTATACGGACTTCGCCATCCGCTGCGCGGGCGTCTCCGTGGCGGAGGACGGGCGGCACGTGACCGTGCGGGCCTCGGTGACCAACATCGGGGAGACCTGGAGCGGCAAGGAGGTGGCCCAGCTCTACGTCTCCGCCCCCAACGGCAGGCTGGACAAGGAGTACCAGTCCCTGGCGGCCTTCGCCAAGACGGAGGTCCTGGCCCCCGGCGCGTCCCAGGAGCTGGCGCTGACCTTCGATGTGGCCTCCCTGGCCAGCTACCGGGAGGAGGACGCCTGTTACGTCCTGGAGCCGGGCCTGTACATCCTGCGCCTGGGCAACGCCTCCCGGAGTACCGCCGTGGTGGGGACCCTCTCCCTGGAGCGGGAGGTGGTGGTCTCCCGGCACAGCCACATCTGTCCCCTCCACCTGCCCCTGGAGGAGCTCCACGCCCCGGCCCACGACTTCGGTGCGCTCCCCCAGGGCCTGCCCCGGCTGACCCTCCGCCCGGAGGCCATTGAGACCGTGACCTACGCCTATCCCCGCCTCCCCGCCTGCCCCGACGACGCCAGGGTGCGGCGGGCCCTCAGCCGCCTGTCCCTGGAGGATATGGTGGAGATCGTAGTGGGCGTGGGGATCGACTTCCTGGGCGGCGGGAACAACCGCTTCCACCTCCCGGGTTCCGTGGGCAACACCACCAGCAAGTTCTGGGACCGGGGCCTGGCCAACGTGGCGCTGTGCGACGGCCCGGCGGGCCTGCGCATCCAGAGGCGCTCCGCCGTGGACAGGAAGGGGAAGCTCAAGAGCGTGGACCTGCCCATCTCCGGGATGGACCTCCTGCCGGAGTTCGCTAAAAAGTTTACCCTGGGCGACCCGGAGCGGGACGAGATCCTCTACCAGTACGCCACCGCCTTCCCCGTGGCCGAGGCCCTGGCCCAGAGCTGGAACACGGACCTGCTCACCCAGGTGGGCCGGGCCGTGTACCGGGAGATGAAGGAGTACGGGTGCACCTACTGGCTGGCCCCCGGCATGAACATCCACCGCAACCCCCTGTGCGGCCGGAACTTTGAGTATTACTCCGAGGACCCCCGCCTCACCGGCGCCATGGCCGCAGCCATCACCCGGGGCGTGCAGCAGGAGGAGGGCTTCTACGTCACCATCAAGCACTTCGCCTGCAACAACCAGGAGGACAACCGCAACTTCGTCTCCAGCAACGTGGGCGAGCGGGCCCTGCGGGAGATCTACCTCCGGGGCTTCGAGGCGGCGGTCCGGGAGGGGCGCGCCAAGGGCGTTATGACCTCCTACAACCGGATCAACGGGGTCTACGCCCCCAACAGCTACGACCTGTGCACCCGGGTGCTGCGCCAGGAGTGGGGCTTTGAGGGCGTGGTGATGACCGACTGGTTCTCCACGGAGAAGGGCCGGGGCAGCAGCGCCGCCGCCATGCGGGCGGGCAACGACCTCATCATGCCCGGCGGGAGCGCCTTCAAGCGGGAGATTCTCCAGGCGGTGAAGGCCCGGGTCATCGACGAGGACGACGTGCGCCGGTGCTGCGGGAACGTGATCCTCTCCATCCTCAACAGCGCCACCCAGCGGGAGTACATCGACGCCCCCGTGTGAGCCGGGTCATGGGGTCCCCTCAGGGGCGTACAGGTCATGATTGACCCGCGCCGCATAGTGGTTTTCCATCGTCACCGGCGCGTTGTACAGCACCGTCAGCAGGTATTGCTTGATGTTTTTCACCCGCGTGGTGTTCTCCCGCAGGCAGTCGAGCACAAACTGGATGTGCGCCCTCTCCAGCTTCAGGAGGCGCGATTTCACCACGGCCTGGGGGAAGTCGCTCCCCGCCACCCGCAGTGAGCTCCGCTTGGAGCAGACGGCCTCCACCATCAGCTCCACCAGCTCGTCCAGCTGCGGGGCGTCGTAGGGGTGGTCCCGGACAAACCGGTCGTAGGCGATGTTCTCCCGGATCAGCGCCCGGTAATCGTCCATATCCTCCTGACGCACGGCGCTCCTCCGGCTTCGCTTCCTTCCCTTCGCTTCCTGCGGCACGGCCGCCTCGTCGGTGCAAGGGGCATATCCCTCGCTTCCGGCTTGCGCCGAAAGCTCGCTCATTCCGCTGCGCCTCCTCTCCCCACGCAACCCGCTCCGCCGGGCTTGCGCGGGGACCCCGGAGGGAGCGGAGGGGGCGGAGGGGAAGGGAATCGAGTCTTTCCTTCGTAGATTTTTCTTTTGTTTTGTATCTTTATTTAATTGCGCTGTCTTCTCCAACGTTGGATTTCCCGGCGCAGGTTCCTCCAACGCAGGTTCAGCCGAAAAAACAGGCTCCTCCCGGATGACGTACTCCGCTCCCAGCAGCTGGCCCTTCCCGTCCCGTGTCCGGGAGCGGGTGACGTACCCGGCCTCCTCCAGCTCGTGGACGGCGGCCCGGATGGCGTCCCGGCCCTCGCAGTTGATCCGGGCCAGCCCGGCCAGGGTGTAGTCCCAGTCCTCCGGGAGACTGAGCATCTGGGACAGCAGTCCCTTGGCTTTCAGGGACAGGGATTTATCCCGCAGGTGGTGGTTGCTCATGACGGTATAATTCCGGGTGCGCTCCACACGAAAAACGGCCATATGGGTGTTCTCCTCCTCTGCTCTTTACCCATAGCGCGAAAAGAGGGGATAGTTGCCGGTAAAGAGGCAACTATCCCCCTGCTTTTTCTGCCGTCCTGGTATAGTCGATGCAGTTGCGAATCGGTAAAAAGGAGGCGAGGGAAAACAGGGGGTGGCGAGGCGGAGGACGCGGGCGGGCTGACGCCCGCCGCGATCTTGCAAGACCGCATTGAGCGGTCTTGCAAGATTTAATTCTTCACGGCCACTCGATGTGGCCGTGAAGAATCGTGGACGACAACGAAGTCCACGCCCTGTTTTAACCGCCGAACTTTGCCGATTTTCAACTGCTTCGACTATATGTCCTGCGGGAAGGCCCCTCCGGAGCGGCTCCTGCCAAGGCGGTTCGAGCCTCTTTGCCGCGTAGAAAATATTACGCAGAAAAAATGCGATGGGCTATTGACAAGAGGAATATTTTGAGGTATACTAACCCTTGCCTGACCGGTCGGGCATTCTTGGGCCGGATTTATGGCGGCGTAGCTCAGTTGGCCAGAGCATTCGGTTCATACCCGAAGTGTCACCGGTTCGAATCCAGTCGCCGCTACCAGGCGGGCGGTCGAGGCCGCCTGCGGACCGGTCGTTGGGCGCAAGCCCAATGACGGTCCCCATGCCCCTTGGCGCGTTGGTCAAGCGGCTAAGACACCGCCCTTTCACGGCGGTAACACGGGTTCGATTCCCGTACGCGTCACCACGACGGGAAGGGATCGCTTCCCGTCCTATGGAGGCTTAGCTCAGCTGGTTAGAGCGCATGCTTCACACGCATGAGGCCACTGGTTCGAGTCCAGTAGTCTCCACCAAAACCCGCCAAATCCGAACGGATTTGGCGGGTTTTCTTTGTTTTTCATAACTTTTGGGATGGGTTGAATTTTGCGGCTCCGGGGTAGACCCACGCGGTGACCCACACGGGGATAGGTTTGGATGGGACGGGGCAGCACCGGAGAGGATTTTGATTCTCCAGTGCTGCCTTGTTGAGAAATATTTTTGTTACATCGCTTGGCTGATGACTGCGCCAATAGTGTCCGCCGCGTCCTGTTTCATCTGAGCTGTGGCGTGGGTGTAGGTGTTGAGGGTGAACCCTGCGGAGTAGTGGCCCAAGGCTCCGGAGAGAGTTTTCACGTCCACGCCGTTTTTGAGGGAGAGGGTAGCGAAAAGATGCCTCATGTCGTGGAACCGGACGTGTTCTGCGCCAATAGCTTTGAGGATTTTGTCGTGGATACGGCGGAAGGCGTCCGGGTCATACATGGTGCCGGTTTTTGGAGAGGGGAACATATACGGATTGCCTGGGTGCTTTTGATGCTCCGCAGTTAGCAGGTCCACCGCCTGTTGTGGGATCGCCAGTGTCCGGACGGAGTTTTGCGTCTTGGGCTGGCTGACCAACAGTTCACCGTTGATTCGGTTGACCTGTTTGGTGACGGAGACTGTCCGAGCCTCTGTGTCCAGGTCAGTCCAGAGGAGTGCCAGCAATTCGCCCCGCCGTAGGCCGGTGGTCAGTTCCAGGTAGAACAGGGCGAGGAGACCTCGGCGTTCTGCCTCGGCCAGGTATAGGCCGATTTTCTCCTGGGGAAGGATCTGCATTTCTTTCTTCTTCAGCTTTGGGAGCTTGCAACCTTTGGCAGGATTTACCAGGATTAGCCGTTCAGCTACTGCTTGCTCCAGGCAGTTGCTCAGGAGGGTATGGACGCCTCGCACTACTCTGGGACTGAGGCTCTTGTCTTTCAGTTCAACCCGGTTCTCTCGCTGGACTCGCCCGCCCTTTTGGAGCTTGTTGTAGAACCGCTGAATCTGGATGGTGGTCAGATTCTCCAGCTTGATGCTGCCGATGCCAGGGATGATGTGGTTGTTGATGTAGTTCTGGTAGTAAAGTTTTGTATTGGGCCGGAGTCTGGGTTCAGCGTAGACTTCGTACCAAGTGGTGAGCCAAGATGCCACCGTGTAGTTATTGGTCTTGGTGACATCCAGATGCTGACTGTCCGCGATGGCCTTGGCTAACTTCTCTTTGACCTCGGCCTGGGTCTTGCCCAGGACGTTCTTTGTGATCCGCTTGCCGGTGGCGGGATCGTAGGCCGCGGTGTAGCGGCCCTCCCAGCGACCATCTTTCCGCTTTCGGATATTTCCCTCTCCGTTTGCTCTGCGTTTTGCCATTGTGCAGCGCCTCCTTTCTGCGACACACAATACCATTCGCTGGCCTCAATATCCAGTGGGAGACGGCAGAGTTATCAGTTTGTTATCAAATTGATCGGAGTACCTATATTCATACATTTCCCCTGTCCCACGGGGAGGGCATCAGCCCTCCCCACATTGCCTCTCAACCCAGAGAAGAAATTTGTCTCTCGGAATGATGATTCTGCTGCCGATTTTCATTGACGGAAACTCTTTGCCGTGTGCCAACTCGTAGGCTCCGGCCCGGCTGATGCCCAACACCCTTGCTATATCCGGCACCGACAGCATTAGGGGCAGATCATCGTAGGTTTTGTAGCTGGAGTTATTCATCGTTGTCCTCCGGCCTGTATTGATACTCTGCTGCGTCCCGGAAAGAAATGTACCCACAAGTTTTCTTGACATGCTGGATGCACCGACTGCGTACTTTTTCTACCGTGTCCGGACTTGCATTGAGCTCTGCGGCCAGGATATTCATCACGATATCCATCTCCACCGCCAGCTTGAACAGCAGCCGGGAGATGTGATTTTCGCTTTCATGTACCGTGCCTTTGAAAGCAGACACCAGCATCGGCGGTAGATATTGGATCGCATTTTCTGCCGAAACATATCTGGCGTAATATTTTGCGGCTTCCTCCAGAAATTCGCTCCTGCTTTTGCAATTCGCTTGCTGGATTGCGCCGTCCATCATTGCCAGCGTGGAGGGATACATCCATACTGGGATTCGTTCTTTTATTTCTCTTTTGACCTCTGGTTGAGGTTGCTTTTTTGCCATGTTGACCTCCTTCATTGGTGTAGACCACCTGCCACAGCCACCTAAAAAGTGGCTGTAGCCCTTGGTACTGCTCACTTTTGTTTCTGTCCGACCACCTCTCACAGCAAAACCGGGAATTTCCGACCACCTACCAAAAGCCTCCAACCCGCTCTGCGGGGTGGTGTTCGTCCGGCAGGAGGGCGCTTGCGACCACCCGCCTTTTTCCTGCACTTTTTTCTTCTTCTGTACTCCTCGCTCGTGTTGGGCATTTTGCCGAATGACCGCTTTGCGCTGACGTGGCCACAAACGCCTCAACACGTCGTTTGGGGCTTGTCTGGTGCTGGGTTGCCACTTTCCTCTGAGAAGCGGCACACGAGGCTTCTCAAGGGCAACGGCGGGGTATCTGGGCGGTGAGTCCGGAGCGTCCTCCGGACCCAGCCGCCGTTTTTATTCATACATTTCCCCTGTCACTGAGGCATCTGCCACTCGCTGCGGTCCAGCAGATAGTAGCGGTTGCAGGTCTGTCGGTGGTTTCCGTTCTTCAACATCTGCACATTGCCTTTGATGTCGATGAACCCTTTGGTCTGCAACTCATGAAGCGTTCGCCGCGCTGTGGATTCCGAACATCCGCAGGCGTTGGCGATGGTCCTTATTCTCGCCTGACAGGCGCTCCTGCTTCCAGCGCAGGAGATCAGGTAGCCATAGACCGCCAGTTCATACGGGGTCAGGCCGTAGTGAAAAACCGGGGTGCTCATCTGGAAATTTCGTTCGCCTAAAATCACGTGCTCCTCCTTCCAATTATCTGATTGATTTTCCTCGATGCATCAAGTATACTTGTTGTAACAAAAAATCCGACCCCTGTCAACGAATCTGGCAGAGGTCGGGTACGAAATTATTTTTGAATCCGATACGGAAGGAGCGATGTGGCAATGGGTGAAAAATACAGAATGACCAGCAGCTTTTTGGATGGCTTTGAGGCTTCCTTCACCAAAAGAGAATGTATCCTGGAGGGAAAACATTATCCGCTCGGCTATTTTGCGGTCGAGTATTTGACGGTGGATAGAACGCCTCTGCGGGCGCTCGAAAAGTTGATCCCGATTTTCAATGAAGAATTTACAACTTTTCTCTCTGCCCGCGATCCATCCAGCGCCGCACTGGCACAGCAAGCCTTGAACGCAGTGTGGGACGTACTGATACAGCTACCGGTCTACCAGCAGTTGGCGCGATTCAGTGGCGGTGTTCATAATCTGCTTCGGGATATGAAAGAATCCCCGGAACTTGTGGACGAAATGCTGACGACAGGGACAGGTCGCAGTGAAATGCTCCACGAGTGGCTGGGGAGGCTGGCGAAGCTACCGGATTCTGTCTGTGACTTTATCCTTAGCACACAGAAGATGCTGATGCAGTATTTTGAAGATCTGCCTGCCAGGAAGCCAGAGAACTACGCATTGGCCTTTGGTCGATACAAGCATGAAGTTACACTCAACTACCAGATGGAGATGGAGGAGCGGGAGGACGATAAGGCTCTGCCGGAACCGGATCTGCCGCAGTTTTCATTCCCGCTCCAGGTTTCCTTTAAGACTGTGACGGATGCTTCCAGAAAATGGGGTTTCGCGGAACGGATTGAGTTTGAGGAAATCTTCAGTTTCCTCCATTACGACCTCTGCCGGGGTATGGCGGCGGGAAATATTCCGCGCCGGTGCGAATGTTGTAAGCAGTATTTCCTGGCAATGGGAGCCTATGATACCCGCTACTGCATGAGGATCGCACCGGGAGAGACGGTCAAGACCTGCCGCCAGGTGGGAGCGCACAGGAAAGAAAAGCAGAGAAATGGAACCGAATTTGTGCGGAAAGAGTACCAGAAGGTCTACAACCGCCTGCGGGGGAGGAAGAATCGCGGGATCATTTCTGTAGATGAATGGAACCGGCAGGTGGCGCAGGCGCAGGAATTGAAGGCGCAGGCTTTAGCAGGGAATATTGATGATACGGAGTTGAAGCGGCAGTTTGAAAAGATGTGATATAAGCGGAACAGCAAAAAGACACCGTATCATGTCTGGTACCCATGACACGGTGTTGCTTCACTATTTAGCCTTCAGGGGGATAGGGATCATGTCCATGCGAATCCCTCTCACGGATTCGACCATCTCTGCCATGGATAAACAACTCAGATTCTTGATTACGAACAATTCCACGCGCAATTTGAATAGCCTCAGCCTGCGTATCGGTACGAACGGTTGCTCTCTGTCCACCTGCGCTTATAACCTGCCATCCGCCATCAGGATGTGGCGTTACATGCTGGTTTCTTCCCATATGTAAGCCCTCCCTTAAACACGCGGCAAATCAAGAAGATCATCATGCGTATATTCATCCGGAGCCGAACGCACGTACTTCTCCCCACGAGAACTGGTCGCCGGAATAAGACTAGGGTACGGAGAAATCTTCACCTTAATTGTACCAGGGTTACCCTTCAAATAGTCATGAAGGACTCCTTTTTTGTAAAAACCAGGGTCTTCACAGCCTTCAATGTAAATCTCGTTTATCTCCACCGCTTTCTGGGAGTTTCCACATCCAGGCATCATTTTGATTTTTGTTGCGTACATCATATTAATGTCTTCTTTCTACCGCCAAAGTTTATGCGGTATCGTCGTTGGCTTAAAGTTACTATCTAAACAGCCAAAAGAAAATTCAACCACACAATAGCCTACACTTTCATGAATAATGCCATCTTGAATTGAGCCTGAGACTATGATATACTAAAAGTGTCTGTTGGAAACACAGTATATCGTGGTCAAGGCCCTATATCCTGTGTAGACGAAGGATACAGCGCAACGGGTACCAGCCGGGGCGCTGTTTTCTTTTGTCTGGAAATTTAAGCTTGCATAGCACATCTGCACTAAAAAATCAATATCTTGTGGTTGCGTTTGGGAATATTCAATATATTGTGACTTCAATCACTCGTCAACTTCTCCTAGTAGTTCAAAAAGAGATGGTCCCCCAGAAGCGGCTTCATCTTCACGTAACCTGATAATGGCCTCTAGCCGATCTCCCATTTTTTTGTTGATAAGAGAAGCGGTTTTTAGCTTACTCAGTTCACCACTGTCAGCTGTTGCAAGTAATAGCTTCATCGAAAGCATATATCGGCCCATAGCTTCTTGAAAAGTAAGCCTTTCAAAGGTATGACGGAAATCTTCTTCTTTGTTTTTTTTCCCGTCAGACTTTGCCACAATTTCTCTTGCTTTAGCAGCTGTATTGAGCAGTATTTGTCGGGCTGTCTCATCTAATTCTTTCTCATAGAAGTACTCAGGGCCAACACCATAATATATGGAAAGTCTCTCTTGGTTGCTACTGGATGCGACAGAGTTTCCGTTTTCCCAATTTGCAACAGTAACCCGATTTACATTAATTGCTGAGGCAATCTGTTCCTGCGTTGCGCCGTACAACTCCCGGATTTGTTTCAAATTATTCATGTTCGTTTACCTCTCTACGGCATTATATCAAAACGCGACAAAGATGTCAATAGGATACAAAAAATTTGTAGTGCTACAAATCTGCTTCATACACTTTCCTCTTCTAGGCCATTCATAGCCCCAACGGAATGTGCGGAACGTGCGGGCTATCGCACCTCGCTTTTTTGAATGAGGTTCACCAATAATTTCCTATCCACCTCACAAATTTTCCTCTCTACGCTCAACTGCTCAAACGCCTCGTTCATTGCCCTAGCGATATTAGCCCCGCGCCGGTTAAACCCAAACGCCCAAGTAGTCTCGTCAATCAACGCCGAGCGAGTCGTACCAACACACTTATTCAAAACCCGGAGCATTGCAGCAGACAGTTCATCCGCGCTGATGTGTTTGATATTTCTTCCGTTAGCCTGCCGGACAGGGATCCCAGTATATATGGCAGGATAGAGGAAGTCGCCTTTCCTGACTACCCGATCACCGAGAGAACGCAGCGCATAGTTGACCTCGTTGCGAACAACAGAGGTTGCTTTCTCGCGGCCCAGCAGAGGACTGAGCTTTTGACACATCAGCTCAAAATGAATAGGATACTCATTGCGAACCAGCAATTCGATGCAATCAGTCAACCTCAGATAACCGTTCCGGTCGCGCGGCAGAGTGCGGAAGTCCGTACTATTGGGCGAATCAAAGCCATAAGGATTTACAATGTCCTCAATAGACACAGGCTTGTCCTCGACGGTCATGAAGGAGTCTGTCGTATCATCGGCTGCCTCTTGCTGCACTGGAATCGGTACTTCTGGCACAGCTTCAACGTAGCTATTGATGGCATTATCAACGGCTTCAATTAACCTCTGTCCCTCTGTTACCGGGTCCTTGATCCAATCGGTTGACCAGATACGGTAAATCTTCCAACCCATGCTTTCCAGAACATCCTGGCGAAGCCGATCCCTCTCTCTGGCAGTCCTAGCGGAGTGGTAGGCAGCACCGTCACACTCAATACCCAACACATAGCGGCCATTGAGAGTTGGATGCTTGACAGCCATATCAATGCGATAGCCGGAACAGCCTACTTGCGTTGCCAGCTTATAGCCCTTGCGATCCAAGAAGTTGTAGACCGCAGCCTCGAAGGGAGAATCATGCACCACGCAGTCAGATTCCGTTATCTCACTTTGCAGGGCGGATGGACCATTCATGGCAAAATCAATATAGCCCCGCAGCAGTTTCGGACCATCAGCAGAGATCCGATCAGTTTGGATGTCTGTCGGAAGAATGGAGCCAACCAGCTTCACATTGTACTTGGCACGGGTAATGGCAACATTCAGACGGCGCTCTCCACCCATCTTGCTTAATGGGCCAAAGTTCATCCGCATAACGCCGGCGGCGTCCTTGGCATAGCCAATACTGAAGATGATGGTATCGCGCTCATCACCCTGGACATTTTCCAGACTTTTGACAAAGAATGCTTCCGGCTTGTCTTCATCAAAGAATGGCTCATACTGCTGGTCCTCCATTGCGGCGTGTCAAGCGGGTCAAACTCTTGAATAGTGGCTTCTTGAGCCTTTCCTTGGGAGTTTACTGCTGCGGGATATACTGGCAGAACGCCATCCGGCTAAAGATCGGAGATCTCATAGGGACTTTTTTCAGTCAGAATAACTTAAGATATATTGGGGAAAGCCGTTCATCTGATTTAATCCAGTCAATAAACTTGTCATCATCCCTTATTTTAGTTCGCATTTTTCGGACTTCTTCGTATAATTCTCGCGTTTCTCTTTCCCTGATATAATCGCAAATTAAGTTCGCTCGTTGACATAAATTTTGCGAATAGAAAATGGAATAGTACCGATTCGATTCAGTCGGTATAGTACTCAGCATACCTCCCAATGCAATATAATTCAGTTCACCTAATGTAGTAGGGCTTGTTTGAAAAAACGAGGAAGTTATGCTAAATTAACAAAATAGCGATAG
>CAJUPS010000081.1 GCA_910588045.1 uncultured Oscillospiraceae bacterium | reverse complement strand
CGTGGACCAGCTGGCCCACCACGCCGAAGACCTTCTTCTCCGCGTTCTCCCGGATGGCGCAGGTGTTGATGACGATGACGTCCGCCTGGTAGGGGTCCCGGGTAAAGCCGCAGCCCATGTCCCGCAGCATCCCCATGATACGCTGGCTGTCCGCCACATTCTGCTGGCACCCGTAGGTATCCACCATAGCCAGCGGAGGGTGGTCCCGCCGCTGGTGCCGTTCGGCGATCCGCCGGATAAATTCCTCCTGCCGCCGGATGTCCCCGGCGGGAAGGACCACTTGTGTTCTCTCCAATCGTGTTTCTCCTCTGAAAGGTTCTTACGGCTTGCAAGTCCCACAGGGCTGATAGCCCTGCTCAATGAGCGTACTGCGGGACGCGGTGCTCTCCTCCCGGTTCTCCGCCTTCATGCCGGTGGCGCCGGAACAGGTGGGCAGATGGAACTTCCTGGAGCTGACGTTGAGCACATACGTTATCTCCGGTTCCGTCCCATCGGGGCGCTCTGTCCCCTCCAGCCAGCTCTCGCCGGTGGCGTAGTCGATCTCCACCCCGGGCTGGACGTTATAGACGTAGACGTGGAAGCTGACGCCCTCGCCGTTGTCCTCCACGCTCCTGGCCTCCATGGTGACGCCTCCGGCCACCAGGTTGTCCCCCTCGTAGACGGGGCACACCCTGTAGAGCACGTGGTTGTCCGTCTCCTTGACGTAGTCCGCCACCATGTTCTCGAAGGGCAGCATCCCCTCCACGTTGAGATACCGGGTCCCGGTAATCAGGTTCTGCTTGTTGGCGTTCTCCCCGGTGAGCTGATAGCCGATGAGGTGGCAGCGGTTGTAGAGGTACTTCCCGTCCACGCAGTCGTACTTCACCGTCTGCCAGCCCGTGGGCTTCACCTGTCCGATGGAGCCCCGGTCCTCCGTGGGCATCAGGTCCGTCCCCACGCAGGCGGAGGCCGCGCCGCAGCGGCCCAGCTCGTCGAGAGGGCTGTAGACCTCATAGGAGCTGGTGGTCATCTCCCCGTCCAGGAAGGAGGGCTCGTTGCCGTTGATGGCCACGTAGGGCTGCCCTGCGTAATCCGGGATGCTGTCCAGATAGACCGCCGGGACGGACTGGATATGCTGCGCCTGGTTCTCCTGCTGCCGGATGACGTACACGGCGCAGAGCAGCAGGAGCACCAGCAGAAGGACCCCGAAGGTTCTCTTTTTCATCGGGTGTAGACCTCCTTTGTGATCTTCTCGTGGCTGGACCCGGCGAACTCCTCCTGCCGCACCAGATGCCAGCCCTCCAAGGGCAGGGGAAAGTACCGGTCGGCGGGATAGCGGCGGTTCCAGCGGTAGAGGAGCACCCCCTCTGCCTCCGCCAGATACGGCGCGGGGTCCACGTCCTCAAAGAAGCACAGTTCCCCCGCTCCCGCCCGGCGGGGGAAGTCCTCCGCACAGCGGAGGTCCCCCGGCGCGTCCGCAAACAGCCTGGCGGAGTAGCCGTTCATCCAGACCGGCCTCCCCCCGGCCTCCGCAAGCAGGTCCTGCCGCAGCAAACGGTCCTGACTCTGCCTGCGGCGGTTGAAGAGCATCCCGCCCCGGTCGTCGATACATGCCGCTATGATCATTTCAACACGCTTTCACTGAGCCGCTGGAGGATGGCGGCGGTCTGGGCGCGGTTGGCCGTGCCGCCGGGGTCCAGCATCCCGTTCACGCCGTTGATCAGTCCCTCGGCCGCCGCCCAGCCCACGGCCTCCACGGCATAGGGGGACAGGGCCCCCCGGTCCGGGAAGATGCCCAGATCCCCCCGGCGGGAGACGTCCAGGCCCTTCCACTGGGCGTAGCGGTACAGGATGGCCGCCAGCTGCTCCCGGGTGATGGCCTCCCCGGGCCGGAAGAGCTCCGTGGAGTACCCGTTGACGATGCCGTTCCCGGCGGCCCAGGCCACCGGCGCGGCGTAGTACGCCCCGCTGTCCACGTCGGTGAACCCGGCGGGCAGGGCGGCGGGTTCGCCCTCCAGCCGGTGGAGGATGGTCACGATCATTGCCCGGCTGGCCCCGGTGTAGGGGTCAAAGGTGCTGGGCGTCACCCCCTGCATGATGTTTTTCCCGTAGACATACTGCACCGCCCCATAAAACCAGTCCCCGGGTCTCACGTCGGTAAAGGGCAGATCCTCCGCAGGCAGGGACGGCTCGCTCGGCGTCTGGGGCTCTCGTGACGGCGCGGAGAGCACGGTGACCGGCACGGTCAGCGCACTGGCCACGGGCCGGAGCTTTTCATTCAGCAGCGTCACCCGGGCCGTGTCCGGCCACGCATCCCCCGGCGCACCGGTGTCCAGCACGCCCAGGGGCAGGTATCCGTCCTCCTCCATGGGGGAGCGGTCGGTGAGGTAGACCGTCACCCAGGTCTCCCCCCGGAACACCTGGGAAGAGCAGTCCGGCGCGTAGGCCGTCCGGGAGTCGGGGGTGAAAACACAGCCCGGGTACTCCCCCGCCAGCTTCAGCTCCAGCTGCACGCCGTAGATGTCCCGCCCGGCGTCCTCCAGGGAGAGGACGGCCCCGCCGCCCTCCTCCAGCTCGCAGAACAGGGCGGGCCTCCCCGCCGCCAGCGCGGCGGGGAGCGCGGCCAGGAGCAGCGCCGCGGCCAGTACGATAGAAGAAATCCGTTTCCGCATCATTGTCCGCCTCCTTTCAGCACCACCAGGGGCAGGTCGTTCCCGCCGGGGCAGCTGATCCACAGGGTCCGGGAGGTGCACCGGGTGCCCTCGCTGCTGTCGGGCTTCACGGTGCGCCACAGCTCCGCCCGGATGCTGGCGGGCAGCTTGATCTCCCCGCCGCAGGAAGCCGTCCCGGTCTCCTCCTGCACCTTGGGGATGAACAGGAAGAGTCCCTTGCTGATGGTGCCGTACCGGTCGTCCTCCTGCTCCTCGGCGAATAAGAGCACCTCGCCGGGCAGGGTCTCCTCCACCAGTCCGGCGGGCTCGCCCTCGCCGCCCTTCAGGTCGGAGGCGGGGAATTTCCCGGTGATGCGCACGGTGTTGTACATCGGGTCGCCCTGGAACCGCCCGACGATGACCAGGGTGCCCGCCGGGATGGTCTCCTTGCCCTCCGGCGTGTCGTAGGTATACGCTTCGGCCAGCTTACCCATGGTGGCGCTGTCGCTGAGGAAGCTGATGTCGTCCCCCGCGTAGCTCACCAGCCGGATGTCCTCATTGCCGATCCCCTCTGGGACGCCGGTGACGGTGACGGAAACGGCCTGATACGTGCCGATCCGCTCGTTGTCCGAGGTATCCCCGGCCAGATGGAAGTAGGCGATAAACCGGTCGTCCCCGTCGGCCCGGTTGCTCTCGGCGGACAGCGTCCCGCTGTAGACCTCGGTGGTCTTCTTGGACTCGTCCGTCACGGTCACCCGGACGGCCCCGCCGGTCATCGCCGACGCAGGCAGGCGCAGGCCGGACACGGCGGTGGGCTTGTCCATGGTGAACGTCACCACGTCCCCGATGCGGCTGATCTTGTACTCCTTGCTGTCCACCAGCAGGTCGTAGGCCACCCGGATGCCCTCCGTTTTCGTGCTGTCGATGGGATACCCCAGGCAGTCGTAAGCCCGAACGGTGTACGCATAGGTCCGATTGTTCCCAGAGCCGATGAAGTCGGTATAGGTTCCCCCGGTGGTAAAGGCGATAGGCGTATTTTCACGGAAAATCTCATACCCCAGCACCTCCCCGCCGTTGGTGACTTTGGTGGAGAAGGTAAGCGTAATCTCCTGGTCCCCGGTTTTCTCCGCCGCGGCGCTCACGGTGCCCGTCGCCCGGGCGGTCCCCGCCAGACGCTCCCGGCGGCTCTGGTCGTTGAGATACCAGACCGCACGGTCCTCCTTGGTCAGCTTGGAGAGAATCTCCTTGGTCTCCTGACTGAGCTCCATGCCCCAGTGGGTGAAGAACTCCGTCAGATCACATCCCGTCACCCCGGCGGCGGTCCGGGCCACCTTGTCGTCGTAGGAGGCAGCCCCGGCGAAGTACGAGCCCGCCTTCCACGCGGTGAAGAACTTGCTGTAGAACTCCAGGGGTTTCTCCCCGCCGTCGTAGGCCAAGTGGAGCTGCCAGTACATCCCCAGCTGGACGAACACGTCGCCGGAAGCGCCGGGGAGGGACTGGGCGGTCTTGTTGAAGATGGCGGCGTACTTCCCGCTCTTCTCCAGCCGGGAGGGCAGGATGTTGGCCCCGCCGTCAAAGGTCTGGACGGCCAGGGAGTAGATGTTGTTGGTGATCTCCGCCTTCCCCAGCTTGTCCATGTTGTGTCCGATCTCGTGGGCGATGCCCCAGCCGAAGAGGCGGTTGCTCTCCGTCACGGCGCCGGTCACCGGTGCGCCGCCCACCATACCGCCGCAGGAGCCGTAGCCGATGCCCACGTGGTTTCCGGCGGCATACATGAAGGCCCCGGAGAACATCTGCATACACCGGATATTCTGCCGGACCTGGATGGGTCCCGGGATGCCCTGGACCGTCCGGCAGATCTCCATGACCTGCTCCCAGGCCAGCACGGCGTTGGTGAGCTGTTCCGTCCGGTTCCCCTTCAGTGCGCCGTGCACCGCCTGGGCGGGCAGACTCAGCAGGACGGAGGGCGTCGCGATCTCCGTGACGTTGCGCCAGTCGTCCTGCCGCCCCGTCCCGGCGGGCGCGTAGGCGTCCAGCTCGGCCAGGTAGGCGTCAATGGCGGCGGTCCGGGCCGCCTCGCCCATCGTGCTCCAGCCCGTCAGCTCCAGCACGGGGATGTCCACCGCCCGGCGGACGTGGAGCCGGATGTTCTGTGGTGCGCTGCCGCTGTAGGTAATGTACAGACTGCCGCCCCTCGGGGTGTTCTGACTGCCGATTTGGGGGATGGTCAGCACATTCCTGCCGTTCGCCAGCGTCCCCATGGACGCGGACCAGGTGTTGGCCTCGGCGTTGAACTGGGTGGCGAAAATCTCCACCTTCTCCCCGTCGGGGATGCCGGAGACATAGACGGTGATCTCCTGTCCCGCCGCCGCGGCGACGCCCAGGGGCTGGAGGACGCTGCCACCCTGCCCATAGTTGAGCGTTCCCGCGCCGCTGATGGAGCGGACGCCGCTGACAACCACCCCGGAGCTGCGGCCTGTGTTCAGGAGCTCCCTGGCCAGGGCCAGCTCGTCGGCCAGGGCGTCGGGTTCCATGCAGTAGTCCCGCTCTCCGCCGTCCAGACGCGCCTGGAGCGCGTTGATCCGCGCCAGGTCCACCCCGGGGGCCAAAGCGGTCCGCAGGGGATCGGAGAACAGTGCGCCGATGTCGTCGGCCAGCCGGTGCTCCTCGTCGTACTTGAGGAACATCAGTTCGCTGAGGGAGACCAGGCTGTACCCCCTCTGCTCGGCGGCCACGCTGACCTGGATGACGTTCCGCTGCGGCTCGAAGGGCATGGCGGCAAACTTGGTCACCGCCGGGTTCCCCCGGATGGCGGGCCAGGTCTGCATGTCGTTGTCGTTCCCCAGCGCCCCCCGGTCCACGCCCCCGGTCACCAGGTGCCCGGGTCCGCTCAGGTTCTCCCCGGCGTACCACACCTGGACGCTGTAGGCCCGCAGGTCGGAGGCATAGGTCCCGTCCAGGCGGGGCACCCAGATGGCGGCGCACAGGTCCTGGGGTTCCCGGAAGGTGACGACGACGTGCTCGTTGTAGTACCAGTCCCGGGCAGTCCAGTGGGTGCGGTAGTCCCCGTCGGCCATGTAGGCAGGGTCAAAGACCGTATACTCGCCGCGCAGCCAGTTGTTCGGGTCCGCCAGCCGGATGGAGGCGAAGTCCCGCCAATCCAGTACGCCCCGGGTGGGAATCCCGGCGGGGCGGCTGTAGTCCACGGCCTTGGGGGTGCCGCTGGAGATCCGGGAGGCCCCGCTGCGGCCCGCGTTGTTTCCAGCGATGATGTAGAGGTAGTAGGTGGTATCGTTCACCAGCCCCGAAATGGTAACGCTGGTTGCGGTGAGCGCCCCGCCGAAGCGGACATAGCTCCCCAGGGGGGCATTGGGCTGGCTTGTGTAGTAGACCTCGTAGTAAGTCGCGCCCTTGGACGCCTTCCAACTCAGCCGCAGGGCCCCGTCCAGGGCGGTGACGGCGGCCATATCCAGCGCGGGGGGTGCACCGGCCGGCTGGGGCGTGGCGGTGACGGCCTCGGAGGGCTTGCCGCTCCAGGCTCCGTCCACGGCGGTCACGGTGAACTGATAGGCCACCAGGTTCTCCAGCCCGGAGATCTCCGCCCGGTTGACCTCCACGGTGCGCTTCTGCACCAGCTCGGGGGCGGCCTCGGGCCACCAGCTCACCACATAGCCGGAGATGTTGGGCAGGGCGTTCCACTTCAGGCTCACCCGCTCGCTGCCCGCCTCGGCGGTGAGGCCCGTCACCTGGCTCTCGGCGGCCGACGGGTCCACGGGGACCATCTCCTTGAGGAACCGGATGGACTCCACGGTGACGGAGCCGGTCTCCGTCTTCGTGACGGTGATGGTGATCTTCTTCACCGCCACCCGGCGGCCCAGGTCCACCGTGATCACATTGCTCCCCTCCTGGACGCTCAGGGCGTAGACCCCCGCCGGAAGGGTGTTGTCAAATGGGTAGCGGAAGGTCTGCCCGCTCTCGTCCTCCACCTCCACCACGCCCGCCAGGATGGGGGCGAAGGCGGCGGAGACGATGGTCAGTTCCTCCAGCTCCACAGCCTGCTGAAAGGGGATGGGCAGCACGATCTCCCCCGCCCCGTTGGGGTGGAGGGTGACCGCGCCCCCGCCGGTCTGAAACAGGTCCGCCAGATTTCCAGAGCCCACCGTAACCCCCTGCGCCGCCAGGGAGGCGGTCAGGCCGTCCAGGTCCACCGGCGGGGAGAGCAGGGTGGTCTCCAGCAGCTGGGCACCGCCCCTGGCATCGATCTGCCGGTTGACGTAGGCCAGGTCGATAATATCCACAACGCCGTCGCCGTTGAGGTCAAACTGCGCCAGGTCCTCCGCCGCCCCGGAGCCCAGGGCTTCGGAGAGCAGCGCCCGGTCCCGGCCGTCCACTCTTCCGTCGCCGTTGCAGTCCCCCAGGGAGAAGGAGGCGTCCCCCGTGCCCACGATGATGTGGCGGGCGTAGGCGCCCAGGGCGACGTCCTCCCGGCAGGGGACGTAGCCCCGCCCGGTAAACCGGACGGCGTAGCTCCCCTGGGGCAGTCCGTCCACGGAGAAGTCCAGGAAACCGGGCCACTCCCCGGTCGGCGCTCCCCCTGCGGTGTCCCTGAGCTTCACCGTGGCGGTGTAGCCTCCCCGCAGGCTCTGCCCACCGGCTCTCGTCAGGTCCACCGTACCCAGGGAGACGTCCCCCTGGAACAGCTCCGCCTGGACCTGCCGCTCCCGCAGCGCGGTCAGGGTCTGGTCGTAGTCGATGCGCACCGTGGCGGAGATGCTCCCCGTGACGCCACCGGCGGCGGCCTGCGCCGCCGGTGTCCACAGGGAGAGTGCCAGCGCCATCGCCAGCAGCGCCGCCAGCCATCTGTTTCGTCTTCTCATAGCAGCCTCCTCATTTTATTCGTCGGTCTCAAAGTCATACCGGGGGTCTCTGGTCACGGCGATCTCCCGCAGCCTCCCCAGGCTGTCCGCTTCCAGCAGGCACAGAAACGCGAACCCCTTCTCATTTCCCAGAAGGAGGCACCGCCGCCCGCCCTCGTTTGTCAGATGCCCGGGGACCACCCGGGTCATCCCCGCGCCGTCCAGGTCCCGCCGGACCATGTCCAGCAGCGCCAGGGCGTTCTCCTGGCCCTCCTGCCGGTTTTCCAGGAAGGTGCAGGCGCAGTCGCTGCGCAGCACCGGGCGCAGCCTCTGGACGTCGCCGTCCCGGAAGAAGGCCCGCAGCACCGCCAGATTCTGTTCCTCGCCGAAGACGACGCCCCCGGCGTACTCCCCCACCGCGCAGTCCCCGGAGAGGACGCACTGGGCGGACACCACCGTCCCCGGCTTCACCAGGTCCCGCTGGTGCTCCGCCACCATCTCCATGGGGTGGCACAGCTCCACATCCCCCATCCGGGTGGACGCGGTGACGCTGATGAACCTGGTCAGGGGCTCCATGCCCAGGTAGGTCTCCCCCACCCGGGCGTCCTTGACCACGCCCTGGAGCAGCACCGTCTCCCCCTGGGCCTCCACCACGCCGGGGACCTGCGCCCCCTCGTCGTAGGACACCCGCAGGGGGAAGCCCACCATGCCCAGGCACAGCTCGTCCCCCTCCCGGATGTCCGGCAGCACGTCCGCGCACACCAGGTCCACCACCGCCGTATCCTCGCAGCCCTCCCGGTGCACCAGCGCCCGGCGGCTGAGGGGATCGCCGGTCTCCGTCCTCACCACCCGGCAGGTCCAGCGGCAGCCGGTGGCGGCGTGGGTGTCCATGCCCAGCAGCTCCTCCTCGCCGCTCTCCGGGTCCAGGCGGGTGCGGATGACCACGGCCGCGTCGCCGATGCGGTAGTAGTAGTAATCCCCGCCGTAGCCGGGGACCCGCCGTCCCTCCGCCATCGCCAGGCTGACCAGGCGAAAGGCGTCCTCCGGCTTCGCCGCCAGCTCCGACAGAGCGAAGCTGTCCAACCGCGCCGCCATGGCTCAGACCTCGTAGTCCACGGCCACCCGGTCGGTGCGGATGGCCCGGCACAGCGCCGACACCGCCTGGTGGCGGGGATCGTTCTTATAGGCGGCCAGGTCCTCTACGGAGTCGAAGGTGGAGACGAGGACCGCGTCGTAGTTGCCGGGGAGGGTGTTCACGCCGATCTCCTGCTCCCGGATCTGGGGGATGACCCCGAACAGGTCCCTCAGTCCGTCCAGGAACTGCCGCTGCTCCGCCTCGGTGCCCGGCTGGAATTTCCACATGACAATGTGCTTAATCATGGTTTCATTTTCCTTCCTTACAAAGTTGCTCCTATTATATCCAATTACCCCTCAAAAAGCAAGCATTATACTTTTTTGTCAAAGAGACCGCCGGACTGTTTTGACAGTCAGATAGAAAAACTCCGGCAGCGCAGCTGCCGGAGTTTTTCTATGGTTTGGAGGATCAGATGAAAAAGAAGTCTTGTCACTTGCAAGATTAAGGATACCCGAAGGTTGTTAACAAAACCAGCACAGATTGTTACAAAAGTCTAAAATCTGAAAAAAAGATTTGTCACACCGCGTCGATGGTGGAGATCCGGCTGGAGATGGCCTCCAGAACGTCCAGCAGGGCGCTCACCGTGTCTAGGGAGGTGAACGTCGTCACACTGTTCTCGATGGCCAGCCGCCGCATCTCAAACCCGGCGCTCACGTGCTCGGAGGAGTTGGGGTCCCGGGTGTTCACCAGGTAGGCTACCTTGCCGCTGCGCATGGCCTCGGTGATGTCGGCGGGGTCCTCGGTGTAGTCCCGCTTCACCCGGGTACGGATGCCGTGCTCCTTGAGGAACCGCGCCGTACCGGTGGTGGCCTCGATGTTGAAGCCCATACGGTAGAACCGCCGCACCAGGGGCAGCGCCTCCTCCAGGTCCTCCACACTGATGCTCAGCAGCACCGTGCCGTGGTCCTGGAGGTTCATCCCGGCGGCCTGCATGGCCTTGTAGAGGGCGTAGGGCAGGCGGTCGTCGTAGCCGATGGCCTCGCCGGTGGACTTCATCTCCGGGGAGAGGTAGGCGTCCAGGCCGCTGAGCTTGCTGAAGGAGAACACGGGGACCTTGCAGTACCACCGCTTCTTCTCCGGGGGGTACAGCTCCGTGATGCCCTGGTCCCGCAGGCTCTCCCCCAGGATGACCTTGGTGGCGATGTCCGCCAGGGAGTACCCGGTGGCCTTGGAGAGGAAGGGCACCGTCCGGGAGGACCGGGGGTTGACCTCGATGATGTAGACCTTCTCCTCCCGGTCCACGATGAACTGGATGTTGTACAGCCCCACGATGCCGATGCCCAGCCCCAGCTTCCGGGTATAGTCCAGGATGACCTCCTTCACGTCCTGGGAGATGGAGAAGGTGGGGTATACGCTGACGGAGTCGCCGGAGTGGACCCCGGTGCGCTCCACCAGCTCCATGACGCCGGGGACAAATACGTCCGTCCCGTCGCAGATGGCGTCCACCTCCACCTCTTTGCCGATGATGTACTTGTCCACCAGCACCGGCTTGGACTCGTCCACCTCCACGGCGGTCTTGAGGTAGCGGCGCAGCATCTCCTCATTGGCCACGATCTCCATGGCCCGTCCCCCCAGCACGAAGGAGGGGCGCACCAGCACCGGGTAGCCGATCTCCCGGGCGGCCCGCACGCCGTCGGCCAGGTTGGTGACGGCCTCGCCCCTGGGCTGGGGGATGTCCAGCTCGTGGAGGACCCGCTCGAAGATCTTCCGGTCCTCGGCCCGCTCGATGGCCTCGCAGTCCGTGCCGATGATCTTCACCCCGTGGTCCCGGAGGGGCTGGGCCAGGTTGATGGCGGTCTGCCCGCCCAGGGAGGCGATGACGCCCTCCGGTTTCTCCAGCTCCACGATGTTCATCACGTCCTCCACCGTCAGGGGCTCGAAGTAGAGCTTGTCGGAGCAGGTGTAGTCCGTGGAGACGGTCTCGGGGTTGTTGTTGATGATGATGGCGTCGTAGCCGCTCTTCTTGATGGTCTGGACGGCGTGGACGGTGGAGTAGTCGAACTCCACCCCCTGGCCGATGCGGATGGGGCCGGAGCCCAGGACGATGATCTTCTTGTGGGGGGAGACCACGGACTCGTTCTCGCTCTCATAGGTGGAGTAGAAGTAGGGGACATAGCTGTCGAACTCCCCGGCGCAGGTGTCGATCATTTTGTAGACCGGGAAGAGGCCCAGCTCCCTCCGCTTCTCATAGACCTCCCGCTCGGTGCACTTCCACAGCCAGGCCACGGCCTTGTCGGAGAAGCCCCGGCGTTTGGCCCGGCGGAGCATGTCCGGGTCCCAGGGGCGGGCCTTGATCTCGCTCTCATAGTGGACGATGTTGCAGATCTTGTCCAGGAAGAGCATGTCGATCTGAGTGGCGGTGCAGATCTGGCCTAAGTCGGTGCCCCGGCTCATGAGCTCGGCGATGGCGAAAATCCGGTCGTCGGTGCCCAGTTTGATGTAGTCCAGCAGCTCCTTCTCGGAGTAGTCGTTGAACTTCTCCATATAGATGTGGCCCACGCCGCCCTCCAGGGAACGGACGGCCTTGAGGATGCTCTCCTGGAGGGTCCGGCCCACGGCCATGACCTCGCCGGTGGCCTTCATCTGGGTGGACAGGCGGTTGCTGGCGGAGCCGAACTTGTCGAAGGGGAACCGGGGCATTTTGGTGACCACGTAGTCCAGCGCGGGCTCGAAGCAGGCGGGGGTGTTGGCAAGGCGGATTTCATCCAGGTGCATCCCCACGGAGATTTTCGCGGAGACACGGGCGATGGGATAGCCGCTGGCCTTGCTGGCGAGAGCCGAGGACCGGGACACCCGGGGGTTGACCTCGATGACGTAATATTGGAAGCTCTGGGGGTCCAAGGCGAACTGGACGTTGCACCCGCCCTCGATCTTCAGCGCCCGGATGAGCCGCAGGGCGCTGTCCCGGAGGAGGTGGTACTCCTTGTTGGTGAGGGTCTGGCTGGGGGCCACCACGATGGAGTCCCCGGTGTGGATGCCCACGGGGTCGATGTTCTCCATGTTGCAGACGGTGATGGCGGTGTCGTTGGCGTCCCGCATGACCTCGTACTCGATCTCCTTGTAACCCTTGATGCTCTTCTCGATGAGCACCTGGTGGACCGGGGACAGCTCCAGGGCGTTGCGCATCATCTCCCGCAGCTCGTCCTCGCTGCCCGCGAAGCCGCCGCCGGTGCCCCCCAGGGTGAAGGCGGGGCGGAGGATGACGGGGTAGCCGATGTCCTCCGCCGCCCGGAGGGCCTCGTCCACAGAGCGGGTGATCTCGGAGGGGACCACCGGCTCGCCCAGGCCCAGACAGAGTTCCTTAAATAATTCCCGGTCCTCAGCCTTCTGGATGCTCTCGTAGCTGGTGCCCAGCAGCTCCACGCCGCACTCGTCCAGAATGCCCTGGCGCTGGAGCTCCATGGCCAGGTTCAGCCCCGTCTGGCCCCCGATGCCGGGGACGATGGCGTCGGGGCGCTCAAAGCGGAGGATCTTCGCCAGATACTCCACTGTCAGGGGCTCCATGTAGACCTTGTCGGCGATGGTGGTATCGGTCATGATGGTGGCGGGGTTGGAGTTGGCCAGGATGACCTCGTAGCCCTCCTCCCGGAGGGCCAGGCACGCCTGGGTGCCCGCGTAGTCGAACTCGGCGGCCTGTCCGATGACGATGGGGCCGGAGCCGATGACCAGGATTTTTTTCAGGTCCGTCCTCTTAGGCATGGTGCTTTCCCTCCTCCATCATCTGAATGAACCGGTCGAACAGATACCCGCTGTCCTGGGGACCGGGGGCGCTCTCCGGGTGGTACTGGACGGAGAACACCCGGTCCGCGGGGCAGGCCAGTCCCTCCACCGTGCTGTCCAGCAAATTGATATGGGTGACCTCCAGCCCCGTCCCCGGGAGGGAGGCGGCGTCCACGGCGAAGGAGTGATTCTGGCTGGTGATCTCCAGCTTGCCGGTGGAGAGGTCCTTGACGGGGTGGTTGCCGCCCCGGTGGCCGAATTTCAGCTTGTAGGTCCGCCCGCCGTAGGCCAGGGCGATCATCTGGTGGCCCAGGCAGATGCCGAAGATGGGGAATTTCCCCCGGAGTCGGCGCACCAGCTCGATGACCGGCCCCACGTCCTCCGGGTCCCCGGGGCCGTTGGAGAGGAACACGCCGTCGGGTTCCATGTCCTCGATGACCCGGGCGGGGGTGTCGTAGGGCACCACGGTGACATTGCAGCCCCGGGCGTTGAGGGAGCGGACGATATTCAGCTTGATGCCGCAGTCCACGGCAACCACCGTATAGCGGTGGTTGGAGGTCCGGGCGTACCAGCGCTTGCGGCAGCTGACCTGGGGCACCTGGTCATGGCGCAGCTCCGTGGCGTTCAGCCGCTCGACGGCCTCCTCTGCGGGGACATCCAGACCGGTGAGCAGGGCCTTGCAGCTGCCCTCGTCCCGGATGGCCCGGGTGAGGCGCCGGGTGTCCACGCCCTCGATGGCGGGGATATTGTGGTCCTCCAGGATCTCCGAGAGGGTCTTGGTGTAGCGGAAGTTGCTGGGGATGTCGTTGTACTCCCGGACCACCAGGCCGCCGATGGAGGGGATCTTGGTCTCGTAGTCCTCGTCGGTGACGCCGTAGTTGCCGATAATGGGATAGGTCATCACTACCAGCTGCCCGGTGTAGGACGGGTCGGAGACGATCTCCTGGTAGCCCACCATGGAGGTGTTGAACACCAGCTCGCACACCCGGTCCTCCCGGGCCCCGAAGCGGCAGCCGGGGTACTCGCTGCCGTCGGGCAGAACGATTTTGCCGTCATATTGTCGGATCATCCGCGTTCCTCCTTTGTAAAAGAAAAGCCCGGCGGACACGGACAGCGGAACGGCCCGTGACGCCGGGAGGGGTCAAATGATGAAAGAGAGGGCGAGCCCGCCGGACACGATGCCGCTCAAGAACACGCTTTTTCCCATGGCCGGACGCTCCTCTCTCTATCCTGACAGTTTATCATTGCAACTATTGCACAGTTTTCAGAGGAAGTCAAGCCAAATTGGGAAAATCCCTGCGATTTATGGAAGTTACCCAGCGGAAGTGGGGCAAAGGAGGAAATAATCTGTCGGTTTATCTCTTGCCTTTTTCAAAAGAAAATGGTAGCCTAAAGATGAATTTTCAATCAAACAGATCTGCCTGCGACTGACGGAAGAGTGGAGTACCACACGGAAACAGGTTAGAGCGTCTCGCCGTCCGTCTGGGCAGTCCATTTCCATAGGGGGAAGGACTGCCCATATACTTTTTATTCAGGGAGGAAACAGCCAATGAAGAAGGTTGGGATCGTCATGGGCAGCGCCAGCGATCTGCCCGTGGTGCGCAAGGCGGCCGATACGCTCAAGGACTTCGGCGTACCCTGCGAGGTCCACGTCTATTCCGCCCACCGGACCCCCGCCGAGGCGGGGGCCTTTGCCCGCGAGGCCAGGGGGAATGGCTTCGGCGTAATCATTGCCGCCGCCGGGATGGCGGCCCACTTAGCGGGAGCGCTTGCGGCCAATACCACTCTGCCTGTGGTTGGGATCCCGCTGAAATCTAACGCGATGGACGGCGTTGACGCCCTCCTGTCCACGGTACAAATGCCCTCCGGGATCCCGGTCGCCACGGTTGCCGTTGACGGGGCCGTCAACGCCGCTTTGCTTGCCGTCCAGATTTTGTCCGTAGAGGACAAAATCCTGGCGGCAAAGTTGGACGAGCACCGCGCGGCGGGGGCGGCGAGGGCGCTCGCCGCCGATGCGGAGGTTGCTGCGGAGTTCAACATTTAATCTGCGGCGCTGCGCGCCGCGACCGCTTTTTTTCTTTTTGTTAGATTCGCGCCTCGTCGGCGCGGGGGCGTTCTTTTCCCTTGTGGGAAAAGAACCAAAAGCACCCTCAAGGGGGCT
>CAJUPS010000080.1 GCA_910588045.1 uncultured Oscillospiraceae bacterium | reverse complement strand
ATCCTCCTGTATCTCGTCCAGCGTGTAGTAGATATAGACGCGCCCCTGTTCATCGTACCAGCCGTTCTTGGCTGACAGGCTCATGCGGTCCAGCAGCAGGCCATACAACAGCTTTGCGTCCATGGACAGGCGTTTGAACCGCTCCCCAGTGACAAGCTGGCGGGGAATACGGTAGAAAGAAAATTGATTGCTCTCGTCGCCGTAGTAATAATCAAAAGATGTTTCTGCGGCCATGTCCCGGCCCTCCTTTCCAGACAAATAAAAAAGGCGCTCCCTTCGGAACGCCTTTCATTTGGGCTTTCGCCCATATTGCCTTTTTCAACAGTATTTTCATGTTCAGTATATCAATGCGGGGAAACGTACTAATAACATATTTCATCGGATAGTTATTTAGGCAGCCTCGTAGAAAAACTCTGCAAGTGAATTTCTCTGGCCGCCATATATCACCATTCTCTGTTTTTTGATTTTTCTTCCTAAATTTCCACTCAAAATCCTATGACTTTTTTATCATAGAAGTGCCCCGCTTGGATATGTAGACAAACTGCTCATTGAGGACTTCTCCCAAGATTCTATTCTTTGGGGAATTGACGGCGACTGGATGGTGAATTATTATCCAAAAAATCAGACGTTTTATCCTACCGACCATTGTGGTGTTCTCCGTGTTCTTACAGACGAGATCCATCCGCGGTATATGGCCCGGATTCTCGAAACAGAGGGGAAAAAATTAAACTTTTCTCGCAGCTACCGAGCGTCCATTGATCGCATTCAAGGTATCACATTTTCTGTACCTGCAATACCCCTGCAAAATGATGTCGTTGCTAAAGTGATTGATTTGGAATATAAGATTGCCGATGCACAACAAAAGATTAAAAGCCTTAACGGCAGAAAAGCAGAGATTATTGCAAGCTATATCAACTAATATCATCAGGACTCAATCTGATGGTAACACACGCGAAAAGTACTTGTTGAGTGCAGTGCTCCCAAGCCCCCATACACACTAAAAGTTCCCCACAATACACGGCGGCGTTTCTAATTCCCTTCCTGGAGGAATAGAAACGCCGCTTTTTCATGCCATTTGTTACACATTAGGGTCAAAAAAGTGTTGCAACAATCGGTGACAGTGATAAAATCTACAAACAAAAAATTTTTTTAGGCACTAGACAAATGGGTCGGATTCTGGTAAAATATATACATAAATGTGATTTCTTGCCGAATTTATTTTCCAGTCATCTTCTTCTTTTGATTCATAATCTTGGCATTTCTTTTGAATGACAACATTACGTTTAGGAGTGAGAGGCTTTATGAAAGATAAAGATGGCAATCGAGCCGATAGCAATATGATGGAGGCGCAGACATCCCCCGACTCGAATACGCGCTTTTTTATCCGGCTCCGGGGGGCAAAAGTGATTGTTGGGCTGGCTGCTTTTGTTTTATTAGCGATATGGTTCCAGGTTTATCAAAATAATAATCCATCTGGTGCACCCTTTCTTAGCTTTAGTATAATGGTTGGCAACAGTAATGGAGACAATAATTCCAGCAGGAGTTATGATGATCGGGGTACTGTTGAACCAGAACCATTAGAGGAGGATACCCGGCCGGAAAAAACTATCCCGTCAGAAGAATATGAACAGCCAAGCGAGCCTGAGCCGCCAAAAGAGCCAGCTTCATCAGAAGAACCTGCTCCGCCAGAAGATAAATGTGCAGATACCAGATACTATGTGGTGCCGTGGGTAGGGCTGAGGCTACGGGAGGGCCCAAGTACGGCGTCTGAGATTTTAAGGATTCTGCCATACAAATATGAAGTCATCGGTGAAGGCTGCGCCGATGAACGCGGGTGGATGCCGGTGTATGTGGACGGCCGCCACGGATATGTTTTTGCCGCGTATATTGATACCATATCCTGATGGGATATTCGGGCACGGATACGCAGCGTGACGTGATGGATAAAGGAAGGCGCGAAACTGAAAAAAGATGCCCCGCATCGTATTGCGGGGCATCTTTTTCTGTTTTTGCCGCACACGCCGCCCCCCAAAGGGATCAAAATTCATTTGCGCCTTCAGATACGAGCGCCTGCGGAGGACTTTTCTAAACGTCAAAACGCGGAGAGATGCAGACGGACATGTCACATATGAAAATGCGTTCAGGAGGCCATTCCGCACGAAGTGCCGCCCGTAGAGCGGCGTTCAATCAGCTCCGCATGCAGCAGCAGAGTGCTGATAGGGGTCCCCTCAATCTGGCTGGAGAGCGCGTAGAATGCACTTTTCCCCAGCTCCGTCCTGTTCTGCCGGATCGTGGAGAGGGGGGGCATCGTGTACTGGCACAGGGGCAGATCATCAAAGCCAATGACGCTCAACTGCCCAGGAACCGAAATCCTCTGCTCCTGACAGTGGATGAGCAGCATGTGGGCCAACAGATCGTGGGAGCAGATGATAGCCGTGCAGCTCCGGGCCAGCAGCCGGGGAAAATGCTTCTCCACGCACTCCGAAATCCGGAAGCCATACCCGGCCAGCTCCCGCTGGGCGGGCAGTCCGTTTTTGCGCAGGGCCTGAAAGAAGGAGGCATAGCGGGACTGGAAGATATAGGCGCCCAGAGCGCCGCTGAGATAACCGATTTTCCGGTGGCCCAGCGCCTTCAGACGGGTGACGGCCATGTCCATCCCCTCGTCGTTGTCGATGCCAACCTGGGTGACGACGGGGTTGGATTTGATACAGTTGTCGTAGAGCACGGCGGGGGTGGAGCACGTCTTGAAATCCTCCATCCAGGGGTCCAGCAGCGAAAGGCCCAGGAAGAGCGCCCCCTGGTAGCAGTGCAGCAGCATATACTCGTCGTAGCCGGACGCCTTCTGGATTTCCAGGCTGAGGGCAATGATGTCCACCTGGTAGCCCGCGGGCTCCGCCAGCTTCCGGAAGCCCGTCACGATCTCCCATCCGAAGTCCTCCGGCTTCTCCCAGTCCATATTCTGAATGAAGATGCACACCCGGCGGACGGCGCCCGTCCGGGGAATGCGGGAGTATCCCAGCTCCACCGCCTTCTCCAAAACAGATTTTCGCATAGTTTCGCTGACATCCGCTGCGCCGCTCAACGCCTTGGAAACCGTCCCCTTTGTCACACCCAGATGTCGGGCAATATCATCCATGGTTGCCATACTCTGCTCACCTCCGCTTCATGGACTGTGGCTCTATTATAAAGGATTCCGCGACAAAAATCAATCCCACACCCGTTTTCTTTTTGTTTTGCATTGTTTAGAACGCTGCGCCCTGGCAAAATGGACAAAAACACGGCCCGCATCCTGTACAGAACAGAAAATGTTGCTTTTTGCTGGGAATTTCTCTTGACTTTTTATGAACAGACTATTACACTTCCCATTAACGAAACTTAACGAAACATATTTTGCAACGGAGGGATGAACCACATGAAGCACAATCCAAAACACCTGCTCGCCTTCCTCCTGGCCGCCCTGCTCCTGCTGGGAGCGTCGGGCTGCGGCGGAGGCGGCGGAACGGAGAGCGTCCGGCTGATGGTTTGGTCGCCGTCGGAGGACCAGTCCAAGGACAGCGGCGAGTGGCTGCAAAAGTGCTGCAACAAATTCGTGGCCCAGCATCCGGAGTGGAACCTGACCTTTGTCTACGGCGTAGCAGACGAGGCCACCGCCGCCGACGCCATCTCCCAGGACCCCACCGCCAGCGCCGACGTGTTCATGTACGCCAACGACCGCATCACCACCCTGACGGACGCCCAGGCGGTGGCGAAGCTGGGCGGCAAATATCGGGACCAGGTCCTGGCCGACTGTAGTGAGGCGATCGCCAACTCAGTGACCATGGACGGGCATCTCTACGGCGTGCCTTACACCACCAACACCTGGTTCATGTACTATGACAAGCGGGTGTTCTTTGAGGAGGACGTCCAGAGCCTGGAGGCCATGCTGGAAAAGGGCGTGGTGAGCTTCCCCTTCACCAACTCCTGGTATCTGCCCGCCTTCTACTTCGGCAACGGCTGCACCCTCTTCGGCGATGGCACCCAGGAGGAGTTGGGGGCCGACTTCGGCGGGGAGAACGCGGCGGCCGTCACCGACTACCTGGTGGACCTCATTGCCAATCCCCACTTCGTGGTGGACGCCGTGGAGCTGGCCGTCTACCTGGGCTCCGCCGAGGCGCAGAAGCTGCGCTATGAGCTGCGCAGCGTCATCCCCAGCTCCGTGGAGCTGGAAAACGACCCGGTGGTGGCCGCCGACCCTGTGTTCGTGGCCTAGAACGACACCTTCAACCGCACCAGCAAGCTCCAGCCCTTTGTGGCAAAGATGTCCAACTGCTGGAGTCCGGTGGAGCTCATGGGGAAGTCCATCCGCAACGGCGACACCACCCATGACAACGCCTCCACACAGACCACGGCCATGAACGATGCCATGAACAGCGACGGCATCAGCTGAGAGGAGGGGGACAGATTATGACGACAAAACAATTAACCTTACAGGCCGCGGCCGTCCAGAAGGACCGCATCGGGAGCATCGGGGTCCTTCAGGCCCTCCGGGACGGAGGGCCTGAGACCAAGGCCTCCGCCTTGGTCATGGGTCTTGGCAACATCGTCCATAAGCAGGCCGTCAAGGGACTACTGTTCCTGACGGCGGAGATTGCGTACATCATCTTTATGATCCGCTCCGGGTTCCACAACCTCTACATGCGGGGATCCCTGGGCTGGGTGGAGCAGGAGGAGGTCTGAAACGAGGAGCTCCAGGTCTACCTCTACACCAAGGGCGACCAGTCCATCCTCCTGCTGCTCTACGGGGTGGCCACCATCCTGCTGAGTGTGGTCATGTTCTGGATTTGGCGCGGCACCGTGAAGAGCGCCTACAAGGCCGAGCTCTGCGACAAGCGGGGCTGGCACGTGAACACCTTCGCCGACGACCTGCACAGCCTGCTGGATGAGAACCTCTACCGGCTGCTGATGACCCCCTCCATGTTCTTCATCGGCGTGCTGACCATCCTGCCGCTGATCTTCATGATCTGCATGGCCTTCACCAACTACAGCAAGATCGGCGACCACCTGGTACTGTTTGACTGGGTGGGCCTGGACAACTTCGCCACCCTGTTCGGCGGCGGCAGCGTCCTGGGCGGCACCTTCTGGTCGGTGCTGGGCTGGACCCTGGTCTGGGCCTTCTTCGCCACCTTCACCAACTACTTCGCCGGTATGGTCCTGGCCATCGTCATCAACCGCAAGGACACCAAGGCCAAGGGCTTCTGGCGCTTCTGCTTCGTGATCTCCTGCGCGGTGCCCATGTTCGTGTCCCTGCTGATCATGCGCACCATGCTCCAGCCGGAGGGCGCGGTGAACGTGCTGCTGCGGAACCTGGGGCTCATCGCCTCCGACGCCAGCCTGCCCTTCTTCACCAACGCCACCTGGGCCCGCATCACGGTGATCGTGATCAACATCTGGGTGGGCGTGCCCTACACCCTGCTCCAGCTCACCGGTGTTTTGCAGAATATCCCCGCCGACCTCTACGAGGCCGCGGACCTGGACAGGGCCAACAAGGTGCAGCAGTTCTTCAAGATCACCCTGCCCTATATGCTCTATGTCACCACGCCCTATCTGATTGCCACCTTCACCGGCAACGTGAACAACTTCAACGTCATCTACCTGCTCTCCGGAGGCGATCCCGTCACCAACCTGGCCTCCACCGCCGGTTCCACCGACCTGCTGGTTACCTGGCTCTACAAGCTGACCATCGACAAGCAGTATTACAACATCGGCGCGGTGGTGGGCATCCTGACGTTCATCGTCCTGGCCGTCGGCTCACTGCTGACCTACCGCAACAGTAAGTTCTACAAAGAGGAAGGAGGATTCTGAGCATGAAACAGAAAAGCGCCAAGCGGACCAAGCTGGTCAACAACATTATCGTCCATATCGTTCTTGCGGTCCTGGCCGCCGTCTGGGTATTCCCGGTGCTGTGGGGCATCATGACCAGCTTCCGGGCGGAGAAGGGCTCCTATGTGTCCTCCTTCTTCCCCAAGAGCTACACCCTGGACAACTACGTCAAGCGCTTCACCGACACCACCCTGCTCAACTTCCCCAAGATGTTCATGAACACCCTGGTGATCGCCATCTTCTCCTGCCTGCTGAGCACCTTCCTGCTGCTGAGTGTCAGCTACTGCCTGAGCCGGATGCGCTTCAAGATGCGCAAGCCCTACATGAACATGGCCATGATCCTGGGCCTGTTCCCCGGCTTCATGTCCATGGTGGCGGTGTACTTCATCCTCAAGGCCGTGGGCCTCACCGAGGGCAACCTTATCCGGGTGGCGCTGGTGCCGTGCTACTCCGGCGGCGCGGCCATCGGCTTCCAGGTGGCCAAGGGCTTCTTCGACACCACGCCCTACGCCATCGACGAGGCCGCCATGCTGGACGGCTGCACCCGGTGGCAGATTTTCACCAAGATCACCCTGCCCCTGTCCAAGCCCATCGTCATCTACACCATCCTGACCTCCTTCATCGGCCCCTGGGTGGACTTCATCTTCGCCAAGGTCATCTGCCGGGCCAACGCCGACCAGTACACCGTCGCCATCGGATTGTGGCGGATGCTGGAGAAGGAGTACATCGACAACTGGTACACCTGCTTTGCCGCCGGTGCGGTGCTGATCTCCATCCCCATTGCACTGCTGTTCCTGAAGCTGCAAAAGTATTACGTCAACGGAACCGGCGGCGCAGTGAAAGGATAATTCTCCCCTTTTTCAACGGGCGCGGTCCGGTCGTTTGCAAACGGACCGCGCCCACGCGCATAAGCAGGCGACAGAGGAAAACCGCACCATCGTTACCGTGCGGAAATGCCGGAACAGCAGCAGTTTGAAGAGCGAGTGAAAGTTCTTTTTGATACTTTTTCTTTCACGAAAAAGTATGAGAGGCAATATGACGAATACAAAACAGTATTTTGATTCCCCGGAATTTCGGGAGCAGTTTCACTGCGACAGCCCCCTGGGCTCCTTTTTGTCCCCCGAAGGCACGACGTTCCGCCTCTGGACCCCCACGGCGGAGGCGGTGGAGCTGCGGCTCTACCCCGCCGGGGACGGCGGCGGGCCTGCGGAGGTCCACGCCCTGCACCCCGCCGGGCGGGGCCTGTGGCTGTGGGAGACGGACCGGAATCTGGATGGGACGTACTACGACTACGCGGTGACCGTGGACGGCATCGCCCGGGAGACCGCCGACCCCTACGCCCGGGCCTGCGGCCTCAACGGCAGGCGGAGCATGGTGATCGACCTGCGCCGGACGGACCCGCCCGGCTGGGCCTTTGACCGGCCCCCCGCGCCGAAACCGGAGACCGTGATCTACGAGATCCACGTCAAGGACTTTTCCTGGGACCCGGCCTCCGGCGTGCCGGAGGACTGCCGGGGGAAATTCAAGGCGCTCACCCTGGAGGATACGACCCTGGATGGCGGCGGGGAGCACCCCACCTGTCTGGCCTATCTGCAACGGCTGGGGGTGAGCCATGTGCAGCTGATGCCGGTGTACGACTACGGCTCGGTGGATGAGGGCGGGGCGGCGGACGCCTTCAACTGGGGCTATGACCCGGTCAATTACAATGTGCCGGAGGGGTCCTACGCCACCGACCCGCGCTGCGGCGAGGTCCGCATCCGGGAGCTGAAGGAGGCCGTCCAGGCCCTCCACCGGGGCGGCTTCCGGGTGATCATGGACGTGGTGTACAACCACACCTACCACCTGGATTCCTGGCTGTGGCGGACGGCCCCCTGGTACTACAGCCGCCAGGAGAAGAGCGGCGCGCCCTCCAACGGCTCCGGCTGCGGCAACGACATCGCCTCCGAGCGGAGTATGTGCGCCAGGTATATCCTGGAATCCGTGCTCTACTGGGCGGAAGAATACCACATAGACGGATTTCGATTTGACCTGATGGGGCTTCTTGATGTAGAATTGATGGAGCGCATCCGGCGGGAGCTGGACCGGCGGTGGGGCAGGGGAGAAAAGCTGCTCTTCGGCGAGCCCTGGTCCGCCGGGGGCACCGGCGCACGGCCGGGGACCGTGCTGGCCGGGAAGGCAGGGCTGCCCCTGCTGGACGCGGCCACCGGGGCCTTCTGCGACGCCACCCGGGATGCGGTAAAGGGCCCCATCTCCGCAGAGGAGGCGCCCGGCTTCGTCAATGGCGGCGGGCTGGACCCGGCTGTGCTGACGAACTGCCTGCGGGGCTGGACCCGGGCCCCGGGGGAGTTTTCCGTCAAGGCGCCCTCCCAGACCATCACCTACCTCTCCTCCCACGACGACTGGACCCTGTGGGATAAGCTGGTGCTGACCATGGACCGGTCCCGGGACTTCGACCGGCTCTCGCCGGAGCTGCTGCGGGCCAACCGGCTGGCGGCGGCCATCTGCTTCACCTGCCATGGGCGTCTGTTCCTGCTCAGCGGAGAGGAATTTGCCCGGACCAAGCACGGCATCCGGGATTCCGTCTGCTCGCCGCTGTCCATCAACCGCCTGGACTGGCGGCGGGCCTGGGAAAACCGGGAACTGGTGGACTACTACCGCGGGCTGATCGCCCTGCGGATGCAGCTGCCGGGCCTACAGGACAAATCCCCCCGGGCGGGGGAGCGGATCGCGGACGTGACCGAGCCGGTGCGGGACTGCGTGACGGTCCGGGTGGACAATACCGGCGGGAGCAGTCCCTGGCGGCGGCTGTTCCTGGCCTACAGCGCCCGGCAGGAGGAGACCGACGTCTCCCTGCCGGAGGGAACGTGGGAGCTGCTGGCGGATGGCACGTCCAGCTTCCTCTGGCGGGACCCGGAAGAGATGGAGCGCCGCTTCACGCTGGCCCCGGTGTCTGCCGCCATCTTTGGACAACGATAGGCATACGAGGGAGGGAGTCCCATGCGATTTGTGTTTGGAAAACAGGATATGGTGCATTTGTCGCATTGCTGGCTGCTGGCCAACGGACTGGGGGGATACATGTCCGCCTCGGCGGCGTTCTCCGTGACCCGCTGCGACCAGGGGCTGCTCGTCGCCGCAGTCACCGCCCCCAGTGTACGGGTGACGACGGTCCAGCGGCTGTCGGAGGAGCTGACGGTGGGAGAGGAGACCCATTTCCTCTCCACGCAGACCTTTGCCGGAGGACAGCCGCAGGAGGAGGGATACAAAAATCTATCCTCCTTCGTCTGGGACGGCGGGCCGTCCTGGCTGTACCACGTCTCCGGCGTCCAGGTCCGGCGGCGGTGCGCCATGGAGTACGGGGCCAACACGGCGGCGGTGGTCTACGACATCGAAAACCGCTCGGACGCGCCCTGCACGCTGGCGGTGCGGCCCGTCTGCCTCTTCGCCCCCAAGGGGGAGACGGCCAAGACGGCCCCGGTGTGGTCCGGCTGTGCGCTCCACGGCGGCGGCGTGGACCTCCCGGTCTATACCAACGGGACGGTCCTCCCCACCGCCGCCCTCTGGGAGACCCCCGCCTACCCGGACGACGCCAAAGACGGCCGGATAGAGGCGGGCCGCGCCGCCTCCTGCTGCGTGATCCGGCGGACGGTGCAACCGGGGGAGAGCGGGACGCTGGAGATCGTCTTCTCCCTGGAGGACACGGGCAGATCCGGACGGGAGCTCCTGGCGGAGCAGTCCCGCCGCCTCCGGATGCTGGGGGATGCCGGGACCTTCCGGGACCCCGTCGCCCGGCAGCTGGCCCGGAGCGCGGATGCCTTTGTCGCCCGGCGGGACTCCACCGGCGGGACCACCATCGTGGCGGGGTATCCCTTTTTTGCCGACTGGGGCCGGGATACCATGATCGCCCTGCCGGGGTGCCTGCTGTCCACAGGGCGGTACGAGGAGGCAAGGGGCGCCCTGCGGACCTTCCTGGCCTATGAGCGGGACGGCCTGGTGCCCAACCTGTTCCCCGAGGGCGGGGAGGAGCCCCGGTACAACACCGTGGACGCGGCCCTGCTGCTGGTCAACTGCGTGTGGCTCTACTACCAGAGGACCGGCGACGAGGCGTTTGTCCGGGAGGCGTGGCCGGTGCTGCGGCGGATCGTCTCCGCCTACCGCCGGGGCACCCGCCACGCCATCGGCATGGACGGCGACGGCCTCATCCGCGCCGGGGAAGGGCTGGATCAAGTGACATGGATGGACGTGTGCGTGGACGGCATCCTGCCCACGCCCCGCCACGGCAAGCCCGTGGAGATCAATGCCTACTGGTACAACGCCCTGCGGATCTTGCAGGAGCTCGCTTCCCTCATGGGGGAGACGGGGGGCGAGTACGCCGCCCTGGCCGGGCGGACCCGGGAGAGCTTCCTGGAAAAATTCTGGATGGAGGACAGGGGGTATCTGCGGGACGTCCTCTCCGGCACGGCGGCGGACGAGCAGCTGCGGTGCAACCAGATCTGGGCGGTGTCCCTGCCCTTCACCATGCTCACCCCGGAGCAGGAGCGGCGGGTGGTGGACACGGTATACCGGGACCTCTACACCCCCTGCGGCCTGCGGACCCTGGCCCCCTGGGACAGGGAGTTCCACCCCGTCTACGCCGGGGCGCAGCGGGAGCGGGACATGGCCTACCACCAGGGGACGGTGTGGCCCTTCCCCCTGGGGGCCTACTACCTGGCCTACCTGAAGACCCGGGGAAACGCCCCCGAGGCCGCCCGGACGGTCCGGGAGCAGCTGGAGAGCGTGGAGGCCATGCTGCGGGAGGGCTGCGTGGGGTTTCTGCCGGAGGTCTACGACGGAGGAACTCCGGGGCCGTCCAAGGGCTGCTTCGCCCAGGCGTGGAGCGTGGGGGAGCTGCTGCGGGTATATGAAACATTAGAGGAGATCGAAAGGGAGGACCCCGATGATGCTGGATAAAACGAAAAAGGACTGGTGGAAATCCGCCGTATTCTATCAGGTGTATCCCAAGAGCTTTCAGGACACCAACGGCGACGGCATCGGCGACCTGCGGGGCGTGATCCAACGCCTGGACTACCTGGAGACGCTGGGCGTAGACGGCATCTGGCTCTCGCCGGTATACGCCTCCCCCCAGAAGGACAACGGCTACGACATTGCGGACTACCGGGCCATTGACCCCATGTTTGGCGCCATGGAGGACATGGAGGAGCTCATCCGGGAGGCGGAGAAGCGGGGGATCACCATCATCATGGACCTGGTGCTCAACCACACCTCGGACCGGCACCGGTGGTTCCTGGAGGCCAGGAGCAGCCGGGATAACCCCTACCACGACTACTATATCTGGCGGGACGGAGCGCCGGACTGTCCCCCCAACGAGATGACCGCAACCTTCGGCGGCAGCGCCTGGACCTATGTGCCGGAGATCGGGCAGTGGTATTTCAACCAGTTTTCCCCCTGGCAGCCGGACCTGAACTGGGAGAACCCGGTGGTCCGCGGGGAGCTGTGTGAGATGATCCGTTTCTGGGTGGCCAAGGGGGTGGGCGGCTTCCGCCTGGATGTCATCGACAACATCGGCAAGGAGCCGGACCACGGGATCACCTGCAACGGTCCCAGACTGCACGAATACATCAGGGAGCTGCGCCGGAGGGCCTTCCGGGAGGATACGCTGGTTACGGTGGGAGAGGCCTGGAGCGCCAGTGTGGAGACCGCCAGGCAGTACGCCGATCCGGATGGCAGCGAGCTGAATATGGTCTTCCAGTTTGAACACATGTGCCTGGATTCCGGAGGGGAGAAATGGGATGTACTGCCCCTGCCGCTGGTGCGCCTGAAAAAGTGCTATGAACGCTGGCAGACGGGGTTGCGGGGGAGCGGCTGGAACAGTCTGTTCCTGGAAAATCACGATCTCCCCCGCGTCGTCTCCCGGTGGGGGGACGAGGGGAACTGGCGGGTGCAGTCGGCGAAGATGCTGGCCGCCATGTGCCACGGGATGCAGGGCACCCCCTATATCTACCAGGGCGAGGAGCTGGGCATGACGAATATCCGCCTCCCCATCGAGGCCTACGACGACCTGGAGATCAAAAACGCCTATCAGGAGCTGTTGTCGAAGGGCCGCACGCCGGAGGAGGCCCTGGAGGCCATCTATGCCCGGGGCCGGGACAACGCCAGGACGCCGATGCAGTGGACGGACGGCGAGAACGCGGGGTTCTCTGACGGGGAGCCGTGGCTGCCGGTGAACCGGAATTGCCTTGCGGTCAATGCCCGGGCGGCGCTGGCAGACCCGGACTCGGTCTTCTATTTCTATCAGAGGCTCATCGCACTGCGGAAGACCTATCCCGTATTCCGGGACGGCGCCTTTACCCTGTTGGACCCGGAGGACGAAAAATGCTTCGCCTACACCCGGGATGCAGGCGGGGAGCACCTGTTGGTGGTGTGCAATTTTACGGCGGAGGAGCTGCCGGAGGTCTGTCCGGAGCAATTCCGGGGCGCGGAGACGCTGCTGGCCAACTATCCGGACCCGGCAGGGCCGCTGCGGCCCTATGAGACCCGGATGCTGTATATCAAGGCATGAGATACTGGCACGCATTTTTGACCTGTACGGCACCCTGGTGGACATCCACACCGACGAGGACGCGCCGGGGCTGTGGACGGCCCTGGCGGCGTACTACCGGGAGCGGGGGGCCTCCTATCATCCCGCTGCACTGCGGAGGACCTACCGCCGCCTGGTATCGCAGGCGGCGTCCGGCGGCGATAGCGGGGGATCCCCACGAGGCCCACCCGGAGATCCGGATCGAGCTGGTATTCCGTCAGCTCTTCCGGGAGAAGGGCGTGGACGCGAGTCTGGAGCAGTCCGCTCAGGCGGGACAGCGGTTCCGGGCGCTGTCCACGGAGTACATCCGGTTATACGGCGGCGCAAGGGAGCTCCTGTGTGCGCTGCGGGCGCAGGGCTGCGGCGTGTGGCTTCTCAGCAACGCCCAGAGCATCTTTACCACCCGGGAGCTGGATCGTCTGGGGCTGACCGATTGCTTCAACGGGATATACCTATCCTCGGACTACGGCGTGAAAAAACCAGATCGGCGGTTCTTTGACGCGCTGCTCCACGCCCAGGGGATCCAGCCGGATCGTGCGGTGATGATCGGCAACGACGGTTTGTGCGACATTCGCGGCGGGAGGGAGGCGGGGCTGGATACCATCTACATCCGCTCCAATCTCTCTCCCAACGAGCCGGAGCCCGAGGCGGACTATACCCTGGACCGGATGGACCTGGAACAGGTGGGGAAGATTTTGCTGGACCGGAGATTCCCATAATGAGAAGGGCGCGGAACTGATGTTCCGCGCCCTTCGGCATTTCCCTATTTCTTGTACGGCACGTGCCAGATCCTGTCGGCGTAGTCCGCGATGGAGCGGTCGGCGGCGAAGATGCCGGAACGCGCGATGTTGTGCAGACTCATCCGGTTCCACTTCTCCTGGTCTGCGTAGGTCTCCACCATACGGCGCTCGGCGGCGCAGTAGGAGGCGAAGTCGGCCAAAAGCATATACTCGTCGGCGGGAGAACCGTTGATGCCCAGCAGCAGACGCTGCACCAGATCGTCATAGCGCACCCCGTCGCGGAAGCCGTTGTTGATGTGATCCAGCACGCGGTGGAGGTTGGGATCGCGGGTGTAGAGGTTGAAGGGGTTGTAGCCGCTGTCCCGCATCTGCTTCACCTCCGCGGTCTTCAGCCCGAAGAGGAACATGTTCTCGTCGCCTAAGACCTCGTGCATCTCCACGTTGGCTCCATCCAGGGTGCCCACGGTCAGCGCACCGTTCATCATGAACTTCATGTTGCCGGTCCCGCTGGCCTCCTTACCGGCGGTGGAGATCTGCTGGCTGACCTCGCTGGCGGGCATAAGGACTTCCGCCATGGACACCCGGTAGTTCTCCATAAAGAACACCTGGAGCTTATCCTTGCAGACGGGGTCGCTGTTGATCTGGGCCGCCAGGGAGTTGATGAGGCGAATGATCCGCTTGGCTACGCTGTAGCCCGGCGCGGCCTTGGCCCCGAAAATAAAGGTGTGGGGCTGAATGTCCAGGTTGGGATTGTCCTGGAGCTGATGGTAGAGGTGGATAATGTGCATCACGTTGAGCAGCTGGCGCTTGTACTCGTGGAGACGCTTCACCTGTACATCGAAAATGGCGTCGGGATTGAGGATAAAGCCCTGGGTCTTCTTGGCATACTTGGCAAACGCCTCCTTGTTGGCCCGCTTGATCTGTCCCAGACGGAGCAGGACCTCCTTGTCGTCCGCGTACTTGTCCAGCTTGGGGAGCTCCGTGGCGGGATGGAGCAGGTAGCCGTCCCCCTTGGTCAGATCGCGGATGAGCTGGTCCAGACCGCCGTTGATCTCCGACAGCCAGCGGCGGTGGTCGATGCCGTTGGTGACGTTCTTGAACTTATCCGGCTCCATGTTGCAGGCGTCCTTGAAAACATCCTGGCGCAGAATGTCGCTGTGGAGCGCCGACACGCCGTTGACGGCAATGCCCCCGGCAATGCAGAGGTTGGCCATGCGGACCTCGCCGTCCCAAATCACGGCCATCTGCTTCACCTTGTTCTCGTCGCCGCAGTAGAAGGCGGTAACCTTCTCCTGCCAGCGGCGGGCGATCTCGCAGATGATCTGCCAGATCCGGGGCAGCAGGCTCTCCACCAGGGTCTGGGGCCAGCGCTCCAGGGCCTCGGCCAGCACCGTGTGGTTGGTGTAGGCCACGGA
>CAJUPS010000079.1 GCA_910588045.1 uncultured Oscillospiraceae bacterium | reverse complement strand
GGCGGCGTAGCCCCCTTGAGCACGCTTTTGTTACTTTTCGCGTGCGCGAAAAGTAGGGCTTGTTTGATAAATGGCGGAATGCCCAACGGCGAGAGATTTTTTCGCTGGGCAAGGCAAAAATTCGCAGGAATCCTGACGGATTTCAAGAATTTTTAACGCGGCACAGCGGAAAAAGATCCGCTGGTTGGGCGTTTTGACATTTTTCAAACAAGCCCTAAGCCCCGCCCCGGCAGGGGCGAATCTAACAAAAAGAAAAAAGCGGAGGCGGCCCGCAGGGCCGCAGAAGAATTTACGATTGTCACCAGCCCCATTTTGTGTTACACTATATAAAAACTATGCAAAGGGGGTCCCCGCCATGAAAGGCCGCCTGCGTCGGCCCTGCGCAATTCTTCTTTTTATTGTACTAATCCTCTCCACCCTGAGCGGGCCGCCCGTCCGGGCGGCCACCCAGTCCGGCGTATATTTTACAGCGGCCAACGAGCAGCTAATGCCCCTCAACGACGAGACCATGCCCTTCTACTCCAACGATGTCCTCTATGTCTCCAGCCGCCTCTTCGAGGGCGGCGAACTGGGCATCTCCTACTCCCGCCACACCGCCCTGGGGTTGGCAACCCTCTACATGCACGGCAGTACCAAGGATCTCCGCTTCGATATGGCGGGACAGATTGCCTACGACAAGGAGGGCAACCTCTATAGCGGCTACGCCATCGAGCGGGGCGGCATCGTCTTTTTCCCCCTGCGCCTGGTCTGCCAGTATTTCGGCCTGACCTGGAGCTACAGCGAAACCGATACGGTCCCCCTGATCCGGGTGAAGAGCGGCAGCGCCATCTTCAGCGACAGCGACTTCATCTATGTGGCCTCCAGACTGATGAGCGACCGCTATAGCGAGTACAGCCGCAGCGCCCCCTCCAATCCCTCCTCCCCCGTGGAGTCCCAGGACCCGCCGGTCCAGGCGGCAGAGGGACAGCGGGTCTACCTCCTCTTTGACGGCGCCGGAGCAAGGGACATTCTCCCCTCCCTGGAGGACGTCCGCGCCACCTTCCTGCTGACGGCGGAGGAGATGGAGGACGGAGACCTCCTGCGGGCCCTGGCGGCCGGGGGCCACGCCGTGGCCCTCCGCATCGGCAGCGCGGAGAGCGCCCGCGAGGAATTGCTTGCGGCCCGGGAGGTCCTGTGGCAGGGCGCTCGGGTACAGCTGGAGCTGGTGTGGAGCGGCGGTCTCGACCTGTCGGATCTGCTGGAGGAGCTGGGCTGCGTGGAGGTCCGCGCCGGTCTGGATGCCCCGGGTGAGCAGGCCGGGGAGCTCCTGCGCTCCATCGGGCGCTACCGGGAAGATCTGGGCGTGTATTTGGGGGACGCGGAGTGCCTCCCGGAGCTGCCGGATGTCCTGCGGGGGCTCCAGGAGGGCGGCTACCTCCTGGGCGCCTGGAGACTGACAGCTTAGAACCTGTATTTACAACCGTTGCACGCTGTCTGGGCAGTCTTTTTCCCGCCATACTGCGTCAATTTTCCTTGCAATCCGTCAGGATTGCTGCCGTGGGCCCGCCTGTGGCGGGCTTAGCGCTAAAAGCGCCGCCTTGCGGCGCTTCACGGAAAAATTTCCTTGTCTGGCGGGAAAAATCCTCGCCCATCCAGCACCCCCGGTTATGAATACAGGTTCTTAATTTACAGAAAGTTCAAGAAAAAATCCGTTTTGCGGATATAATGGGAATCAACATTATGAATAAGTCCCCCTTTCCATGGAAATGGGGACGGGAGGAGCACATGGCGAGAAAGATTTTGGTCGTGGAGGACGATCACAACATTTCTGATCTGATCCGGATGTATCTGGAGAAGGAGGGCTTCGAGATCCAGACTGCCTTCGACGGGGGTACTGCGGTGGAGCTGTTCCGCTCCTGGCAGCCGGATATGGTGCTGCTGGACCTGATGCTGCCCGTGATGGACGGCTGGGCGGTGTGCGGGAAGATCCGGGAGACCAGCCGGACCCCGATCATCATGATCACCGCCAAGAGCGAGGTCTTCGACCGCATCCAGGGCCTGGAGATGGGCGCGGACGACTACATCGTCAAGCCCTTTGAAATGAAGGAGCTCATTGCGCGGATCAACGCGGTGCTGCGCCGCTCGGAGATCCCCGAGGACACCCGCAAACGCCTGGTCTTCGACAAGCTGGAGATCAACCTGGACTCCTACGAGTTGACCGTGGACGGGAAGAAGGTGGATACGCCCCCGAAGGAGCTGGAGCTGCTCTACCACCTGGCCTCCACCCCCAACCGGGTGTATACCCGCAACCAGCTTCTCGATGAGGTCTGGGGCTTTGACTACTTCGGCGACAGCCGGACGGTGGACGTACACATCAAGCGTCTGCGGGAGAAGGTGGAGGACGTGTCCGACCAGTGGGCGCTCAAGACGGTCTGGGGGGTCGGATACAAGTTCGAGGTCACACCGCCCAAGGCGAAATAGGAGGAACCGGATTCAATGAGTAGATTTAAGGGCATCTACTGGCGGACGTTTGCCGTCACCGTGGGCATGGTGGCGCTGACCTTGGTCCTGCTGGGGGCGTCCTTTTTTTCCCTGACCTACAGCTACATCATGACGGAGAAGCGCAGCGAGCTGAAGGACCGGGCGGAGGTCATCGCCCAGATCGCCCTGGATGCCTACGCCAAGCCCGGCTCGCTTTTGACCCGGGGGGATGACATCCGCGCCATGCTGGACGTGGCCGAGCTGATGAGCGGCACCGACTTCTTTATCTGGATTCCCTACGAGAACTCCTTTATGGGCACGGACGCCAGCATCGGGGGGCAGAGACAGATGACCCTCCCCGCGGCCATGGGGGAGAAGCTCCTCAAGGGCGAGGCGTATATGGGCGTATCCGACCTGGGGCTCTACGAGAAGCCCCGAGCCGTGGTGGCCGTACCGGCCCGCACGGAGGGCTCGGTGACCATCGGGCCCGTGCTGGCCATCGCGGAGCCCAACGCCATGACCGAGATGTGGCGGGCCTTCCTGGGCATCTTCGGCATGACGGCGATCACCGTGCTGCTCATCGCCTTCGTGGCCACGGCCACCACCACCATGCAGCAGACCAAGCCCATCCGGGATATGGCCTCCGCCGCCCGGAAGTTTGCCGAGGGCAACTTCGACGCCCGGGTCCACAGCTCCGGCCGGGAGGATGAGATCGGGGAGCTCATTGATTCCTTCAACGCGATGGCCGACTCCTTGCAGAAGACCGAGCAGCAGCGCCGGGAGTTCATCGCCAACATCTCCCACGAGCTGAAAACCCCTATGACCACCATCGCCGGGTATGCCGACGGCATCCTGGACGGGGTCATCTCCCGCTCGGAGGAGCGGCAGTACCTGTCCATCATCTCCGGCGAGAGCCGCCGCCTGGCCCGCCTGGTCCGCCGGATGCTGGACGTGAGCCAGCTCCAGAGCATGGACCTCATCAAGCAGAAGGTGCCCTTCGATATGTCCGAGTCCATGCGCCGGGTGCTGGTGAGCATGGAGAAGAAGATCACCGACCGGGGTCTGGACGTGGACGTGGAGATCCCCGAGGACCCGGTGATGGTCCTGGGGGACAACGACCTGCTCACCCAGGTGGTATACAACCTGCTGGAGAACGCCGCCAAGTTTGCCTCCCAGGGCAGTACGCTGTTTCTGGGGCTGGAGAAAAAGGGGTGCAAGGCCGTGGTGACCGTGCGCAACACCGGGTTGACCATCCCCCCGGAGGAGTTGCCCCTGCTCTTCGAGCGGTTCCACAAGTCCGACCGGTCCCGCAGCGCGGACAAGGACGGCGTGGGCCTGGGGCTGTATATTGTCCGCACCATTCTGGAGCAGCACCATGAGAAAATTACCGCCGAGAGTGAAAACGGCGTGACCACCTTCTCCTTCACCGTACAGCTGGCGGAGGAAACAGGGAAAGACTGAGCGCAAATTGTGTGTGTGAGGGAGCTGGAGCTATGGAGCCTTTTGGAATCGAATTTGACGCGCCGTCGGCGGACGAGATCGTCCTGACCTACCGCCAGGCGGAGGATGTGGAGCCGGTGACGCTGCGCTACGAGCGGCCCCTACCGGCATGTATGCGCCGGGAGGAGCCGGAACTCTCCTGGGACGGGGGGCGGGAGAGGGACAACCCCCTCAACCCGCCGGAGAAGCCCAAAGCCCACTGGGGCGTGCGGCTGTACGTGGGATTCAGCCTGCTGCTGATCGTGTGCTGCCTGGGGGTGGGGATCTGGTACGTCACCCAGTACGGCTGGACCGTGCCCGGCGCCTCGCCGGGCGGCCGCCCCGGCGTCTGGGACGACATGCCCTACTGGGATGACGGGGAGTATTACTACTGGGACGAGGAGGAGCCGGAGGACGCCGACGTCTCCCTGCCCACCTACCCCACGGGCGGGGACGTCCGTCTGGACCTGCATTCTGCCGGGGACCTGCCGGAGCTGACCATTCAGGAGATCTACGAGCGCGTAACGCCCTCGGTGGTAACGGTCCTGGGGCAGGAGGAGATGTACGCCAGCGTGGGGACCGGCGTCATCTTCTCCGAGGACGGCTACATCCTGACCAACTGCCACGTCATCGCCGGGTACAGCAGCTGTACCGTTTGGGTCACCGGCGCTTACGGTGTGGTGCAGCGCTACGAGGCCCGCGTGGTGGGCTATGACCGGGACATGGACCTGGCGGTGCTGAAGATCGAGGCCCAGGGCCTCCCCGCGGCGGAGTTCGGCGTGTCTGACGACCTCCAGGTGGGGGATCCGGTCTACGCCATCGGCAATCCCCTGGGGGTGGAGCTGCGCAACACGCTCACCGACGGCATCGTCTCCGCCATCAACCGGGACGTGGAGGTGGACGGGGTGACCATGACCCTGATCCAGACCAGCGCGGCCCTCAACAGCGGCAACTCCGGCGGCCCCCTGATCAACCAGTACGGCCAGGTCATCGGCATCAACACCATCAAGATGATGAGCCGCTACGACACCATCGAGGGCCTGGGCTTCGCCATTCCCACCAGCCTGGCCATCCGCTGGGTCAACGATCTGATCCAGTTTGGCCAGCTCCAGCCCCAGCCGGTGCTGGGCGTCACAGTCAACCGGGTCCCCGAGACCATGCCGGACGGCACCGTGGGGCTGTACCTGGAGGAGGTGGCCGAGGGCCTGAGCGGAGACCGGGCGGGCCTGTGCGCCGGGGACTACCTGGTGGCCTTCAACGGCGAGCCGGTGGTCAGTTACGAGCAGCTTCTGAGCCTGCGCCGCCGGCTCTACGTGGGCGACGAGGTCCCCGTCCGCGTCTGGCGGGACGGGGAATATCTGGATTGCGTCATGATTATGATGGAGGAGTCGTAGGAGAGGGGGGAGTTTATCCATGGCCCCTGCGGTGCTCTTCTTTTTTGAAAAGGACCCCGCCGTTCTGCCCATCTATGAGGCGTTTGAGGCCCGCACGCTGGCGGAGGTGGAGAACGTCTCCATCCGGGTGCAGAAGACCCAGATCACCTTCACCAACCCCAGGGTTTTCGCCGCCGTCTCCTTCCTGCCGGTCAGGAAGAAAGCGGAGCGGCCGGAGCACTGCCTCACCCTCACCCTGGGGCTGAACCGCCGCCTGGACTCCCCCCGCGTGGCCGCGGCCTCCGAGCCCTACCCCACCCGGTGGACCCACCACCTTCTTCTCTCCTCCCCGGAGGAGATCGACGGGGAGCTGGCCGCATGGGTCAAAGAGGCCGCCGCTTTTTCTGCGTCAAAACGTTAAATAGTACGAGAGGCCCCCGGCTTTCGCCGGGGGCCTCTCTGCAAGTGGCAAGAGACGAGGATCAGATATTGGTCAGGATATACTTGAGCACGAACAGTACCGCGATGATATACACCAGCACGGGCACGTCCTTGGCCTTGCCCCGGGCCACCTTGATGATGCTGTAGCTGATGAACCCGAAGCCAATGCCGTCGGAGATGGAGTAGGCGAAGGGCATCATGGCGATGGTGAGGAAGGCCGGGATGGCGCACTCCATATCGTTCCAGTCGATGCTCACCGCGCCCTTGAGCATCAGCACGCCCACGATAATGAGGGCGGGAGCCGTGGCGGCGGAGGGGATGATACCGGCTACGGGAGCCAGCAGAATGGCGAGAACGAACAGTACGCCCACCACGATGGAGCTCAGGCCGGTCCGTGCGCCCTCGGAGATACCGGTGGAGGACTCCACGAAGGTGGTAACGGTGGAGGTGCCCAGGCAGGCGCCGCAGCAGGTGGCGACGGCGTCGGCGATGAGGGCCCGGTCGCCGCCGGGGAGGTTGCCGTTCTTATCGGTCATGCCCGCGTTGGTGGCGGTGCCGATGAGGGTGCCCACGGTGTCGAAGCAGTCCACCAGGGCGAAGCTGACCACGGCGGTGATCAGGGGCAGGATACCCTTGGCGAACACACCGGCGATGTCCAGCTTGAGGAACACGGGGGCCAGCGTCACGCCGCTCATGGTGATGCTCTCCGGCAGGGTGGTGACGCCCATGGGGAAGCCGATGATAGTGGTGATGACGATGCCGATGACGATGGCGGCCTTCACCTTATAGCACATGAGGATGGCGGTGATCAGCAATCCGATGATGGTCAGCAGTCCGGCCATGTTCCACACCCGCACGTCGCCCTCCATCCAAGAGAAGTTCAGGGCGGGCACCGCGCCGCTGATGGAGATCAGCTGCACGTTCAAAAGGCCGATAAAGGCGATGAACAGGCCGATACCGGCGGAGATGGCGTTCTTGAGGAACGCGGGGATGGAAGAGATGATCTTGCTGCGCAGGGGGCTGACGGCGATAATCAGGAACAATACGCCGCTGAGCAGCACGATGGCCAGGGCCTCCTGCCAGGTGTAGCCCATGCCCAGGCACACCGTATAGGTGAAGAAGGCGTTCAGGCCCATGCCGGGAGCCTGTGCGAAGGGCGCGTTGGCCAGCAGGGCGGTCAGGATGCAGCCGATGGCCGCGCTGGCACAGGTGGCCACCATGACAGGGGTCCACAGCTCGCCGGGCATGGCGGGGAAGAAGCCTCCGCCCAGGTCGGCGCACAGGGTATTGGGGTTCACGAAGATGATGTAGGCCATGGCAAAGAACGTGGTGATGCCGCCTACGATCTCCGTGCGGACGCTGCTGCCCCGCTCGGAAATCTTGAAGAATTTGTCCATAGTTCTCCTCCTCTTTCGTTGTCCCCCGCCGTCAAGGGGCGCGGAATTGCGCTCCTCCCGCAGGGGATTCTTATACTCTACACGATTTCCACAAAAAAAGAAAGCATAAAGTTTACATTTTTGGAAAGTTTGTGTAATATGACAAATTGTATTCGTCAATTCACCGAAAATTTCTGATGGACATACAAAAGGATTTTCCCTCTTCTCAACCGGAGAAAAATGTGGTACAGTAGTATCCCAAAAAGAATCTGTCAAAAAAAGGAGCCTGATGATGGACGCATCCTCCGCTTTGTTGGAAAACATAACGAACCCCTCCGCAACCTTGGAGGGATGGCTGAAGGTCGGATGGGGCAGTATAACGGTGGGACATCTGCTCTCCTCCCTGGTGCTGCTGCTGGTATGCCTGGCGGTGATCCGTCTGCTGGCGGGAACGCTGAAGAAGCTGCTGAACCGGACCGCCCTGGATGAACAGGTGCAGCGCTACGCCCTCAAGGGCGTGCGGGCCCTGCTCTACCTGCTGACGGTCCTGATGGTAGCCGAAAGCCTGGGGGTAGACGTGACCAGCCTCATCGCATTGGTCAGCGTCTTCGGCCTGGCGGTTTCCCTGGCGGTCCAGGACGTGTTGGGCAACGTGGCCGGGGGCATGGTGCTGCTGTTCTCCAAGCCCTTCACCCTGGGGGACTACATCTCCACCGCTGACGGCGAGGGCGCGGTGGCGGAGATCACCCTCACCCACACCAAGCTGGACACCCCTGGCGGCCAACGGGTGATGCTGCCCAACAGTAAGCTGACGGCGGGCCAGATCGTCAACTACACCGTCCGGGGCGTCCGCCGGGCGGACCACACGGTCACCGCTTCCTATGACGACGAGCCGGAGGCCGTCCGGAGGGCGTGCCGCAAGGCGTTGGAGCGCACCCCCAACATCCTCCCGGACCCCGCGCCCCAGGTGGTGCTCACCGCCTACGGCGAGAGCGCCATCGAGTACCATGTCCGCTTCTGGGCGAAGACGGAGGACTACTGGGACGCCCATTTCAAGTCTCTGGAGGAGATACGACGGGCCTTCGCCGAGGACGGCGTGACCATGACGTATAACCACTTGAATGTGCACATTGTAGACCATTAACGGAAGGAAACGGGGATGCCCCCGAAAGCTGATCCTTAAAGAAAGAGAGCAAAATCTTTATGCTGCAATTCACCCCTATTGATGAACAATACGCCCCCCTGCTGCGAAAATATTACAGTCAGTGCACCTACCGCCTGTGCGAATACTCCCTGGGGGTCAAGCTCATGTGGAAGGACCACTGGAAACCCGAGTTTGCCGAGAGCCACGGCTGCCTGGTGATCCTCAACCACAGCGCCCACTATGGGGCCATGTTTGACTTCCCCATCCCCCTCCCCGGCGAGGGGGACGTGGACGCCGCCCTGGACGACATCGACGAGTGGTGCGTGGAGAAGGGCGTACCGCCCTCCTTCGGCGTGGTGCCGGAGGACGAGCGGGAGCGCCTGATGAAGCGGTATCCCTACACCACCGTGGACAGCGACCGCCTCTGGCAGGACTACTTCTACACCGCCGAATCCCTCTCCGCCTTCGCCGGGCGGCACTACTCCGGCCAGCGCAACCACATCAACAAGTTCCGCAAGCTCTACCCCAACGCGGTCTACCGGGAGCTGACGGAGGCCGACCGCGACGCCGTAGACGCCTTCTGGCACGAATTTCACAAGGTGTTCAACAAGGAGGACGCCGACGCCAAGCTGGAGGTCTGCTACGCCCGCCGCCTCATGGAGCAGGTGGGCGCGGCATGGGCCAAAACCGGCTGTGTGGAGCTGGACGGCAAGCTCATTGCCATCGCCCTGGCGGAGGTCTGCGGGGATACCCTGGTGTGCCACATCGAGAAGGCCCTGCCCCAGTACGAGGGGGTATACCCCTTCATGGTCCAGTCCTTCGCCGGCGCCAACAGTCAGGGCCTCCGCTGGATCAACCGGGAGGACGACGCCGGAGACCGGGGCCTGCGGACCAGCAAGCTCCAGTATCTCCCCACCTTCCTGGGGGCCAAGGTCCGGGTCCTGGCGCGAAACGAGCTGTCCGGCCTGGAGACCATCCCCGTGCTGAAAACCGAGCGCCTCCTCCTGGACGGCCTCCGGGAGGAGGACAAGCCTGCCTACAACCGCCTCTGCCTGGACAACGAGCGCAACCGCTGGTGGGGCTACGACTACCGCGACGACCTGGAGGGCGAGCTGACGGAGGACTACTTCCTGGAGGTAGCCCGGGAGGATTTCCGGAGGAAGCAGGCGGTCAATTTCGCCATCCGTCTGGATGGGACGTTCATCGGCGAGGCGGTCCTCTATCGCTTCGACTACAAGGGCGGCGCGGAGCTGGGCTGCCGGATCTTCCGGGAGTACGCCGGGCACGGCTACGGGACCGAGGCGTTCCGCCGCGTGGCGGAGTGGAGCCTCTACACCCTGGGGCTGTACTGTTTGAAGGCCAAGTGTTACCACGAGAACGCGGCGTCCAAGAAAATGCTGGAGAGCTGTATGCGCCCCGCCGGAGAGGACGAGACGTTCCTGTTCTTCACGAAAAAGGTGTGACCGGCAATTAGAGCAAGGGACATCCACCCGCGCGGTGGATGTCTTTTTCTTGTAGGGGCTTGACAGAGCGCACAGTCTGGTATATAATCCATGTTATATAATCGCTGTTATAAAAGGAGACCGCCATGCCCCCAAAGCAAAAAGTCACAAGGGACGGCATCATCGAAGCCGCCTTCCGCATCGCCCGGACCCAAGGGGTGGAGCGGATCAGCGCCCGCAGCGTGGCGGAGGAGCTGGGCTGCTCCACCCAGCCGGTGCTGTACCACTTCTCCACGGTGGAGGAGGTGCGGCGGGCCGCCTACTGCCGGGCGGACCAGTTTCACAGCGCGTACCTCATGACCATCCCGGAGGACGCGGCGGATCCCCTGCTGGAGCTCGGGCTGAACTACATCCGCTTTTCCATTCAGGAGCCCCATCTGTTCCGACTGCTCTTCCAGTCCGGTCTTGCCGAGGAGAATACCCTGCTGGACATGGTCGACTCCGATGAGCTCAAGCCGGTGCTCGCCTTCATGGGGGCGGCTATGGGGCTGCCTCCGGAGCGGACCAGGGAGGTCTTTCTGACGCTGGCCCTGTTTGTCCACGGCTACGCCAGCATCATTGCCAATAACGGACTGGAGTTTGACGAAAAAGTGATTGCGGAACATCTGGAGCGGGCCTACCGCGGCGCGGTCCTGGCCGCAGAGGAGGAGACACAATGAAAAAACTGTATGAGAAAAACGATCTGTGGTTCGCGCTCTCCTGGATCATCGCGTACTGCGTCATCACCATCCCCATTAGGGGCAACTATGGGGACGAGAGCATCCTCATGCTGCTTGCCCTGGCCGCTATCGCGGCGGGGATACTGATATTTGTGAAGACATCCCATCTGGAGCAGAAATACGGCCTGGTAAAGTGGCGGGGCCACGCGAAGGACTACCTGTATTTTCTGCCCATGCTGATTCTGGCGACGGGGAACCTCTGGGACGGCTTCGGGATGGCCTACAGCGGCGCGGCGCAGGTGTACGCGGTGCTCTCCATGCTGCTCGTTGGCCTCGTTGAGGAGCTGATTTTCCGTGGTCTTCTGTTCCGCGCGCTGCTGGAGAGAGATTCCACGCCCGTGGCAATCACCATTTCGGCGGTGACCTTCGGCATCGGGCATATCGTCAACCTCCTGGCGGGACAGGGCGGATCAGAGACGCTGATTCAGGTGTTCTTTGCGGTCGCCTGGGGCTTTCTCTTCACATTTGCATTTTATTACTCCGGCAGTCTGTTGGTCTGCATCGCCGTCCACGGGCTGGTGGACGTATTCGCCAAGTTTTCGGCGGAGAGAGGCAGTTATGTCTATCCGGTGGTGACCATCATCGCCGCCGCTGTGTACTGCGCTTATCTTTCCCGGAAACCCGCAGCGCTTGGGAATCCGGCAAAATCATAACCGACAGCAGCGAACCGGGCGGGAAACAGTCGTTTCCCGCCCGGTTCGCTATCAATTTACCAATTTACCGCTCAGTCGTAAATGGACTCCGAGGAGAACTCCAGGACCTTGCCGCTGGAGGCGTCGATCTCCATTTCGTACTCCATCTCCTTGTAGATGATCTCCACCTCGTAGATCTGCTTGCCGTCGTCCCGGTCCAGCTTCAGCTTTTTGATGTCGCTGGCCGCCGCGCCGGGGACCTTGGCCAGGGCGATCTCCCGGGCCTTCTCCAGGGTGATGGCGCTGCCGGAGGAAGTCGGGGGCGTGCCGGATTCTACCTCGTGGCTGAGGATGTCCCCCGTCTTGGCGTCGATCTCATACTCGTACTCCTGACCTCCGGCGTAGAACTCGAACTCATACTCCTGTCTGCCGTCGTCCCAGTCCAGCTTCTCCTTGGTGAAGATGGCCTCGGTCACCCCGGCGTGCTTGAGCGCCTTGGCCTTGGCCTCCTCCACGGTGAGGATCCCCTGGCTGGGGGCGGACTGTCCGCCGGAGAAGGAGTCCGCATCCGTGACGGTGCTGCCCGACAGGGTCACCGTGCTCGTGCTCCCGTCCCAGGACACGCTTTTGCCCATCAGCTCGCCGATGGCCCGGACGGGCAGGTAGGTGGAGCCGTTATAGAGCAGGGGGTAGACCGTCTTGCCGTTGACGTCGGCGAAGGTCCGCTTGCTCCCGTCCACGATCACGGTGAAGTCGTCCCGCAGCTCTGCGGAGACATCCTTCGCCTTGGCGGAAGCGTCCGGCGTGGTCCTGTCAACAGAGGCATCGGCGGTGCGCTTGCCGCTCAGCGTGATGGTCTTGGTAGTCTCGTTCCAGTCCACGTTCCGGTCCATCAGCTCCCCGATGGCCCGAACGGGCAGGTAGGTGGTGCCGCTGTAGGCAAGGGGGTGTACCTGCTGGCCGCTCACGTTGTAAAAAGTCCGCTCCGTGCCGTCAATGACGATGGTGTAGTCCGGACTCAGCCGGGCCGTCACGGTGGACACCGCCCGGGCGCTCCCCACCAGGAGCCCCAGCAGCAGCACCGCGCACAGCAGCGGCAGTAACGCGCGGGAAATCGTCTCTTTGCATTTGCACATACTAAAAATACTCCTCCCAATTATTTTTTTGCTGAACAGGAGATCACTCCTCCGCTTCTTCTGCCAAGAGCCGGCATCCCTCCTCCCCGGATTCCTGGCGGAAGTCCTCTCCCGCAGCGGTCAGAACATCCGCCAGCCCCGCGAACTCCTCCTCGGTCAGCAGGTAGGTCCTGCCGTTCTCCCACGGCAGCCCCAGAACCTCCTCCACCCAGGCCCGGGCGGCGGGGCCTCCGGCTGTGATGGTCCCGGAGAGCGCGTTCTGCTTCTCCGCAGGGGATCCCTCCAGCAGCGCCGGTGCGAGTGCGTCGCTGTGGAATCCGCTAGTGGGGGCATTGCCCGCGCCCACCTCTGCGGCGTCCTCCATCGCCCGCTTGGCGTCATCCGCGCCTTCTGTCTCGTCCTCCGCCGGGCGGTCCGGCTCCTCGGAACAGACCTCCGCCTCGGCGTCCGGCAGGGCTCCATACGTCTCCGCATCTCCCTTCTCCATGGCGGAGGCCGGCTCCGGCGCACTGCGGGCGGCCATCGTCTGGCGGGCCGTCTTCGCGCTTCCCGTCTGTACCGTCCATAGCCCCAGCGCCGCGATGGCGCAGCAGGCCGCCAGCGCCGCCCACCGCTTCCAGTGGGGGAAGGCGATCACCCTTCGCTCCTCCTGCGGCGTCTCCCGCACCCGCGCCATGACGGATTCGGCGAAGTCCTCCGGAACGGGGACCTCCTCCTGCTCCAGGGCGTCATGGATCGCCACCAGATCGTCAAAATACCGCTGGCATCCGGGGCAGGCGGCAAGATGTGCCGCCACGTCCACGCGCTCCTCTTCGGACAGCTCCCCATCCAGAAACGCGCTGATCATCGGCTCGTATTTCTCACAGCTCATCACCGTCTCCCGCCTCCCTTCTGCTTTTCTGCTGCTGGTTTAGACGGCAGATAGCCGGATAGGTTCCCGTTTTTCAAAAGGATTTTTCGCAGCGCGCTCCTGGCCCGGGAAATCCGGGACTTCACCGTCCCGATGTCCACGCCCAGCGCCCCGGCGATCTCCTCGTAGCTCAACTCCTGGAGCTCCCGGAGGGCCAGGGCCTGCCGGTGGTCCTCACTGAGCTGGCCGAGCCCCTCCAGTACCGCCCTGCGCAGCTCGGCCCCCTCCGCCCGGGCCTGGGGGGAGGGCGCACGGTCCACGGCGCTGAGACCCAGCCCCTCGTCGTCCAGGCTGGCCTCCTCCCGCCGCCGCCTGGAGCGGCGCAGGCAGTCGATGGCCGCGTTACTGGTCAAGCGGTAGAGCCAGGTGGAGAAGCCCGCCTCTCCCCGGAAGTTCGGCAGGCCCCGCCACGCGGACAGGAACGCCTCCTGGGCCGCGTCTGCGGCATCCTCCTGGTTTCCGCAGATCCGGAGGGCCAGGTTATACACTTTTTTCTCGTGGAGCCGGACCAGCTCGGCGAAGGCGTCCTCGTCGCCTCCCCCGGCCCTCCTGGCCAGTTCGTCAACCGTCATGCAGATCCCTCTTGATCCCTTTCGTCACCCGGTACACGTCCTCCAGCGTCTCCATGCGGACGATCTGCTCCTTGTAGTAGCTCGCATGGGGCACGCCCTTGAGATACCAGGCGTAGTGCCGCCGCGCGGTGAGCACGGCGATTTTCTCACAGTTGTATTGCGCCGCCAATTCGATCTGGCGCACGGCCACGTCGCACCGCTCCGCCAGGGGCGGCTTCGGCGGGACGGGCTCTCCCCGCAGCGCGGCCTCCGCCTCCCGAAAAATCCAGGGGTTGCCGAAGCAGCCCCGGCCGATCATGGCCATATCGGCCCCGGTCTGCTTCAGGATCCGCACTGCGTCCTCTCCGGAGAACACGTCCCCGTTGGCGATCACCGGGATGGAGACGGCCTCCTTGACCTCCCGGATGGTTCCCCAGTCCGCCGTACCGCCGTACATCTGTGTCCGGGTGCGGCCGTGGACCGCCACGGCGGCCACGCCCGCCTCCTCCAGCATTTTCGCCAGCTCCACGGCGTTGATGCTCCCCTTGTCCCAGCCCCGGCGCATTTTTACCGTCACCGGGACGGGGGACGCCTTCACCACCGCCTCGGCCAGGCGGGCGGCCTTCTCGGGGTCGCGCATCAGCGCCGCGCCGTCGCCGGAGGAGACCACCTTGCCCACCGGGCAGCCCATGTTGATGTCCAGGATGTCGGCCCCGCTGGCCTCGGCGGCGATCTGCGCTGCCTCCGCCATACAGGGGATGTCGCTTCCGAAAATCTGGGCGGCAAAAGGTTTTTCTCCTGGGAAGGGCTGGAGCAGTAATTTACTTTTTTTGTCCTGGTAGCAGAGGGCCTTGGCGCTCACCAGCTCGGTGTAGGTCAGACCTGCGCCCAGGTCGGCGCAGATCTGACGGAAGGCGGCGTCGGTGACGCCCGCCATGGGGGCAAGGGCCAGGTTGGAAGCTATGGTGAGGGGGCCAATCTGAAGCATGGACGTATCCTCCTCTGCCGCCCTTCGGGCGGCGTCCACTTGTTTCTCGTCGAAGGCCCGGGACCTACGCGGCCCCGGACTCCGCGCCTACTTTTTGTGTGAACAAAAA
>CAJUPS010000078.1 GCA_910588045.1 uncultured Oscillospiraceae bacterium | reverse complement strand
CGCAAGCAGGGCCGCCACAAGAAGCAGACCGGCGGCAGCGGCCAGTTCGGCGACGTGCATATCGTCTTCGAGCCCCAGGACGAGCAGGAGGACATGATCTTTGCCGAGGAGGTCTTCGGCGGCAGCGTGCCCCGGAACTTCTTCCCCGCCGTTGAGAAGGGCCTGCGGGAGGCGTGCGCACACGGCGTGCTGGCGGGCTATCCTGTGGTGTTCCTGAAGGCTACGCTGGTGGACGGCTCCTATCACCCGGTGGACTCCTCCGAAATCGCGTTCAAGACCGCCGCGCAGCTGGCCTACAAGGCCGCGCTGCCCGAGGCGTCCCCCGTTCTGCTGGAGCCCATCGGCGAGCTGAAAGTCACCATTCCCGACAACTACATGGGCGACATCCTTGGCGACCTGAACAAGCGCCGGGGCCGCGTTATGGGGATGAACCCCACCGGCGACGGCGACCAGGTGGTGGAGGCAGAGGTGCCTATGGCGGAGATGATGACCTACGCCATCGACCTGCGGTCCATGACCCAGAGCCGCGGCAGCTTTACGTTCCACTTCGTCCGCTATGAGGACTGCCCGGCCGCCGCCCAGGAGAAGGCCATCGCCGAGGCCAAGGCACTGGCGGAGGAGTAATTAAAGTTTCGTCCACCTTTTCAAAGGTGGCGGAGTCCAGACGTTAGGCGGCCACAGGCCGCCCCAGCGCTAAGGCCGCCGTAGGCGGCCCCACGGGCAGAGCCTCTGGCCGCCCTCCGCAGAGGGCGGAATCCCTGAAAGCCGCGCCCGAAAAAAATCTTCTCAATCGTACAATTTCAAAACGCGCGGCTTTCAAGCGCATTTGCCGCATTGGATTTTGCACGGCCCCGTCGAGGGGCCGTGCAAAATTTATTATTAAATTTTCAAGGTTCGCCTGCAACAACCTTTTGTTAGCCCGGCTGTGCTGACCCGGCACCAGATCGGGGCTTCGACTTACTTCCGTACATTCAACGCGGAGGTTTGTCTTCCCTCAAATTTATTTGGAAAATGGGAAAAGTTGCCGGGCTTTGGGCAACGGGCGGAGAAATTTTTTTAGCAATCTTCAAAATTGCTGACTGCGCCCCTACGGGTTGTTGCGAATTTTGAAGGTTGCTATAGATATGCTGAGAGCGGCTTCCGATACTGTTTTGCTCGGACAGGAAGCATATTCGCCCCAGTCTCCTCATATATTGGGACAACCGGCCAATGTCGCCGAACAACCAATGAGGAGAAACTTACATATGGAAACGACCAAGAATTTTGTGCAGCTCCGGGGGACCGCCGCGGGGGAACCCGTCCCGTCCCATGAAAATCACGGCAGTATGTTCTACCGCTTCCCCCTGGCGGTCCGGCGGCTGTCCGGGCAGACAGACACCCTATGGGTCATTGCGACCGCCGAGCAGCTGCGCCGCCTGTCGCCCCTCACGGGACGGCGGCTGACCGTAGAGGGGCAGCTGCGCTCCTTCAACAACAAGAGTGGGCGGGGGAGCAGGCTGGTGATCTCCGTCTTCGCCCAGCTCCTTTTACCCAGCGAGGAACCGGAGGACCAGAACCGGATCGCCCTGCAGGGCGTGATCTGCAAGCCGCCGGTGCTGCGCCGCACGCCGCTGGGGCGGTGCATCTCGGATATGATGCTGGCGGTGAACCGGCGGTATGGGCGGGCGGACTACCTGCCCTGCATCGCCTGGGGACAGGTTGCTATGATCACGGGCAATATGGCCGTGGGGGAGAGCCTGAGCCTGGAGGGCCGGGTCCAGAGCCGGGTGTATACCAAGGTGGTGGAGGGGTGCGCGCAGGAGCGCACCGCCTTTGAGGTCAGCGTCATGCACCTGGTGGAGGACGAATGCTTTTGATGCGCAGAAAACCGCGTCCCTGTGGTCGGGGACGCGGTTTTCTTATTCCTGGCTTTCTGCCAGCGGCAGGCCGTGGATGCCCTCCGGGGTATAAAGGGTGAACTCGCCGTAGGCACGGTCCTCCGTGCGCTCGTCCGGGCCTACCTCGTAGGACAGGCGGTAGGTCCCGTCCTCCAGGGGGCCCCAGAGATAGCGCATGTCCTCGGACCAGTCCCGGCCTTCGGCGGGCAGGAGGCTGGGGGTGCCGCAGAAACCGACGCCCTCCTTCCAGGGGACCGGTTCCCACTCTCCGACGGCGTTCTGCCGCTCCAGGTGGGGGATGTCCAGGACGCAGCCGTCCTCGCCGGTGTTGTTGATGAAGCGCACCGGCAGGCGGTCCGTCACCAGGCAGCCGTCCACTGTGGAGATGGGCTGGTCGGAGATGAACAGGGCGTAGTCAGGCTCCGGGACGGGCTCCGGCTCGGGGGCGGGCTCCGGTTCCGGGGTGGGGACGGATACCGGCTCGGGGGTGGATACCGGCGGCGGGGCGGGTGGTTGCCCGGTCTTTGCCTTTTCCCCGGTGGAGCAGGCGGTGAGGCACAGCAGCACGGTCAGCAGCAGGACAACGATTTTCTTCATGGCAAACGCCTCCTTTTTATTTTTTGGACGGCGGGAAACGGCTTTTGGTTCCCGTTCGGACGCCGGACAGCGAAAAAATTTATTGACTTTCTCACTGTGTAGTGATAAAGTAAATGAGAAAACGCTCCGCGCCATCGGACCCGGAGAGAAACATGGAAGAAGGAAAATCGCCATGCAGGAAATGAGCAGAAAGAACAGACTATTCACCGATTCCGTCATCCGCCGGATGACGCGGATCGCTTTGGCCGCCGGGGCCATCAACCTGGCCCAGGGATTCCCCGACTTCGATCCCCCCAAGGCCATGATGGACCGCCTGGCGGAGGTTAGCTATGAGGGGCCCCACCAGTACCCCATCACCATGGGCGCGCCCAACTTCCGCCAGGCCCTGGCCCGGAAGTGCGGACGGTTCATGGGGCGCACGCTGGACCCCGAGACGGAGATCGTGGTGACCATCGGCTCCACGGAGGCCATGGTGGACACCCTCTTCGCCCTGACCAATCCGGGGGACAAGATCGTCATCTTCTCCCCCTTCTTTGAGAACTACCGCGCCCAGGCCATTATGGCGGACTGCGAGCCGGTCTATGTGCCCCTGGTGCCCCCGGACTTCGGGATCGACCCCAACGTGCTGGAGGACGCCTTCAAGCAGGGGGTCAAGGCCATTCTGATCTGCAACCCCTCCAATCCCAGCGGCAAGGTGTTTACCTACGAGGAGCTGAAAACCATCGCGGAGCTGTGCATCAAGTACGACGTCTACGCCATCATGGACGAGGTGTACGAGCACATCATCTACGACGACAACAAGCACACCTATATGAGCTCACTCCCGGGGATGTGGGAGCGGACCGTCAGCTGCTCGAGCCTCTCCAAGACGTACTCCGTGACCGGGTGGCGGCTGGGCTACGCCATCGCCCCCAAGCCCATCATGGACCGGATCAAGCAGTACCACGACTTCAACGCCGTGGGCGTGCCCTCGCCCCTGATGGAGGCGGCGATCGTGGGGCTGGATATGCCGGACAGCTACTACGTCGAGTTCGGGGCCCACTATGCCCACATGAAGAAGCTGTTCACCGACGGGCTGCGGAATATCGGCATCCCCTTCACCGACCCGCAGGGCGCGTACTTCGTCCTCGTCAACGTCCGGCCCTACCTCAAGAAGGGGCAGACCGACGTGGCCTTCTGCGAGGAGATGGCGCGGAAGGTGGGGGTGGCCTGCGTGCCGGGGACGTCGTTCTTCAATGAGGACGTGCAGGACATCATCCGCGTCCACTTTGCCAAGGGGGACGAGACCCTCCTGGAGGCGCTGGACCGCTTGTCCCACATCAGAAAGAAGATGGCGTAATCGCCGGAGAACAGGCGGGCCGGATCAGGTACAGCAATCGAACCGGGCGGGAGTCTCCCGCCCGGTTAGCTATATCACGGGAAAATTCCCCGCCGGATATTGAAAACGGGGAGATTCTGTGATAAACTGACGGGGATTTATGCAGTGTTATATATCTGAATGATGGAGTGTGCCATGGAACACAAGAGAAAGCTCTCCCTCTGGGCGCGGATCGTCCTCATGGCGCTGGTGCTGCTGCTGTATCCGGCGCTGAATATGCTCATTGACCCCTTCGGCGTGTTCGGCGACCCCGTTTTTGACTGGTACAGCTACAACGAATACAACAACCCCCGGGCGGCCAAGATCGCCTGGCTGGAGGAGCACCACGGGGCGTTCGACTCCTACATCATCGGCTCCTCCTGCGCCGCGGCCATCAATCCCCTGGAGCTCAACGAGTACATGGACGCCCGGTTCTACAACCTGTTCTCCTACGGCAGCGATATGCACAACTACCGCGCCAACGCGACCTATCTTCTGGAGCACTACGAGGTCAAGAACCTGGTGCTCAACCTCAACCTCACCGAGGTGTCCGAGTACGACATCCGGAAGGACGACATCCACTACCGGACCCACGCCCTGGTCTCCGGGGAGAGCCTGCCGCTGTTCTACCTGCGCTACGCCCTGTGTGCGCCCAAATATGCCGTGGACAAGGTGCAGTGCTGGCTCAAGGACACCTGGCTGCCCCAGGAGTTCGACTGCTTCGACGTGGCCACCGGGTGCTACGACAAGCGGGTGCGGGACGTGGAGAAGGTGGGCGATCCGGCGGTCTATGAGACGGCCCACGGCGGGGACTTCCAGTTCTACGCCGACCCGGCCCTCCGGGAGCTGCCCCATTTGGACCAGTGCATCGAGGATCTGACCGCCATCCGGGACCTGTGCGCGGAGAGGGGCGTCAATTTGCTGGTCATCTGCTCCCCCGCCTACGCCGCCCAGCTGGAAGCTTACGGCCAGGAGGCCCTGGCCCGGTACAAGACCGCCGTGGCCCAGGTGGTGGACTTCTGGGATTTCAGCGCCTCCTCCGTCTCCTGGGACAGCCGGTACTTTTACGACGCCTCCCACTTCCGCAACGCTGTGGGCACCATGGCGCTGGCGGAGATCTTCGGGAACGACGAGATCTACCGTCCGGCGGACTTCGGGACGCTGGTCACGGCGGAAAACTGCGCGGACCACTGCCGCCGCCCCCTGCCCCGGGCGGAGGACCCCGGGGTCTACACCCGGGACGTGCCCATCCTGATGTACCACCACTTCAGCGAGGACGAGGACGGCGCGGTGACGCCGGGGGAGTTTGCCTCCCATCTGGAGGCCCTGGCGGAGGCCGGGTACACCCCGGTCTTCATGGAGGACCTGGCCGACTACGTGCACCGCGGCGGCCCGCTCCCGGACAAGCCCGTCTGCATCACCTTTGACGACGGGTATCTCAGCAACTATGAGATCGCCTGGCCCCTCCTGGAGCAGTACGGCATGAAGGCCACCATCTTCGCCATCGGCAGCTCCGTGGGCCACGACGAGTTCTACAAGGACACCCAGTTCCGCCTCACGCCCCATTTTGGCTACGACCAGGCCCGGGAGATGCTCGCCTCCGGCGCTGTTGACATCCAGTCCCACTCCTACGACCTCCACCAGTGGGAACCCTTCGAGAGCGGGGACAAGATCCGCACCTCCGCCCTGCCCCTGCCGGGGGAGCGGGAGGAGGACTACGCCGCCGTGCTGGAGCGGGACCTGGAGACCTATGAGCAGGAGCGGGTCCGGGAGCTGGGGGAGGGCTTCACCGCCCTGGCCTACCCGGGAGGGTACTATGATACCCTCACCGAGGTGCTTATCCATCAGTCCGGGATCCCCGTGACGCTGTCCATCGACACGGACCGGCGCAACGTGCTCGTCCGGGGCCTGCCCCAGAGCCTGTACGCCCTGTGCCGCTGGAACGTGACGCCGGGCATGACGGGGAATGAGGTCGTAACCATGCTTGCGGGCGGACAGGCCCGATGATTCCAAGATAGGGGAGACATCCATGTCCATCGTAACCCTTCCGTTTTTCATCTTCGCCGCCGTCGCCTGCGGGGAGTATTGGCTGTGCCCCCGGCGGGGGCGGTGGGCGGTGCTCCTCGTGGCCGGGGGGATCTTCCTGGCGGTCAACACCGGCGGGAACCTGGCCGTGTCCGCTGTCTTCGTGGGGGAGGTGCTGCTGACCTGGCTGGCGGCGCTGGCCGTCCGGCGGCTCCCCGGGGAGCGGCTGCGCACCGCCGTCACCGCCGGGACGGTGCTCCTGCTGGGAGCGGCGCTGATCCTCTATAAGGATCTGCTGTTCTTCGTGGGGAATATCAACCTGATCGGCTCCCTGCTGGGCCGGGATCCCGGGTTGACGGTGCCCGGCTGGCCCGCACCCTTCGGGGTGAGCTACTACACGCTGATCCTCATCGCCTATCTGCTGGACGTGCGCTGGGGGACCGTCGAGGAACCGGAGAGGAATCCGCTGAAGCTGCTGCTCTTCGCCGGGTACTTCCCCCAGATGACCTCCGGCCCCATCACCCGGTATACCGACATGGCTCCCGCCCTCTTCGGCGGGGCGGTGTGGAGCGGAAAACAGTTCTGCTTCGGCTGCGAGCGCTTCCTGTGGGGCCTGTTCAAGAAGCTGGTGGTGGCGGACCGGATGGCCGTGGCGGTGGGGACGCTCTACGACGGGACGGCCTACACCGGCTGGTGGGTCCCCGTGGCCGCCGTGGCCTACATCGGGCAGCTCTACGCCGACTTCGGCGGCTGTATGGACATCGTTATCGGGGTCTCGGAGATGTTCGGCGTCCCCCTGGCGGAGAACTTCCGGCGGCCCTTTGCGGCCACCAATCTCTCCGAGCTCTGGCGGCGCTGGCACATCACCCTCGGGGCCTGGGTGCGGGATTACGTGCTGTACCCGGTGCTGAAATCCCGCTGGATGGGCGGTCTCCGGCGCTTCTGCAAGAAGCGCTTCGGGAAGAAGGCCGCCCGGGAGATCCCCACCTATCTGGGGATGTTCATCACCTGGTTCTGCGTGGGCTTCTGGCACGGCGGGTCCTGGAAGTATATCTTCGGCAGCGGCCTCTTCTTCTTCGCCATGATCGCCGGGGGGATGCTCCTGGAACCGGTGTTCAAGAAGCTGATCGCCCTGCTGCGGATCAACACGGAGGCGTGGTCCTGGAAATTCTTCCGGCAGGTGCGCTCCTTCGCCCTCTTTACGGCGGCGGTGTCCTTCGACCGGCGCTCCAGCTTCGGCGCGGGGCTGGCCGCGTGGAAGACGGTGCTGACCGAGTGGAACCCCGGCGCGCTGCGCCACGGGGCCATCTTACAGCTGGGCCTGAGCGGCGTGGACCTGGCCATCTGCGCGGCGGGCTTCCTGGTGATTCTGGCGGTCTCCATGCTCCAGGAGCACCGGGGCAGCGTCCGGGAGCTGCTGTTAGAGCAGAACCGGGCCTTCCGGTGGCTGGTGTACCTGGCGCTGCTGGGTGCGGTGCTGGCGCTGGGGTGCTACGGCCCCGAGTGGGGCGAGGCGGAGTTTATCTACGCCAATTTCTGACCAAACGGGAAGAGAGGACAACATGCAAGACAGATTTACCCCTCCGTTCTCCGGCGAGCTGCTGGCAAAATATAAGAAGATCCGACGGGAGCTCCTGGCGGGAGATACCCCGTTTCTGGATAAGCGCGTGGCCATCCTGGGCGGGTCCACCACCCACAACGTGCGCCAGGCCCTGGACCTGTTCCTGCTCCACCACGGTATCCGGTGCGCGTTCTACGAGAGCGAGTACAACCAATACTGGCAGGACGCCATGTTCCCCAACCCGGCGCTGGAGGACTTCCATCCGGACATCATCTATCTCCACACCTCCAACCGGAATATTGCCCGCTACCCCCTGCTCTCCGACAGTCCGGAGGCGGTGGACGCTATGCTGGAGGAGGAGTACGGCCGCTTCGAGGCCATGTGGGACCGCCTGGGGGAGACCTACGCCTGCCCCGTCATCCAGAACAATTTTGAGTACCCGGACTGGCGGCTCCTGGGCAACCGGGACGCCTCGGACGTCCATGGCAGGGTGAATTTCATCACCCGCCTGAATCTGCGGTTCGCCCGGTACGCCGGGACCCACAAAAATTTCTACCTCAACGACATCAACTACCTCTCCGCCTCCTTCGGCCTGGAGCGGTGGAGCGACCCCTTTTTCTGGCACATGTACAAGTACGCCCTCTCTCTCCCGGCCATCCCCTATCTGGCCCAGAGTGTGGCTAATATCATCAAGTCCCTCTATGGGAAGAATAAGAAGGCCCTCGCCCTGGACCTGGACAACACCCTCTGGGGCGGCGTGGTGGGGGACGACGGGCCGGAGAACCTCCAGGTGGGCCAGGAGACCCCCATGGGCCAGGTCTACAGCGAGTTCCAGAGCTATCTAAAGGCCCACAAGCAGCTGGGCGTGCTCCTGAACGTGGTCAGCAAAAACGAGCCAGAGAACGCCCTGGCGGGCCTCAGTCGGCCGGACATGACCATTACGCCCGACGACCTGATTTTGCTCAAGGCCAACTGGGAGCCCAAGTCCCAAAACCTGCTGGACATGTCCCGGGAGCTGTCCCTGCTGCCGGAGAGCTTCGTCTTCGTGGACGACAACCCCGCCGAGCGGGAGATCGTCCGGCAGCAGGTCCCGGGTGCGGCGGCGCCGGAGCTGGGGGACCGGCCGGAGGGGTTCATCCGGGCCATCGACCGGATGGGGTACTTCGAGGTGACGGAGCTGTCCGCCGACGACGCCGCCCGCACCGAGATGTACCGGCAGAACGCCGCCCGCTCCCGGCTGGAGAGCGCCTTTGAGGACTACGGGGCGTACCTCCGCTCCCTGGAGATGCGGGGGGAGATCCGGCCCTTCGCGCCGCTGTACTACGCCCGGATCGCCCAGCTGACCAACAAGTCCAATCAGTTCAACCTCACCACCCGCCGCTTCACCCGGGCGGAGATCCAGGCGATGGCGGAGGACGGGAGGTTTGTCACCCTGTACGGCAAGCTGTGGGACAAGTTCGGGGACAACGGCGTGGTGTCCGTGGTCATCGGGGAGCGCGGGGAGGAGGGCCTGGATGTCAGGCTCTGGCTCATGAGCTGCCGGGTGCTCAAGCGGGACATGGAGTACGCCATGATGGATTGCCTGGTCCGGCGCTGCCGGGCGCTGGGCATCCGCACCATCCGAGGGTACTACTATCCCACCGCGAAAAACGGCATGGTCCGGGATTTTTATGCAAAGCAGGGCTTTACCAGGCTCTCCGAGGCCCCGGACGGCAGCACCGTCTGGCGTCTGGAGACGGAGGGCTATGAGGAGAAAAATCATGTCATCGCCGTGGAACCGGCGGAAGAGGAGGAAAACAGACCATGAGCAAGGCTGAAATCTTTGAGAAATTGAACGTAATTTTCCGGGATGTCTTCGACGACGAGGCGCTGACCGTCACGGAAACCACCACCGCCGGGGACGTGGACGGCTGGGACTCCCTGACGCATATCACGCTGCTGGCCACGGTGGAGGATGAGTTCGGCATCAAGTTCAGCATGAAGGCCGTACAGCACCTGGCCAACGTGGGCGAGCTGGCGGAGCTGATCGCGGAGGGACTGCAATGACCCGGGTGCACCACACCGGCTACTTGGTCAAGCATCTGGAGAAGTCCAGGGGCAGCTTCCTGTCCCTGGACTTCCGGGCGCTGGGGGAGCCGGTGTACGACGAGGACCGGGACGTGGACATCCTCTTTCTGGAGAAGGACGGGTACACGGTGGAGCTGGTGTGCCCCCGGTCGGACGCCTCCGTGGTGGCGGGGCTGATGAAAACCCACCGCAACGCCCCCTACCACCTCTGTCTGGAGACGGACGATCTGGACGGGGAGCTGAAGCGGCTGGAGAAATCCGGGTTCATGCGGATGGAGGAGCCCTCCCCTGCACCGGCGCTGGGGGGACGGCGGGTCTGCTACCTCATGAGCCCCTGGATGGGAATGGTCGAGCTGTTGGAGCGCGGGTGAAAAACCGGGGCCATCTGTCCAATCTGACGGTTGTGTTTCCAGCGGCAGCGTGATATAATAGCCCGGAATATGGAAATGAGAGGAGTATTTTCGTGAATCTGAAGGAACTGTTCAGCGCCCACGACATGACCGTAGGGCCGCCCTGGAAGCGCATCATGGAATTTACCGTGCCCATGCTCATCGGCAACCTGGCGCAGCAGCTGTACAACACGGCGGACTCCATCGTGGTGGGACACTACGTGGGGGACAACGCCCTGGCGGCGGTGGGCAGCGCGGGGCCCATCCTGAATCTGCTGCTGGCCCTGTTCGTGGGCGTGTCCACCGGCGCGGGGATCGTGATCAGCCAGAACTATGGCGCGGGCAACCGGGAGAAGCTGTCGGAGTCCATCGGCAACTGCATCACCCTGGCGGCCATCTCCTCCCTCGTCACCATGCTGATCGGGCTGGCCGTCACCACGCCCCTGCTGCGCCTGCTGGAGACCCCGGTGTCCATCCTGGACTGGAGCGCCGGTTATCTGCACATCATCTTCTGGGGCGTGGCGGGGTGCGCGTTCTACAATATTCTCTCCGGCATCCTGCGGGGCCTGGGGGACTCCGTGTCCGCGCTGGCCTTCCTGCTGCTGAGTACGGTGCTGAACATCGGGATGGACATCTGGTTTGTGGCGGGGTTCCGCATGGGCGTGTCCGGCGTGGCGCTGGCCACGGTGCTGGCCCAGGGGATCTCGGCGGTCATGTGCTTCTGGAAGCTGCTGCGGATGCAGGATGTGTTCGACTTCACCCTCGACAACCTCCGGCTGCGGCGGGACAGCGCCCTGCGGATCGTCCGGATCGGCGTGCCCTCGGGGATCACCCAGGCCATCATGTCCGTGGCCATGCTGGTGGTCCAGTCCCTGACCAACAGTATGGGGGAGGTGGTCATCGCCTGCAACGTGATCATCATGCGGGTGGACGGCTTCGCCATGATGCCCAACATGTCCTTCGGGCAGGCTATGAGCGTCTACGCCGGACAGAACGTGGGCGCGGGGAAGGTGGACCGGGTCGTCGAAGGCCGGAAGCAGGGCATGACCATGGCCGTGGGCTTCGCCTGCGTCATCACCGCCTGCCTGCTGCTGTTCGGGCGCTACCTGTTCGGCTTCTTCACCGATACGCCGGAGCTCATCGAGCTGGCCAACCGCATGATGCGCATCATGGCCGCCGGGTACATCGTCTTTGCGGTGACCCAGGTGCTGGGGGGCATCATGCGGGGCGCGGGGGACACGGTGACCCCCATGTGGATCTCCATGTTCACCACCATCGGCCTGCGGGTCCCCTCCGCCTACCTGTTTGCGTGGCTCACCCGGTGCGAGCAGTGGCCCAACGGCCGTCCGGAGGCGCTGTCCGCCTCTCTGCTGCTCTGCTGGGTGATGGGGGCGGCGATCTCCGCCGTGGCCTACCGCCGGGGCAAGTGGCGGAACCTGATCCTGGAGGAGAGCGCACAATAGAGCGGGATTTCCAAGGGCGCGGGGAGCTTCCTCTCCGCGCCCGCGGACTGCCCGGGCGGGGATGCGGTTTGTGCAGTCCATACAACAAATCGCATCCATATTTTGGCAGATTCACAAATTTTTCAAAAAATACATATTTCCTCTTGCATCTTTCCATAATTGTGATATGATAATCCCGTCCACTGGAAACGTTATCGGTAACGTTTCTGCAAATTTAATGATTTGGATGAAAACAGGAGGAATGAACATGAAAAAGGTTTTGGCCCTGGTACTGGCTCTTGTGATGGCCCTGGCCCTGGTGGCCTGCGGCGGCAACGACAGCAAGACGCCCGCCGATGACGGCAGCAAGACCCCCAGTACCGACAACCAGACGCCCAGCACCCCCAGCAATGACAGCAGCGCCGCCTCCGGCCGCGTCTACTGGCTCAACTTCAAGCCCGAGTCCGACGAGGTGCTCCAGAATGTCGGCAAGCTCTACACCGAGAAGACCGGCGTGCCCGTGAAGGTGGTCACCGCCGCCTCCGGCACCTACAGCCAGACCCTCAACGCCGAGATGGGCAAGAGCGAGGCTCCTACCATCTTCGTGGTGGGCAACCAGGCAGGCGTCCGCGACTGGACCGACTACGCCCTGGACCTGAAGGGCACCGCCATTGAGGCCGAGCTGGGCTTCGACGCCTTCACCTCCTGCGACATGGACGGCTCCTCCAACTGGCGCTTCGTGGGCCACATGGCCAACCTGGAGTATTACTACGAGCAGGAGGGCACCCCCTGGACCGAGTGCCCCCCCACCCTCACCGGCAAGTATATGGACAACTTCAAGAACCTCTATGACCTGTGCATCAACAACAGCCTGACCGCCCCCACCGACCTGTCCGTGGGCGGCCACGACGCCAGCGAGGAGTTCCGCTCCGGCAAGGCCGCCTTCCAGGTCCAGGGCTCCTGGGAGTACGATGGCATGAAGGAGCAGGTCCCCAACGCCACCATGATCCCCTACTACTGCGGCGTGGCCGGTGAGGAGAAGGCCGGTCTGAACTGCGGCACCGAGAACTGCTGGGCCATCAACGCCAAGGTCTCCGCCGAGGATCAGCAGGCCACCATGGACTTCATGGTCTGGTGCGTCACCGACCCCGAGGCCTCCCGGATGCTGGTTGACACCTTCGGCGTCATGCCCTACAAGAACGCCGCCGAGTCCACCAACGCCTTCCTGGCCGACGCCAACGAGTACAGCAACAACGGCTGCTACGTCATGAACTGGGCTACCAACTTCCAGCCCAACGTGGACGAGTACCGCGCCGCCCTGACCTCCGCGCTGAATGCCTACAACGCCGACCAGTCCGACGCCAACTGGGAGGGTGTCCGCACCGCTTTCGTAGACGGCTGGGCCGCTCAGTATCAGGTCGTCAACGGCTGATCCTTTTTCTTGAAAGAAAAAGGACCAAAAAGAACTTTCATCCGAGCCTAACACTGCTGCTATTCCCGGAGTATCGCCCGGTGACGATACTGCACCTCTCCTCGGAGAGGAGAATAGTACAAGAGAATCCCTGAAAAACCTCAGCGCGTGAATAGACAGGCAGGAGGGCGGGCGATTTCGCCCGCCCTCCCCTTATATATGATTGAGAAAGGGAGCTGATCGTTTGAAACAGAAAAAAATCTCCGGCCTGAACATGATCCAGGCCAGCACCCGGCGCTGGTGGCCCCTCTTTCTGGGCCCAGTCGTGGCGGCCTTCATCATCGGCTTTGTCTGGCCCTTTATCCAGGGCATCTACCTGTCCTTCTGTCAGTTCAAGCTCATTGCTGACGCCAAGCCCATCGGAATCGGCAACTACGTCCGGGCCTTCAAGGACGCCTCCTTTACCCACGCCTTCTGGTACACCACGCTGTATACGGTGGTATCCCTGGTGCTCATCAACGTGCTGGCCTTTGCGGTGGCCTACGCGCTGACCCAGAACATCAAGGGCTCGAACCTCTTCCGCACCGTCTTCTTTATGCCCAACCTCATCGGGGGCATCGTGCTGGGCCACATCTGGTCCATGATCTTCGACGGCATCCTCAGCAAATTCAGCACCTCCATTGTCATGGACTCCAAGTACGGCTTCTGGGGCCTCGTCATCCTCATGTGCTGGCAGCAGATCGGGTACATGATGATCATCTACATCGCCGGGCTCCAGGCGGTGCCGGAGGACATGATCGAGGCCGCCCGCATCGACGGGGCCACCAAGGCCCAGACCCTCTTCAAGGTCACCATCCCCAACGTAATGCCCTCCATCACCATCTGTATGTTCCTCTCTCTGACCAACGGCTTCAAGCTCTTCGACCAGAACCTGGCCCTCACCGCCGGACAGCCCATCCTCACCCAGCCCGGCGGGACCGCCATCAAGACCACCGAAATGCTGGCGCTGAACATCTTTACCACCTACAACAACTCCAGCGCCAACGCCCACGGCACCGCCCAGGCGAAGGCCGTCATCTTCTTCATCCTGGTTGCCGGACTGGGCCTGGCCCAGCTGGCCTACACCCGTAAAAAGGAGGTACAGCAGTAATGAAAGGGTCTCTGACAAAAGAGCGCAGGGGAAAGATGATCCTCTCCGTCGTCCTGGGCGTGATCTGCGTCATCTACGTGCTGCCCGTGCTGGCGGTGCTCATCAACTCCTTCAAGCTCAATACCTTCGTCAAGACGGACACCTTCTCCCTGCCCACCGGCGAGATGTGGGCGGGCGTCGAGAACTTCGTCAAGGGCATGACCTTCGGCAACTACCCCTTCTGGAACAGCGTGAAGTACAGCGTGGTCATCACGGTGCTCTCCACCGCCCTGATCCTCATCGGCACCTCCATGGCCGCCTGGTATATCGCCCGGGTGAACACCATTTTCTGCAAGATCCTGTACTTCCTGTGCGTGTTCTCCATGGTGGTCCCCTTCCAGATGGTCATGTTCACCCTGTCCAACACGGCGGATAAGCTGAAGCTGAATACCCCCTGGACCATCCCCGTGGTCTACCTGGGCTTCGGCGCGGGGCTGGCCATCTTCATGTTCGTGGGCTTCGTCAAGTCCATCCCCCTGGAGATCGAGGAGGCCGCCGCCATCGACGGCTGCGGCCCTGTGCGCACCTTCTTCACCGTGGTGGTGCCCATGCTCAAGCCCACCATGATCTCGGTGGGGATCCTGGAGATCATGTGGGTGTGGAACGACTACCTGCTCCCCTACCTGGTGCTGGACCTGGAGAAGTACCGGACCATCACCATTCACATCCAGTATCTGAAGGGCAGCTACGGCACCGTGGACCTGGGCGCCACCATGGCCCTGATCCTGCTGGCCATCATCCCCGTGATCATCTTCTACCTGGCCTGCCAGAAGCACATCATCAAGGGCGTGGCCGCGGGCGCGGTGAAGGGATAAATCTTGGGCTTCCGCATACGATTGATGACAGCGGCCCCGGAAAGGAGGCGCTCCCATGACCATTAAGGATATTGCCCGCCTGTCCGGCTGCGGGGTGGCTACGGTGTCCCGGGTGCTCAACAACCACCCGGACGTCAGCCAGGAGACCCGGCAGAAGGTGTTGGCCGTGGTGGAGCAGCAGGGCTTCCAGCCCAACAACAACGCCAAGCACCTCAAGCAGCAGGCGGGCACCAGCA
>CAJUPS010000077.1 GCA_910588045.1 uncultured Oscillospiraceae bacterium | reverse complement strand
TGAGGTCGGCATAATAAATGTCGCCGCGTTTTACGCTTGTATCCACAAAGTTCACTCTCCGCCGGTAAAAGTGTCCGATGGTATCGGACCACTATCATTCTCCCACACAGCCGCAGATTTTATACGGCGGTTCCGGGCAAAATGCCGGTCTGCCGCAGGACCTCGGGATTTCCTGCCCCGAAGTATCCTATGTCACTGGGACGGCAAATGTTACATTTCCGTTACCGAGGAGGACTGCCAGTGGACATCTCTATGCAAATATGGTATACTATGGCGAATCTGCCCCCAACCACTAGCGGAAAAGTAAAGGAGAACCAATGAAACGAGCCATATCCCTCATCACAGCACTTGCCCTGGCGCTGACGCTGCTTCCCGCCGCCCTGGCCGCATCCCCCGCCTTTGGAAGCGACGTGTGGCTGAAGGACGTCTCGCTCCAGGAGGGCGTCACCTACAGCGAGAACATCTTCTGGAGCAGCGGCTATGACAAGCCGCGCCATGAGTATTACTTTACATATACCCCCGGCATCGGCGGCGCGCTGCCCTCCTCCTGGAGCGGCCAGTCCGGCGTCACCGGTGGCGAGTGGAACCCCGAGGGCCTGGATCTCTCCTGGCTGTTCCCCGATCAGGGGACGCAGACCAATCCGGAGGAGCAGCCCGACGGCACAGCCTTTTCTCCGGAGGAGGGGAGCGCCGCCCTGCCTGCGGGCGTGCGGCCTGTGGCCTCCTTCGGTTCCTCCGTCTGCGGCCGCTCCACGGTCTCCGAGGCTGCACAGAAGTACGAGAGCCTGGGTTACCGGGTGGTGGGCGCCATCAATGGAGACTTCTACGACCTGTCCACTGGCTACCCCCTGGGAATCCTGGTGTCCGACGGGGAGCTGCTCTCCGGCTCGCCGGAATACTACGCCGTGGGCTTCCGGGCCGACGGCAGCGCCGTCATGGGCGCACCCAATCTGACCATGACCGCCGTCTCCTCCGGGGGGTACAGCGTGAAGCTGGCCTCTCTCAACAAGCCGAGGGTAGACAAGGCCGGGGTGACCATGCTCACCGCCGACTATCGGGATGACCACACCACCGGTCCCTCCGTGGAGACCCCGGGGATCAACGCGCTTGCCACCGTCATCGGCGGCCGGGCGGCGATCGGGGAGACGCTGACCCTTCTGGTGGAGGAGGTGGCCGAGGACGCCCTCTCCCGCACGCTGGCGGAGAACCAGGTGCTCCTCACCGGGGCTGCCGACGGCTATGACACGGGGCTGGCCTTCCTCCGCTCCCTGACCCCCGGGCAGACGGTCACCGTCAGCTTCACCACGGCGGACGCCCGGTGGAGCGAGGTCACCGAGGCCGTGGGGGCCTACGACCTGCTGGTGGAGAACGGAATCGCCCGGGACGACTTTAAGGTCTCCGCCGACCCCCACACCGCCATCGGCGTGAAGGCCAACGGCGACGTGATCTTCTACACCCTGGACGGGCGGCAGAACACTGTCAGCATGGGCTCCTCCCTGGGGGTGCTGGCCAAGCGGATGGTGGAGCTGGGCTGCGTCACGGCGCTGAACCTGGACGGCGGCGGCTCCACGACGGCGGTGGCTGCACTGCCCGACAGCGCCTCCGCGAAGCTGCTCAACTCCCCCAGCGACAAGAGCCAGCGGAAGGTGAGCAACCATCTGCTGCTGCTGGCCCCCGGCGACGCCACCGGAGAACCCAACGGCGTGTACCTCTCCGCCGCCGCCCCGGCGGTGCTGACGGGGCACACGGTAAAGATGACCGCCAATGTAACGGATACCCACTATTTCCCCATGAACCTGCCTCTGGATCTCTACGCCACCGCCGGGGAGGTGTCCGACGGCGTGTTCACCGCGCCGATGCAGGGCGGTACGGTGACGGTATCCGCCTCCTATGGCCTGTTTTCGGCGCAGCAGAACATCCTTGTGCTGGATGTTCCGGGTTCCATGACCATACGCGCCGCGGGCAGCAGCGCCGCCTCCCTCTCTATCATCGCAGGCGGCACGGCACAGATGACCGTTTCCGCCCTCTATAACCACCTGCCTCTGGAGATTTTCCCGGAGGACGTGGTGTGGACGGTATCCCCAGAGCTGGGGACGATCGATGAGAGCGGGCTCTTTACCGCCGCCTCCCGGGCGGCATCCGGCACGATCACCGCCACGCGGGGCAGCGTGACGGCTACCCTTCCGGTGACCGTGGAGGCCAACCACCCCTTTGAGGACCTGGACGGCCACTGGGCGGAGCCCTACATGGGGCAGCTCTACCAGCAGCAGATCCTCACGGGAGAGTACGAGGGTGATCTCCTCTACGCCCGTCCGGACCGGGGACTGAGCCGCGCAGAGTTCTCCGTACTGTTGGCCCGGTATCTGGAGCTGGATACGTCTCAGTACGCGGGGAAGGATACGCCCTTTACCGACTTGGAGAGCGTGGAGTCCTGGGCAGGGCCCGCCATCCGCGCTATGTATGAGCAGGGCATCGTCAACGGCGTGGACGCCGCCCACTTCGCACCCCAGGAGCCCCTCCAGCGGGCGCAGGCCGCGGCCATGCTGGGCCGTGCGCTCCATCTGACGGCGCCGGAGGTCCCCGCAGAGCCCTCCGATACCCCGACCAACGAACCGACGGATACAGCGCCTCCGATGGAGGAGCCCTCCGGCGAGCCCCCGGTGGAAGAACCCTCCGGTGAGCCGGTGCTGCCCGATGAGCCGGTCCTCCCGCCGGAGGAGGAATCGGTCGCCAGGGCCTCCGTGCTGTCCGCTAGTCAGGCCGCCCCGGGCTTCGAGGCATATCCGGATGCGGACCAGGTGCCGGAGTACGCCAGGGTCTACTTCCAAATTCTAGTGGACCGCGGTGCACTGGACGGCAGGGATGGCCAACTGCTGCCAGCTGCCTCTATCACCCGCGCGGAGATTTGTAAAGCGCTGGTGGTTATGCAGGCAGATCCGGCGGTACAGTAAAGAGTTGTAAGAGCTTCGGCCCACCCTTTTTGACACAAAAAGTCTCCGGGAATCGTTTAGATTCCCGGAGACCTTTTCTATACCCCGCTCAAATCAAAGTCAGGCGTATACTCCTCCCTGGCGGAGGAGGAATCCTGCCGGTAGCCGTCGGTGATGCCCAGATTCTCCATGTAGGCCAGCGCGGCGCGGTACTCCCCGGCGGTGACCCGGCGGGCCAGAAGGCCCTGAGCCCCGGGCTGGGGCGTGTACTGGCTCATGAGGGAAAAGAGCACCTGCCCCGGGCGGAAGGTTTCCGCCACCCAGTCCATCACACCCTTGGCGTTGTTCAGCCCGCCCGGCAGCAACAGGTGCCGGATGACCACGCCGCGCCGGAGCAGACCATCCTCCAGGACGTAATCCCCGCTCTGGCGGTACATCTCCCGGATGGCGGCGGAGGCAGCGGCAAAGTAATCTCCCGCGCCGCTGTAGCGCTTTGCCAGGGCGGCATCCGCATACTTGAGGTCCGGGAGCCAGATCTGTACCTTGCCCTCCAGAGTCCGCAGTGTCTCCACACGCTCATAGCCGCCTGTGTTCCACACCACGGGCACTGGCAGCGGTTCCTCCAGTACCTCCCGGATGGCCGAAGTAAAGGGGGTGGGGCTGACCAGATTGATATTGTGGGCCCCCTGGGCGATGAGTTCCTCCATCACTTCCCGCAGGCGGGCGGCGGTGACGGGTTTCCCGAAGCGCTCCCGGCTGATTTTTCCGTTCTGACAGAATACGCAGCCCAGTACACACCCGGAGAAGAATATCGCTCCGCTGCCCCGGGTCCCGCTGATGCAGGGCTCCTCCCAGTGGTGGAGCATGGCCCGGGCCACCAGCGGCGTCTCCGGCAGGGAGCAGAAGCCCATTCCTCCCTCCGCCGTCCGCAGTGCGCCGCACTGTCGGGGACAGAGTTTGCAGATCATCGCTCCGTCCCCTCCCTCAGGGCCCGGCGGGCCTCCTCCAGAAATTTCGAGAAGGCCGAGGGCACCGCCAGCAAATCCAGTTCCTCCTGACCCGTCCAGGTCAGGTTGCACCCTTCGCCCGATACCTCCAACAGATAGCCGGTCATGTGCCATTCCACGTGGGTGAAAATGTGCCTGGCCGTCAGCTTCTTCTGCCAGGACACGGCTTTCAGCGCCCATGTGTCCAGCGGATCCCCGGCGCGGGCCTCCTCCAGACTCCCCGGTACGTGGGGAAACTCCCACAGTCCGGCCAGCAGGCCGGTGTCCTCCCTGCGCCGCAGGGCGATCCTGCCCTCCCGGAGGAGCAGGTAAACCGTCAGATCCTCCACCCGCCTCGCCGCCTTCTTCCGGCGGACGGGTAGGACGCCTTGCAGGCCCAGCCGGTTGGCCTCGCAGAACGGCGCCAGCGGGCACTGCCCGCAGTCTGGCATACCGTTAGGAAGGCAGACCATCGCCCCCAGGTCCATGAGAGCCTGGTTGAACTCTCCCGGACGGTCCGGCGGGATGACCTGCTCCAGCAGCTGCTGAAACCGCCGCCGCACGCCGGGGTCCAGGATGTCCCCGTCCTCCCCCGTCACCCGGGAGGCCACCCGCAGCACGTTGCCATCCACGGCGGGCACCGCCTGTCCGAAGGCGATGGAGGCCACGGCTCCCGCGGTGTATTCTCCTACCCCTGGAAGGCGCAGCAGCTCCTCCCGGGTCTCCGGAAAGCGTCCGGCGTATGTCTCCATCATCATTTTGGCGGCACGACGCAGGTTCCGGGCCCGGCTGTAGTACCCCAGGCCCTGCCAGAGCTTCATCAGCCGCTCCTCGTCCACCGCCGCCAGGGACTCCACGTCGGGCAGGACCTCCATCCAGCGGAGGTAGTACGGGATCACGGCGGCCACCCGGGTCTGCTGGAGCATGATCTCCGATACCAGCACGCAGTATGGGTCGCCGGTGCCCCGCCAAGGGAGCGTCCGCTTGTTCTCCGCGTACCAGCTCAGCAGCGGACCGGCCATCATCGACAAGTTTTCCTCTTTCATGGCATCCTCCCGCCTATCCGAACCGGGTGGCAAAGGCACATCTGCGGCAGAGGGCCTCGGAGGGCTTTCCCTCCGAAAATCCCCGCATGAGCGCCCTTGCCCGAGGCGTGTCCAGGATCTCCTCCAGGCTCTGCTCCAGCAGATTCCCCAGAGGGATGTCTCCCTCGTGGTCCAGGCAGCAGGGGACCGCCGTGCCGTCGCATAGCACTCCCACCTGTTCCCGCAAGCCCAGACAGAACCTGGTTCCCGTCTCCGCCGCCTCCAGGTCCGGCCATTTGAATTTCTCCGCCTGCTCCAGATACAGCCGCTCCCCCAGCCGCCAGCTCCCCCTCCGCGGCTGTGGGCAGTCCAGGGGGTGTGTGCCCAGCTGTTCGGCCAGGAAGGACAGGATCTCCTCGTTTCGCGCCTCCGCGCCCCCCAGATTCCACAGCCGCAGGGCACAGATCACCCCCGCTGCGGAGGCCCGCCGGGCAAACTGCCACACGGAGGTGAGATAGCCCGACAGATCTCCCGCGCCGTTTCCCTCCGCGCTGTGGAGGGAGACGCTGACCTTGTGGACCGCCGGGCTGCCAAGAAGAATGTTTCCCCGCTCCTCCAGCAGTGTTCCGTTGGTGGTGAGGCATACCCGAAAGCCCCGTTCCGACGCAATGTCCAGCAGCTCCCGCAGGGCCGGGTGCAGCAGGGGTTCCCCCATCACGTGGAAGTAGAGGTATTGCACGCGCCCCCGCAGACGCTCCGTCAGGACCCGGAACTCCTCCGGCGGCATGAACCGCCCCGCCCGCCCCGTGCCAGGGCAGAAGGAACAGCGGAGGTTGCAGATGTTGGTGATCTCAATGTAAGCCCGTTTCAGCATAGCCGGTCTTCTCCTTTTCCAGTGGGCCCATTGTAGCACGGGACGGCGGTTTTTGCAACAGGGAGCGGAATACATCGCGGGGGAGGAACCCCTCGTCCCGCTGCTCTTTTGTTTCTACGTCGGCAGCTTCTGCAGCCTGGCCCCCATATTGGCAAACACGTTTTGCGGCGCATAGTACGTGTTGACGGCAAACGGCCCGGCAGCGTCGCCCGACCCGTAGAATCCGCCAGTCACCAGGACCCTGACGCCCGTCCTGCCCTGATATTCATCCGGAATTGGCGAGGTCTCCGCCGATGCGGACGGGAAAATAAAGCTCGCGTCCTCCGCGTCGCCTGCCCACGCCCCCACCAGCCCGCTGGTCTCCGGCCGGAGGCAGCTGCGCTGCGCCACGCCCGCCCCTGTGATGCTGCTGGCGAACTGCGCCGGGTTGGCGTAGGTGTAGATCCCCGTCCCCGAGAAGAGAATGCCATCCCGCAGCTCCCGGACGTTGCCCCACAGGTTCTCGATCCACCGGTACTGCATGGCGGCCGTACCGTCCTGTCCCTCCGCCCGGCCCGTATGGTAGGTCATGCCGTCGGTCCCGCCAGTGGGCAGCACTGCGCCGCTGTCCACGTTTCCCCGGGCAAGCGCCGCCTGCCCGTCCCAGCTGGCGAACTCCACCAGATAGAGGAACCAGACCGTCAGCTGCAAGGCGTAGTCCGCCTGCCAGTAGTCCGCGCCCAGGGCGCTGATGCCGGTGCGGAAATTCGTCAGATTTTTCGACACAAGCGGCGCCTGCCCGCTCTTGGACTGATACGCGGCGTCGCACTCATAGCGCCCGATATACACCACGTCCCGCTCGCCATTTCCGTCGCCCCGGTCCCGGTGGGCGGGGGAGAGCTGATAGCCCTCCTGCTCCCTGTCGGAGATCCGGACGGAGAAGGGATTCGCGGTCACCTTCACCCAGAACTTGGGGATGGCCACCAGCGCATTCTCCCCGTCCGTGACCCGCACCATCCCGGACCACGGATACTTCCCGTCAAACGGCGAGGACCCCGCGCCGGTCCCCACGGCGGGAACCGGGTCCGGCAGCCCTGCGGCATCGTCCGTCCGGACCAGCCGGGAACTCTGGGCGTCCGCCCAGGACACGCCGTAGACGTGGACCGGCTCATAGGGGATGCTCCTGATCGCCGCAGCCAGGTTTCCACTGTTCTGCGCCCCCGGCAGCGTCCCGCCCTTCTCCGCCACGGCGGCGTAGGCGGCGGCGATGTTCTGCCGGAGCCGTTCCAGCTCGCTTTGAATACTCATCCCGCGTCCTCTCAGATCTCCGCCAGCGCGGCCTCGATGTCCCCGGATAAGCTCACGGTGCCGCCGGTGGTGTGCCCGGCGGGGATGGTCACGCTGGTGGTAGTCAGGCCGTCTATGGAGCCGCCGACTGCGCCGTTGCTGGGCATGGTGCCCGTGATTTTCTCCCCGCCCACATAGGCCGTCTTCTCCGCCAGGAGATTCGCTGCCACAGCGTCCGCGTCGGTGGTGTCGACATAGCTGTCCGGGATAGCCGCCACCGCCACGCTGGAGAGCACCTTGCCCTCCGCTGCTGTCACGGTCTGCGCGGCCTTTGTGGGCGTAACGCTCTTGGCCTCCGGCACAACCTTCACCGTGCCTGTCCCGCCGTGGTATCCCGCGGGAATCGAGTAGGACGCGTCCTCGGCGGTCAGGACCTTGGACAAATTCCCGTTGTTGGGCATAGTACCGGTGGTCACCTTCCCGGCGGCGTCCACGAGGATCTTCCCGGTGAGTACATCCCCGGCCCCGGCGGTGACGGCGCTCACGTCCTGATAGGTCTCTGGGATGGCCGCCACTGTGACGTCGGATAGTCCGTAATACCCGCTGTCCGGCGTCACGTTCTGCTGGAGCTTGGTGGGTGTAACGGTCTTGGATTGCAAGATGTAGTTGCCGCCGCCCGCCACGCCGGAGACGGTGCCGCTGCCGTTGTGATAGCCCTTGGGGATGGTGTAGGTGTCGCCCTCTTGCACAGTGGCGGACACCGCGCCCCGGTTCTCGATGCCCTCTACCGCGGCGGCCAGTTTGTCCAGGCCGTCCGTGGTCTGGGCCATGCCCAGCGCCACCAGCTTCGCCCGGATGGTGTTGCGATCTGTCTGGATTCTGCTGATTTCAGCTGCAATGCTCACAATTTTTCCTCCTTAGATTGTTCCAAGTAAAACTTCTACGTTTCCGACCACCGTATTGACGGCGGCCGCCGTTACCGGCAGGGTCATGTCGCCCTCGAACCGGTCGACGGTCTGTACAGCCAGCGTCCCGGCCTCCAGCTTCAGGCCATGCCCGACCTTCAGCGGGGAGTCTTCTCCCATCACAGGCACGGACCCCAGCAGCCTGTCACCGGCGTACAGGCCCAGCTCCCCGCTCTCGGTGTAGCGCAGCGCGTCGCCCTTCCCGGCCAGCGCCTGCTCCCACAGCCCCGCCGCGGGCGGTTCGGCTGCCTCCCCGGGCTTTGCGCCATCCAGCACGACGCCCAGATCCGCCCAGACCGTGGGCAGCACCACCGTTTCCCCCTGGATGCCGTAGACGCCAGCCAGGAGGTGCCGCCCCGGGTGCTCCAGCACCTCCCCGGGGATACGGCACTGGCCGCCCTCGTCCAGAAAAATGCTGACCAGCTTGTCGCCGTACCGGAACACCGCCGTCCGTGTCAGTCCCTCCCAGTCCTCCGAAAACACGAACTGCACGGTGTTGACATTGACGCTGCCGCTGGTCAGCGCTTCCCGCTGCCGGACGGTCAGCCTGTTCTTGTCCGCATGTAGAGTGAACATTTTTTTCACCTCTTTTCCGCCTATTCCCAGGCAATATAAAGGGTGATCCCCCACTTTGTTGCCGGGGAACGTGCAACGGCAATTTGCACAAAATTTCTTTCCGCGCAAAAAGCAGCCGCCCCTGTACGCGATACCATCGCATACAGGGGCGGCGAATCATGTACTTGTGTGGCTACTTCCACTCCCGGGGACTTTTCCCGTAGGCCGCACGGAAAGCCCGGAGGAAGACCGAGTAGTCTCCGAACCCCGCGTCCTCTGCGGCCTTGAGGACGGGCACATCCCGGCGGATGGCCTCGGCGGCGCGCTGGAGGCGCTTCTGCCGGACGTACTGCTGCACAGAGCACCCGTACACCTCCTTGAACCGATGCATCAGGTAGTACCGGCTGAGGAAAAAGGCCCCGGCCAACCGGTCGATGGTCAGTTCCTCCGCCAGGTGCTCCATGATGTAGCCGGTGACCTCCTCCATCTTGGGATCGAAGCGGTAGGAGGCGGGATCCTCCTCCCCGGACATGCCGAGGACCGCGCGGTTGAGCTCCACCAGGAGCTGAAGCGCACAGGTGTCCGCCAGAAGCTGGGCGGCAAACCCCTCGTCCCGGACCGCGGACTCCACGTGCTCAAAGAGGGCGCGCCAGTGCTCCCTCTCCTCCCCCCGGGGGCGGTAGAGGTGCATGCCCCGACCGGCGGTCAGGGTAAAGCAGTCCGCCAGGTTCGCCCCGGGGCCGCTGTATCGGGCCATAAAGTCCCGGTCGATCCACAGCACCATGCGCTCATAGGGAACCCCTGGTTCCACCACCGGCTGGTGGATCAGGTTCCGGCTGACCAACAGCACATCCAGGGGCTGAAGGGGATAGCTCCGGCCCTCAATGTGGTAGACGATGCGTCCGCCCAGCAGCAGCACCAGCTTGTCAAACTCGTGGTAGTGGTAGTCCAGCTGTAACGCCCGGTCATCCCGCAGGTGGAACAGCCGATAGGGCTCATGCAGATACCCGCGCTTCCCGATTTCGCTTCGATCCAGCATAGCGTCCCTCCCTGATGTCCCACCGTACCACAAAATCATCCCGGCGGAAGTGAGGAGCGATGGGCTCCTCACCTCCTGGCATTACTCCATGGGTGCGCCGCAGTGGGGGCAGAACTTGGTGTCGCTGATCTTCCCACAGATGGGGCAGACCTTGCCCTCCTCCGGGACGGCGGCCTCAGCACTCTCCGCCTCCTCGCGCCTGGTTTGCAGCTCGGCGATCTTCTCCTGCGATGCCCGGACAGCGGCGATGACGTCGGCAATGGCGTCCGGGACTTCCTCCCCGGCGCACTCGCAGGCGTACCACTGGCCGATGGCGCGGTAGCTCTTGTCCAGCTCCCGCTTCTCCGCAATGATGGCGGCGGAGATTTTCGCGGAATCCGCAACCTCCCTGGCTTTCTCCGCGGCGGTGGACACCGCCGCCCTGGCCTTCTGGGTCATTTCCTCAAAGTAACTCATTGTCCGCTCCTTTCAAACAGCGTTTCGTTTGGGATTGCTCCATGCCCCCTATTATAGCGGATTTCATCCGTTCCCGCAAGGGGTTTTTGCGGGAGGGAGCTCCCCGGCTCTGGGGGGAGCGTCCACCCCGGCCAGAAAGGAGTCCTCGTCCTGAAATTCTGTCATGGTCTCCCAGTACCGCTTGGGCATATGGGACATCCGTCGGCGCGGATTGTGGCGCTCTTTGATCTCAATGGTGTCGTAGAACCGCTTCCAAAGCCGCCGGTATTGGGCCTCCTGGACCGACGGCGCGGCCATTTTGAACTCCTCCAGGGGCATAATGGCCCACTTCCCGGGCTGATGGACCAGGGCCTCCCCGTGGGTGCGGTCGTAGAGCAGGAAGGTCTCATTGTACATCCGGTCACAGAAGTGGGGCCGCAGCAGGGGGAGCACCCGATTTTTGGGCTTGATTTCCCCTGCCAGGGTTCCCTCGAAGTCGGAGAAGCGCACGAACCCCTTGAGCAGATGGACCTCCCCGTCCAGGTGCCGCACGGCCTTTAGCAGCGGCAGCACCGCCTCATCGCTGAGTCTGCGCAGCAGGGGCTTTCCCACCACATACAGGGAGCGGATAAACCGGTATAGGATCTTCTCCTTCTCCGGCGCACAGGTCAAAAATCCCTTCACCACCAGTTCCCTGGCGTAGGGGTCGATTTTCTCCAGGCTCACCAGTACCCGCCGGGCGTGCCGCAGGTCCGTTCCCACCCAGCGGGCGGGAAACAGGGAGCTCTCGATGTGCGCCTCGTCCTGAAATAGGGAGGGATACTCCTTGTTCACGTAGCTGTCGAAGACGCAGCACAGGAATCCCTCAAAGGTCCCGTCATAGCGGTAAATCATCTCCATCACGACAGCGACAGGCCCCGCCGCCACGCCGGTGCCGGGCCCACGTCCCCCCAATACTCCGTCATCTGCACGATTTTTCCATTTCTCCACCGGTAAAACGTCACCGCCCGGGCTGCGTCCCCCTCCGGGGACCAGACCCTCGCCACCGAGTAGCTCCCGTCCCCGGCGATGGTCTCCACCCTGCCGCGCCACTGCCCCGGATAGTCGCAGTTCGCCCGCAGATAGCCCGGCAGATCGAACCGCTCGCCGGTGTTGGGCCACAGGATCTGGGCGTCAACGGTAAAAAAGCGCGCCAGTTCTCCCTCGTCCTGGTCCGCAGCCGCCCGCCACAGGGCGCGGATCACGTCCTCAAGCTCTTTCATCCGTATCCCTCTCTATGGCTTGCTGGGGTTTGTAGGCGATCCCGTCCATCTGGCACAGGCAGGACGGACCTACAAACTCTGTGACCACCGTCATCCGCGCTGGCGCGCCATGCTTGAAATATTCCCGAAACACATCGGCGCCCCGCCGGAAGTCGCTGACGCGCTTCACATAAAAGTTCAGCTGGACCACATCGTCCAGCGTCGCGCTGGCGGTGGACAGGGTGTGCGCCATGCTCTCCAGCGTCGCTCTGGTCTGGTGTACAATATCGTCCACATCCTGGCCGCCGCCGTGGTGCGCCAGGAAGATATAGTCCCCCGCTATGACGCAGGAAGAGCAGGTGTTGTCTCCGCAGTGGGTCGGCATTTTTTTGACCATCATTAACCTCCTGTAAACTTCCGATAGAGCTCCCTGTCCGCCTCTTCAAAATCCGGCTCCGGCGGCCATGATGCCTCCTATTTCTGGCACAGGCAGAACGGATGCCCCGCCGGGTCCAGCATGGTGATAAATTCCTCGCCGCCGAACTGGGCCTTTGCCTTCACTGCCCCCAGCGCTTCCGCCCGCTGGACGGCCTCCGGGACGCTCTCCACCTGGAAGTCGAAGTGCATCTGCTTCTGCTGGCGCCCCGCCTCCTCCGGCCACACCGGCGGCACGTAATCCGCCTCCTGGGTGAACAGGAACACGACGCCCCCGGCGCTGCGCACGGCGGGGCACCCATACAGCTGGCGCTGCTCCCAGCCCAGCAGCTCCCCGTAAAACCTCTGCAACAGCGCCGCGTCGGCGCAGTCCACCATCACGTTGCCCAGCAATATCTCTTTCATAATAGATCTCCTCCTGCAAAATTCTTGTAGAGTTCTTTTCCCTTGGTATCAAAATCCGGTTCCGGCCCGTTGGCATACGGGTCGTACTGCTCCGGCTCGCAGCAGTATTCCGTCAGGCTGGCGATCTTCCCGTCCTCCGTCCAGCGCACCACGGACACGCCCTCAAATCCCACGGGCGTATCATCCCCCATCCGGCACTGAAAAAACCACGTAACGGCCGTCTGGTCCCCGGCGTGGAAAAACCGGTGGACATCCCAGACCAGCACCCTGCCCCGGGTCAGCCACTCCCGGAACCAGTGCGCAATCTCCTCCGCCCCGTGGTACACCGGCCCCCAGCTCTCCGTATAGACCGCGTCCTCCGTGAAGATTTCCCGGATGCCGAAATCTTCCCGCCGCAGCCACATATCGAACCACAGCCGGAGGATTTCCTCCCTCTTATACTCCATTTCCGCTCCCCCTTCCGCTCTCTATCCCGCCTGCTCGAACAAGCTCAGCTGCTCCAGCTCCGCCCCGGGCAGGGAGGCCCGCTCGGCGGCGATCAGATTCCGCAGAATGCTGTCCTGCCGGAGTTTCAGCCCGTCCATCACCCGCCCCTTGCAGGTGATGAAGTATTGGGCCCGCTTCATCACGATGCCCATTTTCCGCAGGTCCTCGTGCTCCAGCTTCCGCGCCCGCCGGGCGTACAGGATCCGTTTCACGGACACCGTGCCCACCCCGGGCACCCGCAGCAGCTCCTCCCGACTGGCGGTGTTCACCTCCACCGGGAAGAACTCCGGGTGCTTGAGCGCCCAGCTGCACTTGGGGTCCACCAGGGGATTGAAATTGGGGTCGTCCTCGTCCAGCAGCTCCTCCGCCCGGAAGCCGTAGAACCGCAGCAGCCAGTCCGCCTGATACAGCCGGTGCTCCCGCAGCAGGGGCGGCTTGGTGTCCAGCGAGGGCAGCAGCGTATTCTCCACCACCGGCACGTAAGCGGAGTAAAACACCCGCTTTAGGCGGTACGTGTCATACAGCGACTGCGTCAGGGACAGGATGTGCCGGTCCGAATCCGGGGTGGCCCCGATAATCATCTGGGTACTCTGTCCCGCCGGGGCGAAGTGGGGTGTGTGGCGATACTTCACCAGCTCCTCCCGGTTCTCCTGCAACGTATTCTTAATCAGCCCCATAGGCCGGAAAATGGATTTTCTCGTCTTGTTGGGGGCCAGGGTAGTCAGCCCCTGCTCCGAGGGCAGCTCAATGTTGACGCTCAGCCGGTCCGCCAGCAGTCCCAGCCGGGTCACCAGCTCCGGAGAGGTCCCCGGGATGGCCTTGGCGTGGATATAGCCGTTGAACCGGTAGTGGTTCCGCAGCAGATCCAGGCAGCGGATCATCCGCTCGGTGGTGTAGTCCGGGCTGACCAGCACACCGGAGGACAAAAACAGCCCCTCGATATAGTTTCTCCGGTAGAACTGAATGGTGAGCTCCGCCAGCTCCTCCGGCGTGAACACGGCCCGCCGGGTGTCGTTGGAGCACCGGTTGACGCAGTATTTGCAGTCATAGACGCAGCAGTTGGTCATCAGCACCTTCAGCAGCGTAACGCACCGCCCGTCCCCGGAAAACGTGTGGCAGCACCCCGCGATGGAGGAGGAGGTATTGCCGATATGTCCCGCCTTGTGTCCCCGCTGGGCCCCGCTGGAGGTGCAGGCGGCATCATACTTGGCGGCATCGGTGAGAATCGTCAGCTTGTCCATCACATCCAAAGGACATCCCTCCTCATTTCCACAAAACATTCGTTCTGGTAATAATATAGAACATTTGGCCGAAAAAGTCAATAGAATTTTCTGGAAATTTTTCTTGACAAGACGAACGATCGTTAGTATACTGAATTTAGCTAGCAACTGTTCGTAGGGAGGCGCTATGAATACCAAGGAAAAGATTCTTGAGACGGCCCTGGAGCTTTTCTCCCAGCGGGGCTTCGACGGGGCGTCCGTGCGGGACATCGCCCGGGCGGTAGGGATCCGGGAGAGCTCGCTTTATAACCATTTTGAGAACAAGAGGGCGATTTTCGATGGGATCGTGGATTTCTGTCTCCGGCAGTCGGAGGCATATTTCCGGCAGAGCGAGCTGCCCTTTGACGAGGGGGATGATCCCTCCATCTATCGGGGAATTGGAATCGACCATCTCCAGGAGTTGATCGAGCGGACCTTCCGGTTCTTCTTCGACGACCCGTGGAACGCCCGGTTCCGGCGGCTGCTGCTGGTCAGCCAGTACGCCGAGCCCCGGTGCCGGGACATTTTCCGGCAGCTTTACCGGGACAAGTGCGTTCAGATTCAGGCGTACATTTTTTCTTCCCTCATGGACGCGGGGGAGATCCGCCGGGAGGACCCGCTGGCGGTAGCGGCGGAGTTCCACGGGCCCATGTTCATGTGGATTCTCACCTGCGACAGTTTTGAGGAGGCCCGGCCGCTCATTCAGGCCCATGTGGAGCAGTTCCGGAAAAATTACGAATGGAGGCCCGAGAAATGAAAATCTGCGTCATCTACGGCACCGAACGCAAGGGCTGCACCTGGCACATTGCGCAGGAGGTCCTCTCACGGCTTCCGGAGGCGGAAGTCACGGAGTTCTTTCTGCCCCGGGACTGCCCGGACTTCTGTATTTCCTGCTTCCGGTGCTTCCATGAGGAAAATCATTGCTATCACAGTGAAGGAGCACGGAGGATTCTGTCCGCCCTGCTGGCCGCTGATGTGATTCTCATGACCTCGCCGGTGTACGCGCTCCATCTCTCCGGGCAGATGAAGACCCTGCTGGACCACTACGCCAATATGTGGATGGTCCATAAGCCCAATGCGGAGATGTTCCATAAGCAGGCCGTTGTCATCGCCACCGCCAGCGGCCCTGTGTACCGCGCCGCGCTGCGGGAGATGAAGGACAGCCTGGATTTCTGGGGCGTGGCCCGCACCTATCGAATGGGCTTTACCTTAATGGAGATCAACTGGGAACGTCTCCCTCCCAAGCTAAAACAAAAAATCACCCGGCAGGCGGAGAAAACGGCGGCAAAGCTCCGCCGGAGCGTCTCCGGGCCGGGAGTGAAAGTGTGGTTTTTATTTCATGCCATGCGCTTGGCGCATAAGTATGCGTGGCAGGATTCCCCGGACGCAAAATGGTGGGGGGAACACGGATGGCTGGGCCGCTCACGGCCCTGGCAATAAGTTGGATTCGCCCTGCCGGGCGGGGCGTTCTTTTCGCTTGTGCGAAAAGAACCAAAAGC
>CAJUPS010000076.1 GCA_910588045.1 uncultured Oscillospiraceae bacterium | reverse complement strand
TCGTCTCCCTGGGCACCTGCTCCTCCGTGGCCACCATCCCCACCAACATGGAGGAGGCCGCCGACACCGGCATCTCCAAGGACGTGTCCGATATGGTCCTGCCCCTGGGCGCCACCATGCACATGGACGGTTCCTGCTTCTCCTGCGTGCTGAAAATTGCCTTCGTCCTGGGCGTGTTCGGCGTGCCCTTTGAGGGCATCGGGATGCTCGTCAAGGTGGTCCTGGTTGCCGTTCTCTCCTCTGTTGGCATGAGCGGCGTCCCCGGCGGCGGCTATATTGGGGAGTACATTATCTGTTCCATCTTCTTCCCCAACCAGATGGAGATGGCCTTCCCCATCCTGGTAGCCATCGGCAACCTGGTGGATCCCCCGGCAACCATGATCAACGCCGCCGGGGACTACGTGGTCTCCTACATCGTCTCCCGCTTCGTGGACGGCAAGGACTGGCTGGAAAAGGCCCTGGCGAAAAAGTAAAGAAAAAGCCGCTCACGGGGCAGCTTCCTCACGGAAGCTGCCCCGTGCCGGTGCCTGTAAGCGAAAATCATTCGCTGGCCTCGGCGAGAAGGGTTCCCCCTCTCTCCGCAAGGCCCTCCCTTTTGGGGCGTCCTGGCAGCAAAGACAGGGTGGCGGATCAGTGAACCGCCGCCCTGTCTTTGCTCTATTGTGAAAAAAGCAAGCAAAACTAAACGTTATTGTTTTTCCATCTGTCATTCTTATCGTCTTTCCACTTTATATCAGCCAGCCGCCATTTGTCCGTATTTGTAAGCGTGAATCGTTTCCAGTAGTTCAAATGAAATCGGTTTCTATCAAAGTAAAAAATTTCTATTTCTGCGCGCTTGTTACTTTTCATTGTTATAGCAAGCTCACAGCCATAATTTAAGTAAGCATATCGGCCATTGATTTTTTCTTCAACCAGCGTACCATCTGGAGCAAGTACACGGCCCGCACCATTCATACTTTGGGCATATCCCCTCGCTATCAATTTATCCGTACAGAAAGAGGAAATAGCCTCTCCATAGCGGGCTTTGAACAGTGACCATATTCCCGCGCTATCCTTTGGCATCCCCTTCATACGGATACCACGATTTTGATACTCGAACAATTTGGCGCATTCTTCCTCTATTGTGTTCAGTACAAGAAGATTTTCTACCAGAAAGGAAATGACTTCGTCCGCCACATCGCGGAACTTGTCTGGTGTATCCCGATAATCAATTTTGATATTTGGATAAACCATAATTCTTTTCTCCTGTTCTATGTCCTATCGTTCACTACGGAAGATTTCTCCAAAACGCCCTGCTCCGACAATCCTGTATCGTCAGTTCAAGTTTAGCACATCTTCCCGCAGAAAACAACCCGTGTCTTATGCCCGTTCAAGCCGTCCGCTGTATACAAACAGAAGGGGAGAGGTAACTTCCTTACGTTACCTCTCCCTCCGGGCGGCTCCCTTCTTGTGTACTCATATTCTTCGCTTAAAAATACGGCATCGCCGCCGTGCCAAAACAAAATTTTTCCGATCCGTTGCACATTCCCCGGCAACTTTTCCCCTTTTCCGTCCTGGGTTGAGGGAAGACCACCTCCGCGTTAGGCAGGTACGGAAGCAAGTCGATGCCCCGGCCGGACGTCAGGCCAGCGCAGCCGGGCTAGGGCATGTTTGAAAAATGTCAAAACGCCCAACCAGCGGATCTTTTTCCGCTGTGCCGCGTTAAAAATTCTTGAAATCCGTCAGGATTCCTGCGAATTTTTGCCTTGCCCAGCGAAAAAATCTCTCGCCGTTGGGCATTCCGCCATTTATCAAACAAGCCCTAACAAAAGGCTGTCGCGAGCGAACCTTGAAAATAGAAGAACTATCGACAGGAACTCCCGGCGCTGTTTGACGCGCGGCGTCAAATGTGCTTAAAGCCGCGCAATTTAGGGATTGTACTGTCTTTCAGATTTTTTTCGGGCGCGGCTTTCGGGGATTCCGCGCTTGCGAGCGCGGCCAGGGGTCTTGCCCCCGTGGGCCGCCCTTCGGGCGGCTTAGGGCTGGGGCCGCCGCCTGCGGCGGCCTAACGCCTGGACCCTACCGCCCTTTGAAAAGGGCGGCCCGAAACTTTTAAGAATTGCTGCACTGCAACTCTACCCCAGCAGCGGCAGAATAAAACCCGCCAGCATTGCCAGCACCAGCACGATAATGACCGCCCTGGAAATAATCTTGACCCATTTCTGACTCATTTCTTCTCTACGCCTCCTCGCTCAGAATTTTCTTAATCGCCTTCTCGGCCTTGCTTCTGGGGAGCATCAGCTCATGCCCGCAGGTCTCGCACCGCAGCTTGATGTCCATACCCAGCCGCAGGATCACCCACGTCTTCCCCCCGCACGGGTGCTGCTTTTTCAGCTCCACCCGGTCGTTCAACTTCAGTTCCAACAAGAAATCACCTCATATCTTCAACGGTCAAGCTGCATCCCGCATACACTGTCTTATCAGAAAAACAAGGACGGTGCATCACAATGCGTAGAAACGAGTATCTGCCGGAGGGCGTCTCCCCTCTGTTTCCAGAAAACCAGCCGCTCGCCGTACTCCAACAGGCCATGGAGGAACAGACGGTCCTGGAGGGTCTGACCATCCGCTGCGACGCCCGGCGGGACCTGACGGTCCGCTTTGGCGGCTATGAGGGGACCATCCCGCGCCTGGATGCCGTCCATCCCTCCATCAGCGGTGCGGAGCGGGACATCGCCCTCCTCTCCCGGGTGGGTAAGCCCACCTGCTTCACCGTCACCCGCCTGGAGATTGACGGCGGCGGCAGGCCCCACCTGACTCTCTCCCGCCGCGCGGCCCAAGAGCAGGCCATCGCGTATCTGCTGGAGCACAGCGCCCCCGGCGCGGTCCTCCCCGCCCGGGTGACTCACCTGGAGAGCTTCGGGGCCTTCGTGGACTTAGGCTGTGGGGTGACATCCCTGATTCCCCTGGAAAATCTCTCCATCTCCCGTGTCTCCCACCCCTCGGACCGCTTCCGCGTAGGGCAGGACATCCTCGCCGCCGTCACGGACATCGACGCGGCAGCCTGCCGCTTCTATCTGACTCACAAGGAGCTCCTTGGCACCTGGCTGGAGAATGCGGCGTCCTTCTCCCCCGGCGACGCGGTTCCCGGCATCATCCGCAGCATCAAAGACTACGGGATCTTCATCGAGCTGACCCCCAACCTCTCCGGTCTGGCGGAGTGGCGCGGGGACGTCTCCCCCGGCGACGCGGTTTCCGTCTACATAAAGTCCATCCGACCCGAAACGAGGAAGATCAAGCTCCAGATCATCCAAAACCTTGGCCCCTCCCAAGAACCGGCGGACCTAAAATACTTCATCACCGACGGCCCCATAGAAAACTGGCGCTATTAAAAAGTTTCGTCCACCTTTTCAAAGGTGGCGGAGTCCAGAGGCAGAGCCTCTGGCCGCCCTCCGCAGAGGGCGGAACCCCCCAAAAGCCGCGCCCGAAAAAAATCTACCAACAAGAAAAATCCCCAACCTGCGCGGCTTTAAGCGCCTTCGCCGCCCCAGATTTTGCACGCCCCCATCGAGGGGCCGTGCAAAATTGATCATTTATGACCGCTCCAAGCGGTCATAAATGATCGCGGCGAACAGCGCCGGGAGTTCCCGTCATCCCCTGATTCGCATTATAAATTTCCCTTCATCTTCTCCCAGTAAGCCCGCGCCGCCTGTTCCGTCTTGTTGTCCCCGTACTGATAATAGCAAACCCCCACCAGCTCATCCGGGAGATACTGCTGCTTCACCCAGTGCCCGGAAAATTCGTGGGGATAGAGGTATCCCTGCTCCCTCTCCTGGCCCGTGGAGTCGGCGTGAACATTCTGCAACTCCCTGGGAACGGCCCCCGTCCGCCCCTTCTTCACATCCTCGCGAGCCGCGCCGATGGCGCTCACCACCGAGTTGGACTTAGGCGCGGTAGCCAGAAGGATGGCCGCCTGGGCCAAGGGCAGCTGTGCCTCCGGCAACCCCAACTGCATGGCCGTGTCCACACAAGCCTTTACAATGGAGATGGCCTGGGGATAGGCCAGCCCCACGTCCTCACTGGCGGAACACAGCAGCCTCCGGCAGGGGGTAATCAGGTCCCCCGCCTCCAGGAACCGTGCCAGGTAGTGCAGCGCCGCGTCCGGATCGCTGCCCCGCAGGGATTTCATCAGCGCCGAGGCCAGATCGTACATGGCGTCCCCGCCCCGGTCGTAGCGCATGGCGCTGCGCTGACTCACCTGCTCCGCGTCGTCCACGGTCAGCACCAATCTCCCGTCCTCCGCCGGGGCGGCCTCATAGAGCAGTTCCACCGCATTCATGGCCTTACGCACGTCCCCGCCGCAGGCGTGGGCGATGTAGTCCGGCACGCTCTCCTCCCAGCGAAGCGGCAGGGGGCTCTCCGACTGCACCAGCGCCAGCGCCCTCTCCACGGCGGGGCGCACGTCGGCAGCGGTAACAGGTTTGAACTCAAACACCGTGCTCCGGCTTAAGAGCGCAGCGTAGACGTAGAAATAAGGATTCTCCGTGGTGGAGGCAATGAGGGTGATGGCCCCGTTCTCCATAAATTCCAACAGAGACTGCTGCTGCTTCTTGTTAAAGTATTGAATCTCGTCCAGATACAGCAGCACGCCCCCGGGAGCCATCAGCGTCCCCACGTCTCCGATAATGTTCTTCACATCCTGGAGGGAAGCTGTGGTGGCGTTGAGCTTGTATAAGGTCCGGTGGGTCTGCTTGGCGATGATGTTGGCGATGGTGGTCTTCCCGGTGCCGGAGGGCCCATAAAAGACCATGTTGGCGTCGGTGCCCTTCTCGATGAAGCGGCGCAGCAGGGCATTCTTCCCCAGCAGGTGCCTCTGCCCCACCACCTCTTCCAGGCACTCCGGCCGGATGCGGTCCGCCAGCGGACGGTCCATGGGCGGTCACTCCTCTCGTTTGGTGCATACCTTCCTTTTTCTTTGTGAACAAAGAAAAAGGAAGCGAAAAAGAAAAACTTTTTGCGGTGAAACTTTGTTTCGCCGCTATTTTTATTTAGAGCTCCAGCTCATATTTGTGATCTGTGAACTCCCGACCGCTGCCCCGCTTCTTTTCGATCAGAGTCTCCGCCACATGGAAGCCGAATTTTCTGGCGATGGCGTTGGAGGCGGCGTTTTCGTCGCTGATGACGATGGTCATCTTTTTTGCGCCCTGCTCTTTGGCATGACCGATCATGCCGCCTACCATCTCCGTGGCGTACCCCTGCCGCCAGAACTTCTTGTGGACGCAGTAGGCGATGTCGTACACACCGTTTTCGGGGATAAAGCTGCACGTGCCGATCCGCTCCCCGGTGGCTTTGTCCTCGGCGATGAGGTAGCAGCACTCCTCGTCCTCCCCCAGGGCCTCGATCTGGCGGCGGTACTCGTCGCTGACGGTCTCCATGGTCTCGTCCAGCAGGTACTCCCCCATCTCCGGATCGTTCCAGATGCCGATGGCGAAGTCCGCGTCCGCCGGGGCGAAGCCCCGCAGGCGGAGCCGCGCCGTCTCAATTGGGTTGATTTTCATAGATCGATCCCTCTTATCCCCTGCGGCACTTCTCCGCGTCGATGGCCAGCACCACCATCAGGGCACACAGGGCGTTGGACTGATCCTCCACGTCGATGACATAGGTGTCCGTCCACTGGAACAGTTCCTTCCCGATAACGGCCACCAGCCCTTGGGAGGGACTGGTGATGGAATAGTCCCACTCCGCCCAGCTGCCCTCCACCTCCCAGTCGCTGCAATCGAATACGAACCGGGGCGTAAAAAAGGTAAACTCCTTTTTCAGGCACCCCAGGTATTCTCCGTAGGCGTAGAGATCAAACTGGGGCAGGAAGGTCAGCACCTTCTCCTCCACCGTACCGATGTGCTGCCCGTTGGCGTCCAGGATATGGAGGCAGTGGCCCCAACTGAGCTTGCCCTCCACGGTAAACAGGGTGTCGCCGGTCTCGTTGTAGATGTCGTAGCTGTCAAACCAGGAGAAGAAGCGCTGCTTGAATAACATTTTCATGATGATTTCCTCATTTCTCCGGCCCTGCCCAGGGACCGGATGGGTTGTGCTCCAGTGTATCACAATTTAACGCGGACTGCAACCGGATTGCCTCAGGGAAATGGTTTCTCGTACTTGACAAAGTACCCGCGGGCAGGTTATAATAAAGACAGAAGGGCGGTCATTACAAGGTAGTTAGCCCTCATTTGTCAACACAAGTTGATTCATGTTGACCGCTTGGGGACCATCCGAGCGGTCAACACGCTTTTGTGGTCAGAAAGTACAGCGTCCACGCCAAAACCAGCAGGAACCGCAGTACCGCGATCAATCGCTTTTTCCACATCCGCCTCACCCCCTTTCTTGACTGCGCAGCGACCACGCTGGATCGTCTGTGCACCTCGACTTTGCGTGGTGCCCGATGCGACCTTCGCAAAATCCCAGGGAGCGGCTAACCGCCTTATTTATGTAATGACCACCTACCGGGAACCGGGATACCCGGCAGCATAAATGCCTTCTGTCCCCCTTTCGGGGCGTATTCATTATACTGCATAACCAGCGGCTTTGTCAAATCTTGGTTTCAGGTATTGGCATATTCCTGTTTTTGAACCACGATTTGGATGCAGCGCAGAGATTTTTCTCGCAAATTGTCGAAAAGTATGATAGAATACCCCCGAGGTGATTGACATGAAAGATCCCCAGGCCGTTTCGGCCATCATAGAAGAGCTGAAGACTCTCTACCCCGCCGCCGAGTGCTCCCTGCCCTTTGACCCGGACAAGGCGTATGAGCTCCTCTTCTCCGTGCGCCTCGCGGCCCAGTGCACCGACGCCCGGGTGAACCTGGTGACCCCGGTGCTCTACGCCAGGTTCCCCACCCTGGAGGACCTGGCCGCAGCCACCGAGGAGGAGGTGGGGGAGATCATCCACTCCACCGGCTTCTGGCGGGCCAAGGCCCGGGACATCGTGGCGGCCAGCAAAATGCTGGTGGAGGAGTACGGCGGCAGGGTGCCGGACAACATGGAGGACCTGCTGCGCCTGCCCGGCGTGGGGCGCAAGACCGCCAACCTGATCCTGGGCGACGTGTACGGCCGGGAGGGCTACGTCTGCGACACCCACTGCATCCGCATCACGGGCCTGCTGGGCATCACCGACGGCAGCAAGGACCCCCTGAAAGTGGAGATGCAGCTGCGCCGGTGCATCCCCCCGGAGGAGAGCAACGACTTCTGCCACCGGATGGTGCTCCACGGCCGGGCGGTGTGCGTGGCCCGGCGGCCGGACTGCGAAAACTGCACCCTTCGCCCCTGGTGCGACCATTGGAACGGACCGGATACCAGGTCCTGATCGTTTCCCCTCTCCCGATCCCCGGGAGAGGGGAACATTTTTCATCCCCGGCTCATATACTGGAAGGAAACCACATCAGGAGGGCTCCGTATGAGACAGAACAACCAGTCAAAAATCCAGCAGGCGCTGAGCGACAAGAAAATGATCGAGCAGATCGCCAACTCCCCCGACGCCCAAAAGCTGGCCGGTATGCTGACCCAGGGCACGGATCCGGCCTCCCTGCAAAAAATCGCCCAGAACGCCGCCAAGGGTGACACCACCCAGCTCAAGGCGCTCATCCAGTCCATCACCTCCTCGCCCGGCGGCGCGGAGCTGCTGCAAAAGCTGGGGAACAGCTTCGGGCAGAAATAAGAACCCGTATTCCGGAAAGGAGGGGACATGGAATGAGCGACTTTGAAGAAAAACTGAACTCCCTCCTCTCCAATCCGGAGGCCATGAGCCAGGTGATGAACCTGGCCCAGTCGCTGAACCTCGGCGGCGCAGGCGGCGGTGATACGCCGCCTGCGGAGGGGGACGGCGCCCCGCCCGGGGACCCCGGCGGAAATTCCGCCAGCAGTCCCGGCGGCGGGGGCGGCGGACTGGGGGACCTGTCCAGTCTCCTGGGGCAGCTCGATCCCAAGATGATGCAACGCCTGCTGCCGCTGGTGGGCGAGCTCACAGGCGGCGGGAACGACGAGCGGATGCAGCTGCTCTACGCCCTGCGCCCCTTCCTCAAGCCGGAGCGCCAGGAAAAGGTGGAGCGGGCCGCCCGGACGGCCCGCCTGATCCACGTGGGGAAGAAGCTGCTGAAATCCATGGGGGAACAAAATGTATAACCGGTACATACGCGGCGACGACGGGCGATACGAGCGGATTCCCGTTGACCCGCCCCCTCCTCCGCCGGGGGAACCCCACGGGAATCCACCGCCTCCGCCGCCGGGGGGAACCGGGTGGAGCGCGCCTCCGCCGCCGCCGCCAAACAGGGGCTTCCTCTCCGGCATCCTGGATAAGCTCAATCTGCGGGACATGGACTCCGGGGACCTGCTGCTGCTCTTTCTCCTGTTCCTCCTCTTTCGGGAGGGCGAGGACGAGGAGCTTCTGCTGGCGCTGGGGTTGCTGTTGATCCTATAAACGTAGGGCCACCCCCTCAGGGGGTGGCCCTTTTATAACAAAAGCATGTTGGGCGCCGCCCAAACCCGCCAGGGGCGTCGCCCCTGGCCCCACCGCCCTTTGAAAAGGGCGGCCCGAAACTTTAATGATTTTTATCCTCCAGCTCCTTGACAAGTCCTTCATCCGGCGTCACATAGGCCGTCTGATAGGGGTCGTAGACCACCATCCCGGGCCGGGCCCCGTTGGGCTTCTTGACGTACCGGACCTGGGTGTAGTCCACCGCCACCTGATTCCCCTCCCGGCCCTGGGAGAACCAGGCCGCCAGCGAGGCCGCCTCGGTGACGGCCTCTGCGTCCGGCTCCTGCCCCTCGGTGCAGAGGATCACGTGGGACCCGTGGATGCGCTGGGTGTGAAACCAGTAGTCCGACTTGAACGCCTCCCGCACCAGCTTGTCATTCTGGGTGTTGCTCCGCCCCACCAGGATCCGCAGCCCGCTGTGGGACCGGAACGCCCTGGGACGGCTGGGCCCCCGGCGGACCTCCTTCTTCCCGGGCCCTTTCAGATACCCGGCCTCCCGCAGCTCCCGGCGGACGTCTCTGAAGTCCTGCTCCGTCTCCGCCCGGGTCAGCTCGTCCAGGATGCTCTCCAGCCAGTCCCGCTCCCGGCGGGCCAACTCCATCTGCTCCGTCAGATACTTCTCCGCCGTCTTGGCCTTGTTGTACCGCTTGAAATATTTCGCCGCGTTCTGCTGGGGCGTCAGCAGCGGGTCCAGCGGGACGTCCACCTCGCCGCCCGCAGGGTCGTAGTAATTCTGCGCCCGGAGGACGCTCCCGCCCCGCTCCATGCGGTAGAGGTTGGCGGTGATCAGCTCCCCGAAGACACGCAGCCGGTCCCGATCCTGGGTCCGCTCGTACTCCTTCTCCTGGAGGGCCAGCTTCCGCACCGCACGGTCCCGGGCGTTGGCCGCCGCCCGCTGGAGGTCCGCCCCCTGCTGCCGGACCCGCTCCATCTGCTCCCGCTTCTCGTAGAAGGCGTCCAGCATGGAGGAAAAATCGTCCCAGGGCGCCCCCTCCATGGCGTTTCCGTACTGGGAGATGGGCATGTAGGAGAAGTCGGCGGGCTTGCCGTCCCGGGTGAGCATCCAGGGGGTGAAGCGCTCCCCGTTTTCCCCCCGGACCATCCCCTGCCACACTGAGAAGGTCCCCGCCAGACGCTCCCGGTCCCCGCCGTCCCGCAGGCAGGTCCCGTCCTCACAGCCCAGATGGGCCAGCTCCCGGCACACCAGCGGCGAGAGGGCGGTGAAGTTCCCCAACAGCCAGGCGGCGGCGTCCGTTCCGTCGGGGGCCGCGTCCAGCATGGCGCGCAGCGCCTCCCCGTCCACCGCCAGCGGGTCCCGCTTCTCCTGGGCCGGGGGAAGGCGGTAGAACAGCCCCGGCAGCACCTGCCGCCGCTCGCTCATCTCCATGTCCACCCTCCGCAGGCAGTCCACGATCCGGTCCTGGCCGTCCAGGAGAATCAAATTGGAGTACCGCCCCATGCACTCCGCCACCAGCTTCCGCCGTCCCGGCTCCCCCAGCTCGTCCACGACGTCGATGGTGAGCGTCACCGCCCGCTCCAGAGCGGGCTGGTCGATGGCGGCGATCCGGCCGCCGGTCAGGTGCTTGCGCAGGAGCATACAGAACATGGGCGGCGCGGCGGGGTTCTCCCGGGCAAGGCCCGTGAGGTGGACCCGCGCCTGGCTGGCCCCGGCGCACAGCAGCAGCTTCTTCCCGCCCCGCAGCGCAAGGATCACCTGGTCCCGGGCGGGCTGCTGGATCTTCTCGATGCGCAGTCCCAGGATGCTCTCCCGCAGCTCCCGCACCACGCCCGTCAAGCATACGGCGTCAAGTGGCATCTTGCTCCTCCTCCATCATCACGGCAAACAGCCGGTTGATCCTGTCCCGCTCCCCCCGCAGATACAGCCATCCCAGCAGACACTCCAGGGCGGTGGCCCGCAGATAGTCCGCCCGGCTGGCGCTGTGGGGGATGGTGTGGACGTGGGCGTTGCGGCCCCGCTTATACACCGCCAGCTCCTCCTCCGTCAGCATGGGCAGGATCCTCTCCGCCCGCGCCGCCTGGGCGGGGGCCTTCACCAGCTCCACCGCCGAGCGGTGGAGCCCCTTGCCGGTGGCCTTGCCGTGGGCGCACAGCCAGGCGCGGACCAGCAGCTCGTACACCGCGTCCCCCAGGTGGGCCAGACCAATGGAGCTGATGGCGCGGATCTCGTCCTCCTCCAGACGAAGCTCGAAATAATTGTTCACATCGTACCCCTTTTATCCGGATTCTTCTCCTGTATCATACCGGCGGCACGGGCTTCTGTCAATGCTTTCTTTTCCCCCGCCCCCGCAGCGGCAAAAATCCGCAGGCGGTACGTTTCTTCTTTGTGGATATTTTCAACAAATTATGCTTGCAGATTTTAGGCACAAGTGCTATATTCTACTTTGTTCGTAAAGAAATAAGCGAGGTGTCCTCCATGGAAATTCTAATCTCACTGTCCTTTTCCCTGGTGGGCGGGCTGCTGCTCTCCCGCCTGGCCAAAAAGCTCAATCTGCCAGCCGTGACCGCCTACCTGGTAGCCGGACTGCTGCTGGGCCCCTACTGTATCGGTCACCTGAACCTGCCGGGCGTCGGCTTCGCCACCCCGGAGGCGGTGGCCGCCCTGGATGTGATCTCCCAGGTCGCCCTTGGCTTCATCGCCTTCACCATCGGCAACGAGTTCCGCCTGGAGCAGCTCCGCCACATGGGCAAGCAGGCCATCACCGTGGGCATCGCCCAGGCGGTCTTCACCACCGTGGTGGTGGACCTGGCCCTGGTGGGCCTGCACTTTATCAACCCCTCCCTCATCTCCGTCTCCTCCGCCATCACCCTGGGCGCCATCGCGGCGGCCACCGCCCCGGCGGCCACGCTGATGGTGGTACGCCAGTACAAGGCGGACGGGCCGCTGACCAGACTGCTTTTGTTGGTGGTCGCCATCGACGACGCGGTGGGCCTGGTGCTCTTCTCCGCCTCCTTCGGCGTGGCCTCCGCCCTGGAGAGCGGCAGCATCAGCGCCGTCACCGTGCTGGTGGAACCGGTCATCGAGATCCTGCTCTCCCTGCTCCTGGGCGGCGCGGCGGGGTGGGTGCTCTACCGGGTGGAGCGGTTTTTCCACTCCCGCAGCAAGCGCCTGTCCATCTCCATCGGCTTCGTGCTGCTGACCGTGGGACTGTCCATGGCGGAGTTCGAGGTGGGCGGCATCCGCTGCGGCTTCAGCCTTTTGCTGGTGTGCATGATGACGGGGACCATCTTCTGCAACATCTGCGACTTCTCCGAGGAGCTGATGGGCCGTGTGGACAGCTGGACGGCTCCCCTGTTCGTCCTGTTTTTCGTCCTGTCCGGTGCGGAACTGAACCTGAAGGTCCTCTCCAACCCCCTGGTGCTGCTCATCGGCCTGGTGTATATCGCCGCCCGCTCCCTGGGCAAGTACCTGGGCGCCTACAGCAGCTGCTCCGCCACCGGGTGCAGCGAGAACATCACCAAGCACCTGGGCATCACCCTGCTGCCGCAGGCGGGCGTCGCCCTGGGGATGGCCCTGACCGCCCAGCAGCTCTCCGACGGCGCAGTGGTGCGCAGCGTCGTACTCTTCTCCGTGCTGGTCTATGAGCTGGTGGGTCCCACACTGACCAAGCGCTCCCTGATCGCCGCAGGCGAGATCCAGACGGAGGGCCGCACCAGCGCCCGGAGGAAGAATGCGCCCCAGAAACCCGTCCATCTGGGGAAATGAGTAAAAATTTGTTCCAATCTTCACTTGACATTTTCTCCATCGAATGGTATGCTAACGGTGTGTCCGAAAATGTACAAATTAGTCACCGCCAGGCGAAACCCGTCCGTCTTTTGGCTTTGCCGCAGTGGGCTTCTTTGCATTACTTCAAATTCTTAGGAGGCAGATCACCATGAACAACGGCACTGTAAAATGGTTCAACGCGGAGAAGGGCTACGGCTTTATCTCCAATGACGACGGGAGCGGCGACGTGTTCGTCCATTTTTCCGCCATCCAGGGGACCGGTTATCGCACGCTCACCGAGGGGCAGAAGGTCACCTATGAGGTGGAGCCGGATCCCAAAAACAGCAGCAAGCTGCGTGCGGTGGATGTCACCGCCGTCTGATAGGACCAGGAAGAGAGCGCGGGGCCCTAAAAGGGCCCCGCGCTCTCGTGTTCCATCAGGACAATTCCGGCGGTTCCTCCCCGGGGCGGCCTGACGGAAAAGCTTCAATTTTCTGCCCGGGGACGCATGGTCTCACGGATGTGCTCCTTCAGCTTGCCGAAGGTCTCCGCGCTCAGATCGTGCTCCACCCGGCACGCATCAGCGGCGGCCGTCTCCTCGTCGACCCCCAGGAAGACAAAGAAGTCCGTCAGCATCCGGTGCCGCTCGTAGATCTGCTCGGCGATGGCCCGCCCGGAGGGCAGAAGTCGGATGGCCCCGTCCTGGTCCATCCCGATATGTCCGCTCTCCCGCAGCTTCTTCATGGCTACGCTGACGCTGGGCTTGGAAAAGTGCAGCTCGTTGGCGATGTCAATGGAGCGCACCGTACCCCGCCGCTGGCCGATCACCAGGATCGCCTCCAGATAGTCCTCCGCAGATTCATAAATTTGCATACCGCTCCCGTCCTTTCCCGCCGGACCCTGCCGAACGCCGCGTTTCTTTCTGCCCCTCTATTGTACCACACCCTGCCGCCCTGCGCAAGTATCTGTGTCGATTTCCCTTGACAGCGGGGCGCGCCGTACCTTACAATAGAGGTGGGAGTCCTTCCGGGCGCTGCGCCCGGAAGTGTTGGCGCGGGCACAAGGGAGGGCAGTCTATGCACATGGAGCGAATCAACCGTTGGGCGGAGCTGCTGCACGAGCGGCTGTACGGTATCCTGCTGGCCCTGGCGGCGCTGCTGCTGGTCTTCGCCCTGGTCTCTCAGCCGGACGTCTCCCTCCTGCGGGGCTTCTGGGCCATTCAGGTCAGCGAGACGGGGCTGATCACCGACCCCATGGTCACCGGCGGCGTGGGCGCGGCGCTGCTGAACGCGGCGGTGGTACTGTTTCTGAGCACCATGCTCATCCGGCGGATGCACCTCCCTTTCACCGGCGCGGCCTTCGCCTGTCTGTTCATGATGGCGGGGTTCTCCCTGCTGGGAAAGAACCTGCTGAACATCGCCCCTATCGTGGTGGGCGGCTGGCTCCACGCCCTCTACCGCCGGGAGAGCTTTGCCAAGTACGTCTACCTGATCCTCTATGGCACCTGCCTCTCCCCCATGGTCAGCTTCCTGCTGGTGCGAATCCGTCCAGGGTTCCGGTGGCTGGCCATGTCCCTCTGCGGAGTGGTCATCGGCTTCCTGCTCCCGGCCATCGCCCGGTTTACCACCAGGATCCACCAGGGCTACAACCTCTACAACGTGGGCTTCGCTGCGGGCATCCTGGGCCTGGGCATCGCGAGCATCCTCAAGGGACTGGGCGTGGAGTTCGACTCCAGCGTCAGCTGGAGCCAGGAGGGCCACGGACTGCTGTGCGTACTGGTGTCGGTGGTCCTGCTGGGCCTGCTGGGGACGGGGATGGTCCTGGGCTGCTGGAGCTGGCCGGAGTACCGGCACATCCTGCACCACTCCGGACGTGCGGTGGCGGACTTCATCCTCCTGGATGGGCCGGGGCCCACGCTGGTGAACATGGCCCTGACAGGGGCCGTGGGCTTTGCCTACCTTCTGCTGCAATATCCCCAGGGGGTGCGGCTGAACGGGCCGCTGGTGTGCTGCATCTTCGCCATGACCGGGTTCGGGGCCTTCGGGAAGCACCCGAGGAACGTCCTGCCCGTCATGGCCGGGGCCGTCCTGGCGGCGGTCCTGCTGGTAGCGGTGCCCATCACGTCGCCCGGGGTCCTGCTGGCCACCCTGCTGTGCACCTGCCTGGCCCCCATCGCGGGCCAGTTCGGATGGAAGTGGGGTCTGGCGGCCGGGTTTCTCCATATGACCATCGTACAGAATACCAGCATTCTCCACGGGGGAATGAACCTATACAATAACGGCTTCGCCGCGGGACTGGTGTGCATCCTGCTCATCCCCATCATCAAGGCCATCTCGCCGGAGCCCGAGGAGGACTACTGACATGAAAAGACGGATGTACCGGGCCCGCCGCCGGATGAACCACGTGATCAGCGAGCTGAGCCACGTGCTGCTCCAGGCGGGGAGCCGGGAGATCCACATGGACCTGATCCGGGAGGACAACGGCCTGCGCCTGCGCCTGGAGGGGGTCTATGAGGAGGAAAATCAGACGAAGATGGAGCACATGGCCCTCCTTCTTCAGCCAAAGTTCCGGGATCCGGCCCTGGTGGAGACCTACTGGGAGCTGACCGGAGAGGACCAGTACACCGAGGAGAGCGAGATGTCCCTGGTGGGTCAGATGGTGGATGAGTCCGCCGTCAGGCTGGAGGATGGCCGAGTCTGGATCGACTTGTTTCTGGCTTTTTGAGGGGGAGGTTTCTGGACATGATTCCTCCTGGGCACTGGGATATGCGGGGCGGCAAACCCTGAAAACAGTAGATGCCGTGGGCTTTCAGCCCACGGCATCTATACTGTCTGCTAAAGTTGGAGGCGACACCCGGATTTGAACCGGGGAATCAGGGTTTTGCAGACCCATGCCTTACCACTTGGCTATGTCGCCATATAGAGAACAGGAGCAAGCGCTGTTGCTCCTGTTCTCATTTGTGGAGCGGGCGACGGGGCTCGAACCCGCTACCTCCACCTTGGCAAGGTGGCGCTCTACCAGATGAGCTACGCCCGCAGATTTGTTTGCGGGGTTCCCGCAAACAAATGGTGCCTCCGGTCGGAATTGAACCAACGACACGCGGATTTTCAGTCCGCTGCTCTACCAACTGAGCTACAGAGGCATACAGGGCACCCGGAAGTACCCTATGGCGACTCAGAACGGGCTCGAACCGTCGACCTCCAGCGTGACAGGCTGGCGTTCTAACCAACTGAACTACTGAGCCATTTCCCTTGCCGGTCCAAAGACGGTGTGGTGGGAACAACTGGACTCGAACCAGTGACCCCCTGCTTGTAAGGCAGGTGCTCTAACCAGCTGAGCTATGCTCCCA